>NZ_SSOI01000050.1:0-319715 GCF_029873175.1 Pseudomonas sp. BN505
AGTTGTTCGTGAAGCCATCGCAGGATCAGCTCCCGGGAGGCACCAGTGTCCAGGAAGAACCGCTCCTTACCTGCCGTTGTCCTGAGCCCAGGCGTATGGCAATTCATCGCTGAGGTGGGTACGGCTACTGACGCAGTCGAGCAATCAGGGCTGCGCTTGCAAGCCGTCTTGGGAATCGCCTTGGTTTCAGTAAGTGGTCGCCGTCTGCGCCAGTCGCTTGAGTTACCACTTGGTCAAGCTTCCAAGAACGACTCACGCTCATCGACGGCTGCCACTCAGCTACTGGTAACTCACATCACGCCAAAGACCGGCCCTGTTTTCCTGCACATCAGATTGCCACATGAGATCGGTGTGGACATCTCATCGACCTGAACACCCACCCTACCCCTGTCCACTTACCCCACCGGGAACCCTTCCCGGCCGGGCAGCGTTCCCCTTCTTTGACTGGAGAACGTCATGTCCGATATCTACCTGGACGTCACCAACAAGATTGTCAGTGCCCTAAGCCAAGGGGTCATCCCCTGGATCAAACCCTGGACCACTTCAGGCTCCAGTGCTGACGCACCTTTCCCCATTAACGCGATCACCCGGCGCCTCTACGCCGGCATCAACATTCCGCTGCTGTGGGCCGAAGCCCGCCTGCGCGGGTACCGCCAAGATCGCTGGCTCACCTACAACCAGGCTCGCAAAGCCGGTGGTCACATACGCAAGGGCGAACAATCGACCCTCGCGGTGCTGTACAAACCCATGAGCAAGGAAGCGCACGACGAAGACGGTCAGGTCGTCCTTGATGAGCAAGGTAACGTCAAGATGGTGCAGTTCGCTCTGCTACGGACCCATTGCCTGTTCAACATCGAGCAGACCGAGGGACTACCCAACGACGAGCAGCACCACGACGACGGTGAAGATCCGGTGATGTTCATCGAATATGCACCTGCGGAGCGACTGTTGGCCGCCAGCGGCGCACGTATCGAACATCGCTACGGGGATGACGCGTTCTATCTACCGATCCGGGATCTCATCCAATTGCCCACCAAGGCCCAGTTCGTGGACGTCGGCAGCTACTACGCAACCGCGTTACACGAACTGACGCACTGGTCGGGTCACCACGCTCGCCTCAACCGAGAAGGCATCACGGGCGGGCACGCGTTTGGCTCTGCAGCCTACGCCTTCGAGGAATTGGTCGCGGAGATGGGTGCAGCATTTCTCTGCGCCCTCACCGGCACGCAGGGCGAGTTGCGCCACGAGGAGTACCTGGCGTCCTGGTTGAAAATTCTCAAGGAAGACAAGCGGGCTATCTTCCGCGCCAGTGGGCTGGCCCGCGAAGCGTCCGAGTACCTCTTGGCGCTGCAGTTGGATCAGTCCCGCGAGACGACTGAACGTCTCACGTCGTGACTTTTCACTTCAAATACAAAGGCCCCTACCGGGGCCTTTGTTTTGCCTGCAACGCCGAGCATCTGTCGCTGCAATTGAGCACGCGATTACTGCACCCAGCTCTCGACGACATCCGAGCCGTGCTCCTGCTTCCACTGCTTGAGGATCTTGTGATTGCCGCCCTTGGTTTCGACGATCTCGCCGCTGTGGGGGTGCTTGTAGCGTTTGACCTCACGCGGCTTGCGCTGAGCGCCGGTGGCGGCGCTGGAGGTGGCTACGCTCACGCCCTTGGACGGGTCCAGAATGGTGATGACCTGGCGCAGGCTCATGCCGTACTCATCCAGCAGAGCCTTGAGCTTTTGTTCAAACTCGATTTCCTGCTTCAGGCCGGAATCGTTTTTCATCGCGTCCAGCTGTTGAAGTTGAGCAGCCAGTTGAGCTTCCAGTGCTTTGAATTCGGCAAGTTTGGACATGTGAAATCTTTCCTAGGGTTGGGGGCATGTGTGGTTATATTACCTGAGGCACAAGTACTAGCCGAGCGTGAATTGGCTCTTCAGCTAACTTTTCATCCTTCAATATGTGCACATATCTATGTGACTAATCAGTCCGGCAAGAACTGGCAAAGGTGGCCCACTAGTTCACGAGGTGCAGCACTGTTGCCGATTTTGAAAAGCATATCGCGCTGACTACGTGGCAGCTGTTTCGCACAGCGCTTGGCTGTTGATCGAATGGCAGCATCGGTCCCATGAATCCGGTCGGCCAGTAGCACGATTAAAATGGCATCGTTCAACGTCATCAGGCTACCTTCCCCCAAATAGTGCCGAACAGTCTACCTCCCGAAAAAAGGACAGGCCATTCCGATATCACAGGTAACCTGATGCGCCAGGCTTCGAATTTTCGCACTCGCGAAAAAGGCCAAGGCGGTAAAGGGTAACGGTGGCAATGGAAGGGGGCACAAGGGTAAGAGGCCTATCCGAAAAAGCAAAAGGACCTCCTAAATGCAAGGCAGGTACCGCGATGAAGCGCTGGTGGTTCAAACATCAAAAAGGCAATGCCGCGGAGCCCACGCTCGCTGCAGCGCCCGAGGGGTTTATCCTCCCGCTCTCCTCTGAATCCCTGCTCGGTGCCGACCACCGCAAAAAGCTGCTGGAGCGCATCTGGCAATACACAGCGCTCTCCGAGCCGCAGTTCAATCAGCTCTACCTCGACCCGATCCGCCGTTACGCCAGCTATGTACAGCAACTCCCTGCCAGCGAAAGCCACCACCATGCCTACCCGGGCGGCATGCTGGACCATGGACTAGAACTGGTGGCCTGCAGCCTGAAGCTGCGCCAGTCGTATCTGCTGCCCAGCGGTGCTGCCCCAGAAGACCAAGCCGCGCAGGCCGACGCCTGGAGCGCAGCGATTGCCTACGGCGCCCTGCTCCACGACATTGGCAAGATTGCCGTCGACCTGCAGGTGGAGTATCAGAATGGTGAGGTCTGGCACCCCTGGCACGGTCCATTGACCCAGCCCTACCGCTTTCGCTACATAGTCGGCCGCGACTACAAGCTTCACGGCGCCGCCACCGGGCTGCTGTACACACAAGTTTTGACATCCCGCCAGCTCGACTGGCTCAGCAGCTATCCAATCCTGTGGGACCACCTACTGTTTCTGCTGACCAACCACTACGAGCATGCCGGTACCATCGGGGAAATAGTGCTGCAAGCTGACCGGGTCTCCACCGCGCAGAATATCGGCGCCAACCCCACCAAGGCCCTGCTGGCCCCCAAAAACTCGTTGCAGCATCACCTGCTCACGGGCCTGCGTCACCTGGTCAAAAACGAGTTCAAATTCAACCAGCCCGGCGCGTCCGGCTGGCTCACCGAAGACCATCTGTGGCTGGTCAGCAAGATCGCCACCGACAAACTGCGCGCCCACCTGTTGGCTCAGGCAGTGGATGGCATCCCCTCCTCCAATATCGCCCTGTTCGATGAGTTGCAGTCCCATGGATTGGTGGATGCAACACCCGAAGGCAAAGCGGTATGGCGCGCGACCGTCGCAGACGATAACTGGCAACAGCGCTTTACCTTTCTTCGTCTGCAGCCAAGTCTTATCTGGGCCGATGACCCTCGGCCAGACTGCTTTAGGGGCAAGGTAGAGCCGATAACAGACGGTTCCCTGCCGACCGGTGAAACCTGCGAGTCTGCTTTGGATCTACCGCAACCAACGCCGGAAGGGAAGCAGCCCGTACCCGAGCACCCGAACCAGGATTTTGACTATCTCGACGATTTGCTGGACATGTTGCAAGTGCCAAGCGAGCTGGATACTGGATCAAGTACGGGAAGCCTTCAATCCGCCGCTGCGGCCCCCCAGGAAGCCGCGGGGCTTGCCTTTCTTGAGTGGCTGCGCGACGGAATCCATACTCATCGCTTGGTGGTCAACGACAGCAAGGCCAAGGTTCACACAGTGAATGGAATGCTCTTCTTAGTCACCCCTGGTATTTTCCAGCTGTACATCACTGAGCATCCGGAGAGCGCCAATGGCCACGGAATGAAAAAAGATTGGCGGAGCATTCAACGCCATTTTGAAAAAATGGGCATCCATCTAAAACTGCCAAATGGGCGAAACATCTGGACCTGCAGTGTCCAAGGTCCGCGCAAAACCAGTTTACTCAACGGCTATCTGATTCGAAACGTCAATATAATTTGTAGCACCCCTCCAGCCAGCAACAAATTCCTCACACTGCATCCAGTGCAAGTTCAGTCAAATGAACACCACCGCCTTAAATAACCGCCGCTGGGTAGTGCGTCACGAAAGGGGCAAATCCATCTCTTCCGTGACGACATGCTAGTTAAGGAATGGCTCAACCGGAACCACCACACCAAACTTCTCCAACTGCATGAACTTCGCACCCAAAATCTCCGCAGGAATTTTCCGCTGCAAAAGCCCAAAGAAATTTTCGTCGTGAGTAGAAATAATAACTTGCTTATCGAACTGGAGGCAGATGCTCCGTAACAGATCGATGGTCGAGAGAATATTGATGGAGTCCATTGATTGAATAGGATCATCAATCATAACGACATCGATCGGATTCCCATGATCATCCTTGGCGTGAAGCGCGCTGGCCAAAAACACACTAAGACTGAGGATATTTGACTGAGCAGCACTGAAATACAGAATTGGCGAAATTAAAATTCCGTTCTCGTCACTCACGACAATATTCAATCCGGGGCTAGAAGACTCAAAATCCGGTTTGAACTCCACCTTTTTGAATGAGGGGTGTGGGTCAATCTTCCTGTAGATAGTATTTATAAGATCTTCGTAAAAGAAATTTTTAATCAATGTCTTCAGTTGCTCGATAACAGACTCCCGCTCTGCACACAGAAGCGCGTCCACCTGATTACGCTGATCTAGCCGCAATTCCAGATCAGCCAACTCACTTTGAAGGGATAAGCGCTTGAGGTAGGGTTTGAAGGAAGTCATCAGTTCCAAAAGCAGCTTGAAACTGTTTTCCGTGGATTCAAGTTGCTCGGAGCGCACGCGACGGGCTTGCAGCTCGCTATTAATCAGCGCTTGGACTTGATCTAAACTTTCCTGCAAGTGAACAACGACGAAGGTAGCAAGACTTTCATAGAACGCGTTAATAGCGGACTGAGCGCGTGCCAACTGCAGATCGACCCCTTCCTTCTGAGATCGAAGTTGAGCAAAATTCACCCATGTGCCATCGGACACCATCTTTTGCTGGAGTGCAGTGCACTGAGCTGCAAGCTCATTAACTTCGGCCTTGGCGCTAGCAAGTTGCGCTTCAGCTTTACTCTTCTCGGATTGGCAGTGCTCAGACAACTGGGCTGAACTGACACCATTATTGACCAGATACTTAGAGACCAATTGGTAAGATGTTTGCGACTTGAGGGTACCGGCTTCAGTTGTAAGCGCCTGCAAATCGGCATCAATTTGTGAAATTCTACGAGTAAGCTGTGAAATTTCTTCAGACAACTCAGCTTGACGATTCACAAATCCGGAGCGCTTGACAGAAAGCTGAGCAATTTCGGCGTGGGCACGGGTTATAAGCTCATCTTGGGTGAGACTCCACACAATTTTATCAAGGATATTGAATCTATCTTCTAAGGCACGCTTCTCCACCTCTAGATCAGACTTGTCTCGATCAATGAGCTCCAGCCTTGCACTCAATTCTTTGATTTTTCCGCGAAGATCAGCCAAATGCTGGCCATGTGCCTCTTCCGCAATTCGCGTGATAGATTTTACTTCTTCCAGCAGATTCTTACGACGTGCTTCGGACTGTGCGAGCAGGTCCGCGTTTTCCTGGCTCAGCCGCGACAGCAACGTCTGAGACCTAACTTTCTCTCTGAGTTTTTCTGCATCGTAGTGGGTTGCGCTACATAGCGGGCAGATATTGGACGGCCATGCACTAAGGTAGTCCAGGCCGGTTGAGATCAAACGTTCGTGCACGCCCATCTGGTCAGCCAAGGCTGTCTGAGTTGCGTGCACAGTTTTGTCATGGAGGTCAATGGATTCCAACTCACCAAAACACTTGGTCAAGCGCTCAATTTTGTCCTGACCTAGATATTTAGCACCTTCAGCTGTAGACAGAATAAAGTTATCAGTAAGTTTGAAACCAGAGATCTGTTTCAGATCGAGTTGAAGGTGCTCCAACTTTGCTGCATCCAGGCGAGCCGCAACTTCTTTTTCAGCCATTTGCTGAGTGATCACGTCAATGCGCGCGCGATTGGATTTTAGCTCAGCATATACCGGTCCAGCATTATCAATAGAGTTCCTTAGAAAGGCAGAGCGATCATCAGCCGCCTTGAGGTCCTGGTTAATATCATCTAAGGATTTTGCTAATCCCGAAAGTTCTGCGGCATGGCCTGGACGGCTCTCTCCCAGTATCAGTTGGCGTTTAGCGATATCATTGAGGCGTGACTCAGACTGGAAGAACCCAACAGAATGATTAATTACACTAGCAATATCCGCGGAACGCTGACTTGCTGCCTGAACATCACTTGAACTTTGTTCATGAGCACTCAGAAGTTCTTCATAGCGATCAGCATCTTTTACGCCATGATCAAGCCGGCCAGAAATCGCCTTTTGGCCAATGATGAATTGGCTGTGGAGTTCAATCTCAGGGAGTTTTATCAGTCTATCTGTAAGAGCTTCAATCGACCGAATATTTGCTTCGCGCTCTACGCTCAATTCATGCTGCCGGGATACAAGATGTGCACTCAACGCATGCTCTGTTTGAGCGGAAAAATTCTCGTCCGCCAACGCGATGTTTTCACCAGCAGCATTGAGTTGTGTGGCCACCGCATTGAAACCATCAAAGATGGAGAGATCAACAGGCTGATTGAGCTCAGCAATAATATCCTCGCGCTGCAAATCCAAAGCCTGAAGCTCAACTCGGTTGTCTTGGATGAGTACCGTTAATTCCTTACGTACTTTCTCAGTCTCCCCACCGAAGCTTTCCATAAACTTCGTGTAGCGTTCTTGCGGCTTCGCCTCTCGAAGAAACCTGTCGATCTCATCTTGGCTCAAGATGACGCGCCGAAAATATTCGTTCTCGCGACCTCTTTCTCCAAAACGTAAGTCACGCCCGTTTGCACGTATTCTCCCAAACTCTCGCGCAAAAGGAAGTGGAAGTGTTGTTGAAACAACCACCCGAGTTTTAATTTCGTCGTCATCGATATATTTGTTTCGGAGGATCTCCTGTCCTTTGCCTGCATCCTTAGTCGCGCGCGCAGCACCCTCATAATTAGCTCTATTGTAGTCTCCACCTAAACGCTCCAAATGATTCGTGACCGCCCATTCGACTGCATCATAAAACGAGCTTTTACCGAATCCATTAGGAGCAAATATCGCCACGAAATTAGAGGGCAGATCATCGGAATTTGTGAAATCAAATGTGCCTTCTGACTTTAGTTTATAAGCGCGAAACGCCTCAATTTCAACTTTTTTAATTTTCATTTTTCTTCAGAGATTCTATGATTTCGTTAATCATTGACGCGCGTTTTTCCTTGGACTCCGTCTTTTGATCTAACGGCGCGCCACGTACGAACTTCTCCAGTGACAGTAACGGCTCCCGGGATTCCGCAACACGGGGATCCAGCGTTAAGTCTGCCCCTAAGAGCTGCTCTTCCAAATGATCAGTCAATTGCTCAAGGGTTGGCCATTTAGAAAGCCCATCGATTATTATTTTCCGAGAAGCATATTTGTTATTCTCGATCTGGTATTTATCCCAAATCGGCACAGTGCCAATCGTCACAAAAGCGATATAGACGTTCCAGGCAGCAAGATTCCCGGGAGGTTGGTGGTGGACCGATACAAGATTTTGGATTACACGCCAGTTTCTCACGATAGCTGACGGCTCATGACACAAGCAGGCAATACACGAAATATAGGATAACGCATCATCAGACCGAAACATATGAAATGCCATGCCATCGAACTCGGCGGCGAGAAAATCGAAATTGCAATCTTTAATTAATAATTTCATCCAGATTCTTCCTGAGCTCCAGCAACTGAATATTCCCTGGAGCCAAATTTCGGTACTCATCCTCTCTTTCGATGACGCAGCTGTTGCGCAACCCCTCAAGATGAGTCAGCTTATAACTAGTATAAATCTCACTCTCAACTTCATCGATAGAAAATGGCTTACCTGGGACGACTGCTATGTTGCCAATAACATTCTTAAGCATGAAATCTTTAGGAACAGGCTTTGCGGCAATATCAGGCGAGGCGACTACGAGGGTGCCATCTTTGTCGAGTAATTTACGAGCTATCTTAAGAATCTCATCCAATCGGCGAAGCCAGTTGGTGGAGTCGGCGGTGTACAACAGACGACGCTTCTTATCAATTCCACTGATGTAGCTATTATCTGCACTTCCAGTACCGTCCATTATTGCGGATATCACAACAAATTCCAGATATGCAACCCACAACTCCCGGGCTTCCAGCACGCTGGATTCTCCTGAATCTAGCAATAACTGGGTATCATAGCGCGTCATGATTTCGTAGGGTGGAGGCATTCCGCCCTTGATCAATGAATCTGCAAAAGCAAGCAATGCAGATTTTAAGTTCTGAACATTAATTGGATCATACACATTAAACGCGAAAATCCGATCTCGCATCCTCGAAAAGCACTCCAGATGTGGAGGAACCATTGGCGCACTAGAATGAAGGGTGAGGAGTTGATTGTAACGAGCGAGCCCATGACACTCGACGCGACCATACTGGTGATCCAGACAAGTGGCCTCCATTTCAAACTCCACGCCCACCAGATACGGACAATCATCATCAATGTGGTAAACGCCCCCCCCAGACATCCCCTGAATGACCTCCTTACTCGGAATTCCCGCCAGTTCCAAGGTTATAAGGTCATTGACCACGCTGGCTGCTTGGCCAGTCCGATGCTTGATTGGTGTTGCACTAGCCCTTTCCGCGTTTGGAAGACCCACAAAAGTAAGATTGGCCATGGGAGGCAAGTTAGCAGCAGTCCAAGATTTTTGAGATAGTCCTGCCTGATGTGCGATTTTTAATATTGCACAATCTAAAGGTTCCTGCTGGCCCACCTTGGGAAAAACCATGACCCCCAGCACTTCAATGGCGTTCTGATTATGATCGGTCACCACGTTTTTAGCGGGTTCCTCAAACACCGTGTGCCTAGCCGTGAGCACGTAGGAAAACTCCAGCGTCATGGCATTCATCAAAACACCGCTTCCGCCGTTAACCATCACGCAGTACGACTGCATAATTTCCGAAACTGTTTTATTAGTATCTAATTTCATCTTCGAGCACTTCTAGACGAGAAGAGTATTCTTCAATCTCATGAGCCAGCAGCAAAGGGGCAACCACATGATGATAATTGAAATACACTTTACCCTGCGTATACTTGATAATTCTGGCCACCGTCCTTTTATTAGGAAGACCATGCCTAGACCCATCAGTAGATACGATGTAAATCGGCGAATACAGCAATCCCAACAAATCACTACTGGTATTGTATTGACTTCCATGATGCGACAGCTTAACAAGATCCAGTTGAATCTTATTGGTTTCGCTGTAGCCACTAGCCCGCAAGCTTTCGCACACTACGCCATCGTGTGCATCACCCAGAAAAAGCATACGCCGGTCATCAGCTTCGAGTATGAATGCTATAGAGCTGCCGTTGCAAACAGAGGTATCAGATTGAAATTTATCGTCTGACCAGATATCTTGAAGCGTTAAATGATAGTCAGTTTCGTGCGCCGATGTCTTTCCAGCATCCACTTCAGGGGGCCATACATGCAACAGTTTTTCAAGCTGTTTCCTGCCAGGCGATAACACCTTGAGTGTGAAGGGGCCCGTTTGATGTGTCTGCCCTTCCATAATAATGGGAGCCCGAGAACAGCCCATCTTATCAAGCAATTCCTCAAGATCTTTCCCTTGCTTGACTGTTGTTTGCGGATCATCGTCAAGCAGCTCAATGTTATTTTCGGGTATTTCAGGCACGTCAAAATGGCGTGTAATCAATCGCGAAGAGTTAAACCAAATGGACTTGACCATATCGCCTAGATAACCTGGCTTCTCAAAGGCTTTGATGAGCCCATTGATATGATCGTCATCAATGTGGGTGAGAATCGCGAGATCGATGCGCTGCCCTTTGGCTTTCAGCTCATCAAGGGAGTTGCATAGCGCTCCGGCATAACGCTGCCGGGGCCCATGCCTGAAGGTGGTAGACGTGCCGCCATCTATCAGCAGATTGAACACCCCGCCAGGCCCCTCATGGCTGACCAGGATGCAGTCTCCATGCCTCGCTTTGAGAACGCGGACAACGATAGCCATCAAAACTCCCTGCCAGGCTGTCAAAATGACAGTAGCATAGGCGGTGCGCGGAAAACTTCCAAGGCTGGACAGATCATTACAAAGTTGCCCCCTCCTCCCCGCGTTTGCTCCAGCGCTAGGGATACGGCTCCGTATGTGAGGCGAATCGGATGGACATGTAGCACTTCCTCGACGCAGTTATCGATCGGTATTTCCGCAGTTAGAAATACTGACCTAATCTCAAAGCCGCGACGTTGCGCATTTAGTGTAACGACTACCGCACACCGATCAGTGGTTTCAATACTTCATCAACGTTGCCAGGGATCACGACACAGCATGGTCAGACCGAACAAAACCATCCAGGTCAGGAACGGCAGCTTCAGCTTGAGCGCGAAATCACCGGCTAGGCCGATGATCGCCACGAAGTACACGGCGATCCCCGGGAAGATCTCGATCAGGGTGAACAGCACACCACTTGATCAACACCACCCAGACCCAGCGACAGAATCCCGAGTACGACTTCGACATGCCCTGCATGCCGAAATGGGCGTTGAATAGTTTCTTCAGGGGTAGAGCGGGCTGGTGCCGCCGTAGACCATACCGATAGTGACGGTCAGCATTGCGAGGCGGGCGGGCTGTCGGCTTGGGTGAGGGTTTCAACTGTTGCGATCTGGCTCACGGGTAGCGTCTCGTTCATCTCGAGTGCGGGTGGGAGCGGAAAAAACGGCGCTAGAATCCGCACACGGCGTAAAGCTAGGGAGAAAGGAAGCGTAAAGAATTCAGCCTTTGTGGAGCCACTCTGGGGCCTCCCATCTTTCCAGATGGCATGACCAGCCCCAGGCGATCAACCTACCCCTGTGGGGTAGCGGCCGGCGCTTCATGGCTGTCGTCAGCCGAGTCCAGACGAAGATCCAGAAGATAGTGGTAAATATGGACAGACGAGCCGTTCACCGGCCGCGTCTCCCGGTAGCCCCTCAAATGAGGATGCTCTTTATCCAGCGTGAGGGTACCCCGACTGTCAAACCCAGCATAAATGGTTTCATTGACCCACCGCTCGTACTCAGAACACAAACACCGGAAGTCGCCGGTCGAGTAGACGACAATGGCAATAGAGGTAACCCCCAACGAGTTGTATCCTGCGACCTTGTTAAGATGGTCTTCGACAGTCTTGCGCTCAAAACGGCGCAGGCGGAAGGCCTCGACAATCGAAATGCAATTCGTGCCTACGTAGATGCCTCCATCAATTTCCCCTACTCCTTTTTTCGAGGCAGAACTGCCCACCCTCGCTTGGTCTTTCACCGTCCAGCTCAAGTAATCCAAACGATGGCCCAGCAGCGAAGTCAACCAGTCATTGATCATGTTTTCCTGGTCTATCGACATTGGTGCGTTACCGTCCGTGGGGCGGTACAAGTTGTTCTTTCGCGTCAGAAGCTCCTGGGCCACTCCGTACAGATTGTTTGCAAGGAAAGCTTCCAAAGTATCGCCCTGCCCTGCCTGACCAAACACCAGGCTTTGCTCGAGCGGTGGCAATGCGCGGATTTCCTGCCACATGACCCTTGCCTGCGTGTGGTTGGGCTTGATGTACAGGTCAATCACATAAGGAGAACGTTTCAAGCGCAAGGCGTTGTTCTTGCTGAGATCCCTTTCCAGCGCTTCGAATGCCTGCTTCTGCTCGGCAGGTAGTTCGATATGCAGCTTTTCGACCTCATGTAAATACGTCAGCGCCTCCTCCACCCGCCCTTGTTCTTGAAGGTACGCACAACGGACATGCGTAAGCTCGCATGACAACAGAAAGCGCTCCGGCACTTCACACCAGAGACAATCAAACTCTTGCCACTGCTTGCATTCCAACAGCAACCCCAGTGCCTCCTCGAAATCCAAGACACCCACGTGCTGCGACTCAACAGCTTGATAGACCTCGCGCCACTGCACATAGCGTTGCCAGCTCTCGCTACCTACCTTGTTCACCCCCTCTCGTTCTGCGAGGGCACGACTCGCCTTGAGCCTTCCTGTCGCATAGGCGATCTGCCGCAGCTCCTTCAGCAGGGCATCGAACAGGTAGAACGCACGCTGGGCATCGACCCTTAGATAACAGTTCGCCTTTAACTGCCGGGCATACCGAGAGACCTCATCACTGACCTCCGTTGTGGCGTCGAGGAACGCGTCTAGCTTGGCAATCCGTTCCTTATCGTTGAGGGCCACGTCGTCGGCAATCGCTTTAAGCGCAATCAACTCGTCCAGCGGCTCAAATGAGACAGAGGAATGGCTGCGCTTACAGGAAGCGCCATACTTCACCAGACGCTGTGCAAGCTTTAACTGGCCGGCGTTGGCCGCCATCACTGCCACACGGGAAATCTCTGGAATCCAGACAATCCTTTCAGCCTCGAAGTCCAGCGTGGCCAACTGCACGAGAATACGCGACTTTCTTGCAGACGATCGCGTCGCCTCATACAGCTCAAGCCACCCGCCAAGGGGCGTTGGCCGCTCCTGCAGTACACCGAGGAACTTCGTGAAGTCATCCTCCGTGAACACGTTGCTTGCCTGGCACACCCGCGCCCAAAGCTGGACCTTGCTGTGACCAACACTATCGTTGAAGACTTCGAATACCCCCGCCAAGCGATCGGCGGCAAATCCAAAATCCTGAATCAAGCACAGCAAGGCATCGAAAACATCTTTCTTGCATTTAAGTTCAGTATCGACGACAAGCCGTAGTAAAAAACGCAAATGAGTCCTTACCGCGCCAAATAGCCCCCTGTGACTTTCTTCAGTGGCCCCAGTGTCATGTGCGAGTAGATCATCAAAGGCATGAATCACTCTCCGACGCAGGCGCTCATTGCAACAGCGCAGCAGCCCACTCCAGTCAAAGCTGTCGAACACGGAACCGTCATCCATGCCGATACAAGCGCTAGTGAAGCGCTGCTTCAGATGCCTCAGGTAGTCCTTTGCCAATACCGTGGCAACCTGTTCGACACCCGCTTTTTTGCGCGCATCGCTACCTGTGTACCCCTCTGACAACACCTCGATGCACCAGAACGAAAACATCCACTCAGCAACTGGTAGCTCGTCATATCCTCCCACCAGTCGCTTGCGCCTGGCCACCAAAAAATCAGCAGCCAGATGGCAATGGTCTTTGAACAGACGCGAGGCCCTGCCGTCTTCAGGTCCACGATACTCCATACGCTCGACTGCCTGCTTCAAGCCCGCCAGCAGCCCCTTGCCCTCGGCATGAGATGCGGTCTCACGCTCCGCCATCCAGGCGAACACCTCGGCGATCGCCAGTACGGTGTCCATGGCCACCTCGGCGTCAATCGGCTCATCGTGGTCGATGGCATAAACCTCCAGGGCCTGGGCGAATACCAGTTGCTGCCACGCCCTGTCGTAGTCGTAACGGTCTGACAATCGCTGAGAGCCACGGTGCAACCACTCATGGATCTGGATTAATCCGATGTGACTGGTCGCCCTGTTGCGCAACAGAAAGCACGCATATCGTGAAGAGTGAATTTTCCTGAACAGTATCTCTGCCAGATGCGGCGCCTGTGTCGAGTGCTGCAACAAAAGGCGCGTGTAAGGAAAACTGTCGCGCCGTGCACCCTCTTCGCATTCATACTTCACGATGCCTGCCACGAGATGATGAGTCGTTTCGTAGTCGTAATAGTTCCTCGCCTCTTTCCACCACTGGAAACAATCAAAAACACGCTCGTTCGGCAGGCGCCGATAACACTCGATCACGTCGTCCAGTTGGGACAACTCCAGTGCTGGGCAATAGGCCTCCTGCACGCTCGCAACGGAGCCGGTAAGCACCTCATCTGAATCCCGCCGTGCAGGTCGCACGATGGCATTCATGCCATTCGCGGACAACGCGATATCCGCTGCGCATTGCTCCCAAGTGTCCTGCAGGGAGTCATCAGCCATCACGTACTGAAATGCACAGGCTAGAAAATCCTCGCGCGCATGTGCGGAGCGGAATTTCAGGTGAAAAACATACGGCCGCCCGCAAGCCAGCACCATTTTTAACCACCATTCCTCGAACGCAACCTCCGGCTTCGCCCTTGAGGCCCTGCTCCCACAGCAGCGTGCCGACCCCGACAAGGTCTTCATCCTCGAAGGAAATCTTGTACCCACCGTGTGACGCAGACAACTTGTGGCATGCTTGCAGGTGGCCCACTTCGGTGACAAAGCACTCATCGACGCGCGCATGCGGCGCCACCCATCCGTCGCCACCGTGTTTGATGTCATAAAGAGAAGCCACTGTCGCAAGCTGTTGCTTCAGCTTTTGCGGCATGTCGTCGGCGACGGGAACCGGCCTGACCACCTCCAGCAGCCCACTTTTGAAGGTCACCACACGCTGCTGCTCAAGTTCGGCCAGCGGCACAGGGTCTTTCAACGGCTGCCAGCCCTCCTCGTCATGCAACCAGGTCGCCTGTCCTTGCAAAAGGCCGAGCACCGTGGCGCGGTTCAGTACGCGAGGATAAACAGTGCCGGCCTCCAGCAACCCAGCGATATAGCCATGCAGGGGTGTGACGACGTCGGGGGCGCCCCGGTTCGGACGTTCGTAAAAGTCGATCTTTTTCTCGAGATCTTGAATGAGACGAGCCGTATCCACCCCATGCTTCCTTACACCACTGAAATAGCCGGTCACGCTACCACTCCAGGGGGCAGGGGCGCATTTGAATTTCGTGCGCGCAGCTAGATGAAGGAATCTTCTTCTGCCCGTAAGTCCCCTGGTCACCGGCTGGGCGCCGAATCGCCAGGGTTAGCGTCTTCCTCGTGCCTTGAGAGGCGTGGCGGGGTTGCATAGCATCGCGGTCCCTTAGGCCGCTATTCCCCACGAGAGAGCCGGCGCTGGCGCAACAAAGACAGTTACTTGTATCACCGCTTAAGGCGGCGGAAGATCGCCAGGGCTCACCGCTCAGCGAGACTGAGCTGCTAGAGTTCCGAGATAAGGCACCGCCTCAGCAGTGCCTTAGCGCCGCCTTTGCGTTTAAAAAAGCGGGGATATGAAGACATCGTGCCAGAAGAGTGCGGCCGGGAAATGACTAGGCGCTGCGTACCATCTCCTGTGGGACGAAAGCTGTCGGTAAGGGCCAAGCATATCTCCCACCTGCGCCGTTTGCGACAAACAGCCCCCGTCCTGACGGGCGTCATGAGGCTCGCATTAAAGCAACACGTCCACCAGAATCCGCAGAAGACCAGAGGAAGCCGAACAAAAAATGGGGGACCAGATGGGGGACCAAAAGCGGCTAAATACAAAAAAGCCCCGAATAATCAGGGCTTTAATGAGAATTGGTGGCGGAAGCGTAGGGATTCGCACCATCTCATCCCCCTCTAAGCTACTCGCCTTCTGCATGAGTGGATGTAGTGCCAGGGATCGTCCGATTCAACATTCATGGACAGTGGGCAGCTGAAAATTCGGTGGGGCAAAAAGTGGGGCAAAATCGCTAACCAAGATAAAGCAGACAGGCATAAAAAAATTCAGTCACCGCTAAGTGACTGGATTTTTTGGAGTTTTTTGGTCGGGACGGAGTGATTCGAACACTCGACCCCTTGCACCCCATGCAAGGAGAGAACGGGCAGGAGGCCACTTACGCTGATCGCCGTCCCCGTATCAATGCGGACAAGGTGGCCTAAAAATTTCCGGCAACACAACATCTAGCGGTAGACGCCCCCCACCAAGCTTCGCGCCGCAGCACTGCCCCCACCGTAATTTGAAGTACCTTTCGACGGTCCCGTGCTAGCACCTGGAGATATCAGGTCGCTCATGAGGGTCCGCTACCGACTCTGAGATATCTTTCGTGGAAAGCAGCCGTCGGCCCAGAGCTGACGCTCAACACTGATAGCCGTCGCAATCACCCGATCATTCTTCCCCGAGGTGTTGGGTCCGCCCCTTGAGTGGGGCATTTTGTTGCCCATTCATCTGCTCGAGCGCACCTCGATGAATTAGGTAGTTTCCAAAGCGTACGGCCCGGAAAAACTGGACTCTATCGGAGAGGTCGCTATGTCTATTGACTCGAATTTTCAAGATCAACCGCAAGTCTCAGATCCATCGATGCCTGGTCCTGATGTAAATAATCCTACCCTGAACCCCGATGACCCTAAGAAGTACGATCCGCTAAGGAAGCCAGGCATGGATAGCCCAGAGGATTGGGAGGACCAAGAACGGTTGCCTCCCGAAGCGGATGAACCGACGCCACTTTCTGATGACCGGCGTTGAGCTGAAAGGCCCGGCTTCGGCCGGGCTGCAATACCACCCTTCTACTCCCTGACATTACAGATGCCTCGCGTATTTCCGGCGTGTAAGTGCGGATAGGCATTAAGTTCCTGTTAAGGATCGCGCCGTAATCTCCTTGATCAGGCAATAAGCCCCAGCGCCCAGTTGATGAGGAGAGATGCGATATGGAAGCTGCACTGGCGAACAAATGGAAATGCCTGGCCCGGACAATCACGTATGTTGGTTGGGCGCTGTTCTGGCTATTGCTGTGGGACGTCGCAGTCACCCTGGATGCGATGCTCGCGGCGGGATATGGGTTTGAGCTGCCGTTGATGCCCCTGTCACTGTTGTGCTCAGCCCTGGTAGTGCTGATCAGTTTTCGTAACTCCAGCGCTTACAACCGATGGTGGGAGGCACGGACATTATGGGGTTCGATGGTCAACAGCTCGAGAAGCTATGGCCGCCAGGTACTGACGCTGATCGACGATGAGCAGCTTGCCAATCCAGTCAAGGCTAGGCTCATTCAGCGTCACGTGGCCTACCTCCAGGCCTTGCGAATGCATCTGCAAGGAAAACGGGACATCTCTGCTTTAACGCCGCTGCTGTCCAACCACGACCTGCAGTTGCTCACCACAGCAAGCAATTTGCCAAACGACATCCTCAGCGGCTCTGCAGAAATCATCGCTAGGGAGTTTCAGGAGGGCCGCCTCGACAGCATCCGCCTAGCCCGCCTTGAGTCCACGTTGGTCGATATTTCGAACTGGCAAGGCGGAATGGAGCGGATTGCCAATACGCCGCTTCCCTACCCTTACACCTACTTCCCCAGGATATTCAGCACCCTCTTTTGCGTGATCATGCCGCTCAGCCTGGTGCCCTCTTTGGGCTGGTTCACACCGGTCGTCTCCACGGTGGTAGGTTGCATGTTGCTGGCCATGGAGCGAATCGGCACCGACTTGCAAGCACCATTCGGGCGTAGCCAACACAGCATTCGTACCGATGACCTCTGCCGAAATATCGAAAAGAATCTTCAGTCGATGTTTAACTCTCGGGAGCGTGGGGCCTTGTCATTGACGCCAAGCCTGGCCACCGAAAGGCACCGTTCTGCCTCGTGAGGCACGGCCAACGGCTTGACAGTTTGCAAGCTCGCTCAAGATAGTAACCAGAGACTGCGGCTAGCCACATAAGCAGCCGGACTAGGAGGACAACACCATGGCTGATCAGATAGCCCGACTGGACGCTGAGCTCGTCTCTCTGGATCAGATTGCTGCTGAATTGGAGCGCCAGGTGGGACCTAGCCCTGTAACGCGCCCCCTGGTCATCGCATGGTTGAGCGAATGGTTGAAGGTGGCGGGCGAATCGAAACCCGGTTTACCTCATCTGCCTCACTCTCTCAAAGCGGCTTATGCCGCCTGGACGCATCAAGCCGTGGATCGCTGAACGGAAACTGCAACCCACGGTTTCCAGCGATGTTTTAAGCAATCCGTTGTTTCGGCTGGTGACGCTCAGCAGCGAGGCACCTTGCACGGCCAACCCCCCAGGCCAAGGCACGCGTCATCGACTCTCCTGGCCGCGTGTCGAAGGCTTCTTCGTGCAGTGGCATACCGGTGCCGGCATACACGCCTATGAACATTTGCGTGTCACCTGTGCGCGAAAGGCGCACTTGGACATCCATCGTAGTGCCGTCATCCAAGCTCTCATAGTGCGTCCTGTGATGTAGCGCCGGGTCTGCCCATTTCCAGAAAATGTCACCGCGAATCCGCATGCCGCCCTCCTACGACTTTAGTCTTATATATGGGGTTTCTGAACCTTAGCGCAGCGGAGCAGAAGAGACAGCCCCGCCGAGCGGATTATGGATAGATACTGTGATGGGATGTGACGTGGGAGGCATTCCAAATGCGTCAACGGAATTCAGGATGTCCCAGGATTCTAAAGACCCTTTGAAGATTGCTTCTCAGCGCTGATCTGCACCAGCGGCCCATGGTCATGAATGCACAGTGAGATTGAAGGCGAGCCCGATCCAGCACGACTTGCCGTCCGCGCTTCCTCATCACAACTCTCCAGCCAGTGCCCGGATCCGCGATAGCAACCTTGTCGCTCGGAAGCTGAAACTCCCTCACTCCCACTTGACTGTGCACTGAGATGTGCCGAGAGCGAAGTGCTTCAAAGGCACAACGCAGTAAATGTCGTATGACACTTAGATCATTTACTGAGCCTGCGTCCTTTTCGATGGCCAGGCAGGCCGCAGCGAGCACCTCAGCCACCAACTGCTCGGCTTGATCCATGTTTTGATTTGGCATGTCGTCCTCGACCTGACCGACAAAAAAATACCTTGCATGGCTGGCATCAGCATAGCGAGGGTCCCACGCCCGCAATCAGCGGGGAGGTTGGCTTCCCGGAACTTCCAGGCATGCTACGCCCCTGATTCAGGGTCGCTCGCCGGAACTCCAGGGGAACGCTGGCTTTCCTTGTCATTGCCCAGACCGGGGTTGATACGCGGATCATCAGGTATGGGAGCCCCTTCCTTTAGTTGATTATCCCGGCGCACATCCCGCCTACTACTCGCACCGCTAGGGTTTGGGTGTTCACTGGATACTGAGTTGTTTGCATCCACATCATCCATCTCTTCTTCTACAGGGGACTCATCCTCAGGCGGCAACGGGACCTCAACCTCTTCTGTCCCGCGACGCTGCGATGTTTCATCACCGTGTTTATCGCCGATCACCTGCTGCGATACCTTACCGGGAGCATTTTCATCAATGACCATGTCCTTTCTCCGTTCAGAGGCAGATGGTACCTGCACCTAAACTTGGAAAGCGGGCGATGCTTGAGAGTGCCTGCAGCTAGACGAGTGGCGTGGCAGCCTGTCGAAGCCGGACCTTCGGTTGAACGCCTTTCCTCAGAAAGGGGCGTCGGTTCATCCACTTCGACAGGTAAGCGCTCTTGATCCTCCCAATGCCCTCGATCGCGATCGGCCTGACCGTGACAGCCGGCCTTTCTGCATCAGAACCTTCCGTCGCTCTGCGGGCACCCTTCGGTAAACAGCAGGCCGAACACAGGGTGAACAACCAGAGAGGGAGTTTCACCATGAAAGCAGAGAAACCGTGCGCGTTGCTGCTCGCAATGTGCTTGGGTTGCGCGGCGCCATTTGCCCTGGCTGCCACAGACCTGAACGATCAGCGCGCCCCGGGCACGCAACCTCACAGCAATGGGTCCATGAACGGCCAAGGCGATGCGACAGGCTCTGGAATACCAGCAGATGGAATGGGCACGGGTAATGGCGGTACCCATGACAATGGAACGGACAACACGGGCGGTGACGGCACCGATACTGACTCGGGCTCCGGTGATAATGGGGGGGATGGTAGCGGTGCAGGACCGGCGAGTGGTAGTGGTGGCTCAACCGGTAGTGGATCAGGTTCAGGATCGGGCAGCTAGGTGGAATGGCCAAATGGCGGAGGATCTCCCGCTCATGGCCCAGCGTTTCAGTTTCGCCATTGATCAAGCAACACACTCAGGAGTGGATGCCATGCCACGCGGTGACAAGGACAAATATACGGACAAGCAGAAACGCAAGGCCGAGCACATCGAGCAATCGTACGAGGACAAGGGCGTGGGCAAGGACGAAGCCGAAGCGCGCGCCTGGGCCACCGTGAACAAGCAATCCGGTGGTGGTGAAAAGCCGGGAGGCTCGGGGAGGAGGACTGCGTCACGCGAGAAGAAGACCGCACGCACGGATTCAGCCAAACGCGCCGCCGAGTCTCGTCAAGGGCACTCACGCACTTCGCGCGCGTCGCTGGAATCACAAAGCAAGCAAAGCCTTATGAAGGAGGCGCGCAGCAAAGACATCAAGGGGCGCTCGAGCATGAACAAGGCCCAGTTGGTCGAAGCCCTGCAAAAACAGGGGTAATCGGAGAAGGTCGGCGCAGCGTGAGGCTCACTCGCCTCACACTCAACGCCATTGCGTCAGCAGCATGCCCCGAATACCGCAGACCGGGTCTTGTTCAGGGCACAGCACCTGGGCGATGCGCGCGAGATTGCGCGGGTGTGCTGCTCTGTCGGGCCGCTGAATGTCGTAGTCTTCCTGCCCAAGAGGATAGGCGCCGACCACCAGGAAGTTATCGCTGCACTCGATGCAGCGATGGCCCGTACCTGCTGGCAGCACCAGCACATCTCCCCGCTCCACGCTCACGCTTTGCCCGTATTCACCGCCAAGCGTCAAACGGGCCCGTCCACAGGCAATCCCGAGTGCCTCGTGAGCGTTTGGATGAAAGTGGTGATAGTCGAAAATCCCTGAGCGCCAGAGCGGGGTCCATTGGTGAGCCGCAAACATCACCTCGAATGCGCTGGCATTGTCCTCCGACGGGTCAAGTTTCAACCGATAAAGCAGTACGGGAAAACGGCTGTTCGGCGTCGCGCCGTCGTCTTAGAAATACAAGGTCTGCACGCTGGCATCTTGTGTATTCATGAGCGTCATGATGCGCACCCTGAGGGGTTATCGGTGCAACTTCGAACCCGTCGGCGGTTGCCTGGTTCCAGCCGGCAGACGGGTGCACATACCGTTGAAACTTTCCCGGCACGTGCCAAGTCCAGAAGCCTATCGATAACAGAACGGGAGCAGGCAATGACCGGCACGGTAGGCGACTTTCTGGTAGAGCGTTTGTATCAATGGGGCGTACGGCGCATCTTCGGTTACCCTGGCGACGGCATCAATGGTGTATTCGGCGCGCTGAGCCGGGCCAAAGGCAAGATAGAGTTCATCCAGGCCCGCCATGAGGAGATGGCCGCCTTCATGGCCAGCGCCCATGCCAAGTTCACAGGCGAGCTCGGTGTGTGCATGGCCACCTCCGGCCCGGGCGCCTCGCACTTGCTTACCGGCCTGTACGATGCACGCATGGACCACCAGCCGGTGCTGGCCATCGTCGGTCAGCAGGCCCGTGCGGCACTGGGTGGGCACTACCAGCAGGAACTGGACCTGCTGTCGATGTTCAAGGACGTCGCCGGTGCGTTCGTCCAGCAGGCATCGACGCCGGAGCAGGTACGCCATCTGCTCGACCGTGCGGTGCGCACCGCCGTCGGCGAACGCCGCGTCACCGCCATCATCCTGCCCAACGACTTGCAGGACCTACCCTACAACGAACCACCCAGGGCCCACGGTACGGTGCATTCCGGCATGGGCTTCAGCAAGCCCAGGGTGCTGCCCTTCGAGGAGGACTTGCAGCGCGCGGCCGAACTACTGAACGCCGGTCGCAAGGTGGCGATACTGGTGGGTGCCGGCGCGCTGCAGGCGACAGAGCAGGTCATTGCAATTGCCGAAACACTTGGCGCCGGGGTGGCCAAAGCGCTGCTGGGTAAGGCGGTGCTGCCGGACGACCTCCCATGGGTCACTGGATCGATCGGCCTGCTCGGCACCGAGCCCAGTTATCAGCTGATGAGCGAATGCGACACCCTGCTGATGATCGGCTCCGGCTTTCCCTATTCCGAGTTTCTACCCAAGGAAGGCCAGGCACGAGGCGTGCAGATCGACCTGCAACCCGACATGCTAAGCCTGCGCTACCCGATGGAGGTCAACCTCGTCGGCGACGCCAGCGAAACATTGCACGCACTGTTGCCGTTACTTGACCACAAGACCGACCGACGCTGGCGCGACAAGGTAGAAACCTGGCGTGCACAGTGGGACAAGACCGTGGCCAAGCGCGCCCTGGTCAAGGCCGACCCGATCAACCCGCAACGCGTGGTCCATGAGCTTTCCCCTCGCCTGCCCGACCACGCCATCATCACCAGCGACTCCGGCTCCTGTGCCAACTGGTTTGCCCGCGACCTGCAGATTCGCCAGGGGATGCAGTGCTCGCTGTCCGGCGGCCTGGCCTGCATGGGCGCCGCCGTGCCCTATGCGATTGCAGCCAAATTCGCCCACCCGCAACGGGCTGTAGTTGCTTTGGTGGGCGATGGGGCGATGCAGATGAACAACCTCGCCGAACTGATCACCGTGGCCAAATACTGGCAGCAGTGGGACAACCCGCAATGGATCTGTGCCGTGTTCAACAATGAAGACCTCAACCAAGTAACCTGGGAGCAACGGGTCATGGAGGGCGACCCCAAGTTCGAAGCTTCGCAGTCGATCCCTGACGTGCCCTACCATCTGTTTGCCATTTCCATTGGCCTGCAAGGTATCTACGTAGATCGCGAAGAGGACGTTGCCGCTGCGTGGGAGCGTGCGCTGGCTGCCGATCGGCCAGTACTGATCGAGTTCAAGACCGACCCGAACGTGCCGCCCTTGCCACCCCACATCAAGTTGGAACAGGCAAAGAAGTTTGCCAGCAGCTTGCTCAAGGGCGACCCCGACCAGGCGGGCATCATTATGCAAACAGCCAAGCAGGTGCTCGGCTCGGTGCTGCCTGGCAAGAAGTGACAGGCACCTCGGCGAGCCGGCTGAACGTTTGATCAGCCGGCCCGGTCGCAAAAACAGAGACGCAGCAGACTGCGCAAACCCTGACCGTGAGGACCTACCATGAGCGCGATCGCCTACAACGGGGCTGCACAGCACCCCATCTGCCTGACCCTCAATGGTCAGCCCCGAACCCTGCAAGTGCATCCCTGGGTCACCTTGCTTGACCTGCTGCGTGAGCAACTGGACCTGGTCGGCACCAAGAAAGGTTGCGACCATGGCCAGTGCGGCGCGTGCACGTTGCTGCGCGATGGCAAGCGCATCAATGCCTGCCTGACCTTGGCTATCATGTGCGACGGGGCCGACCTGCTGACCATCGAAGGGCTGGCCAGCGGCGACGTTTTGCACCCCATGCAGCGCGCCTTCATCACCCACGATGCGTTCCAGTGCGGCTACTGCACCCCGGGGCAGATCTGCTCTGCGGTGGGGCTGGTTCACGAGGGACGTGCCGACACCCGCGAGGCCATTCGCGAGCAGATGAGCGGCAATCTTTGCCGCTGTGGCGCCTACGGCAACATCGTCGCAGCAGTGGAAGAAGCCCTGCCGTTGATGACCGACGGGGCCCAGCCGCAACGAGGGCCGAACCCATGACGCCCTTCAGCTACCACAAGCCCGCCTCGGTCAGCGAAGCGGTGAACCTAGCTGACGCCTGCTCGCACTTCATCGCCGGGGGCACCAACCTGATCGACCTTATGAAGGAAAACGTGGTGCGCCCAGAGCGCCTGATCGACATCTCCGGCCTTGGGCTGGACGGTATTCACTCCACCCCCGGCGGCGGCGTATTGATCGGTGCACGGGTGAGCAATGCCGACCTGGCCTGGCACTCGATGATCGAGCAGCATTATCCACTGCTGTCAGACGCGATCCTGGCTGGGGCACCGCCGCAGTTGAGGAACATGGCCAGTACCGGTGGCAACTTGTTGCAACGTACCCGCTGCTACTATTTCTACGACACCGGCACCCCGTGCAACAAGCGCGAACCGGGAAGCGGATGCCCTGCGCGTGCAGGCATGAACCGCATCCATGCCATTCTCGGTGCCAGCGACGCCTGTGTCGCGATCCATCCCTCGGACATGTGCGTGGCATTGGCAGCGCTTGAAGCCGTGGTCCACGTACAGGGGCCGTCCGGCGAACGGCAGATACCTTTCGCGGATTTCCATCGACTGCCCGGGGACACCCCCGAGCGCGACAATCAACTGGCATTCAATGAGCTGGTAACAGGCATCGAACTGCCGCCCCCGCTGTTCGAACACTATTACCGTTATCTGAAAATACGCGACCGCGCCTCCTACGCGTTCGCGCTGGTGTCAGTCGCTGCAGCCTTGAACTTCGATGGCGATGTGATCCAGCAGGCGCGCCTGGCACTGGGCGGCGTAGCCCACAAGCCGTGGCGGGATTCGGTTGTGGAGTGCATGCTGGCCGGCCAGGTGCCTTCTGAAGCGCTCTTCACCCGCGCTGCACAAACGATGCTGCAAGGTGCACAACCCCTGAGCCACAACGGCTTCAAGGTAACGCTCGCTCAGCGAGCAATCGTGCGGGCATTGGATGACGCGGCGCGCGGTGCCGCCAACGGGAGGCTACGACCATGATCAACAGCACACCAGTAGTCGGCACGCCCCTGGACCGCGTGGACGGTGTGACGAAAGTCACCGGACAGGCCCGCTATGCGGGCGAATATCCCCAGGCGGGCCTGCTACACGGCAGCGTCGTGTCCAGTACCATTGCCCGCGGTCGGGTACTCGACATCGACAGTACGCAGGCCATGTGCGTGCCCGGGGTCATCGCCGTGCTCGACCATGGCCATCGTCCGCCTATATCCAGTTATGACGACGACTACAGCGATGCCGACTCTGCCGAGGGGGCGCCTTTTCGGCCCTTGTTCAATGATCGCGTGCTCTACAGCGGCCAACCGTTGGCGCTGGTGATCGCCGAAACCCTCGAACTGGCCCGCTATGCAGGCTCGCTGATCAAAATCAAATATGCCGAGAAGGCTCACCAGACAGACCTGGGCGCATGCCAACAATCGCATGCCGCACCCGCCGAAACACCGGCGCCGCGTGGCGACTTCGCCGGGCAGTTTGCCGAGGCGCCGGTACAGGTGGATGCCACGTATCTGACGGCCAACGAACACCACAACCCGATGGAGCCCCATGCGTCGACCGTTCACTACAAGCCCGACGGCACCCTGGAAATCCACGACAAGACCCAAGGCACGCAGAACTGCCAGGACTACCTGCACAAGGTGTTCGGCCTGCCCAAGGCAAACATTCGTGTGCGGGCGGCATTCGTCGGCGGCGCCTTCGGCTCGGGCTTGCGCCCGCAGTACCAGTTGCCGCTGGCAGTGCTGGCGGCGTTGCACCTCAAGCGCTCGGTGCGCGTGACCCTGACCCGCCAGCAGATGTTCACCTTTGGTTACCGACCCCGCACCGAGCAACGTTTGCGCCTGGGTGCAGACACAAACGGGCGCTTGCTGGCGATCGCTCACGATGCGCTTGGCCAGACCTCCCGCTTCGAGGACTTCACCGAGCAGCTGGTGGAATGGAGCGGCATGCTTTACCAGTGCGACAACGTGGCGCTCAGTTATCGCCTGGCCTCGCTCGATGTCTACACCCCGCTGGACATGCGGGCGCCTGGGGCCGCGTCCGGGATGATTGCACTGGAATGCGCGATGGATGAGCTCGCCTGTGCAGCGCAGATCGACCCGGTAGACCTGCGCCGCCGCAATTTCACCGACAACAATGCCAACGAGGGCAAGCCTTACTCCAGCAAGGAGTTACTGGCGTGCTATCAGCAAGGTGCCGAACGCTTTGGCTGGCAGGGCCGCAATCCGCAACCGCGCAGCATGCGCAGTGGCAAACGGTTGATCGGCTGGGGGATGGCTGGCGGCGTCTGGGAAGCCATGCAGATGAAGGCCAGCGCCAAAGCGCGCATCGATAGCCAAGGTAAACTCACCGTCAGCAGTGCCACCACCGATATCGGAACCGGCACTTATACGGTCATGACTCAGATCGCCGCCGACGCAGCTGGCGTCAAGGTGCAGGATGTCACCTTCATGCTGGGTGACTCCTCACTGCCCACCGCCCCGCTTCAGGGCGGATCGTTCACGGTGTCGTCGGTGGGCTCGGCCGTGCGCCAAGCCTGCCATGTCCTGCGCACCCGGGTGCTGGAACATGCGCGCAAAATGTACCCCCAGGTGGCCAACACACCCCGGCAGCAGATTTCTTTCATCGATGGCTACCTGCACGCGGGCAGCCATCGCTGGGCCTTGGCGGACATCGTGGCGATCGCCCCCGACGGTAAGTTCGACGTGCAGATCGACGCAGAGCCCGGCGCCAGGCGCCAGCCGTTCTCCACCGCCACCCATTCGGCGGTATTCGTGGAAGTCCACGTCGACGAGGACCTTGGCACGATCGATGTAACTCGGGTGGTCAGCGCTGTGGCGGCAGGACGTGTGATCAACCCGAAAACCGCACGCAGCCAGATCCTGGGGGGCGTAGTTTGGGGGGTGGGCATGGCCCTGCACGAAGCAGCGTTGACCGACCATCGGCTAGGCCGCATCGTCAATCACAATCTTGCGGAGTACCACATCCCGGTCAATGCAGACTGCGGGGATATCGAAGTGATCTTCGTTGAGGAGCACGACGACATTGTCAATGAACTGGGCTCCAAGGGGGTGGGTGAAATCGGCGTCGTCGGGGTGGCCGCTGCGGTGGCCAACGCGGTCTACCATGCCACGGGCAAGCGTGTAAGGGATTTTCCGATCACGCTCGACAAAGTGCTCTGATCGGGCGGGGGCCAAGTCCCCACCCGCTTTGCGCTAACGACGACGCGCTCGGAGCTTGCCGGCGAACACCCGGAAGCCCCAGGTGTTATAAGCCAGCGTCAGCGGCACCACGGCTGCGAAGCCGATCAGCATGAACAGCTGGGTGGATCTTGAGGCGCTGGCCTCGACAAGGGTCAGCGCCGGCGGAACTGCCAAGGGGAAGAGCGCGATCAGCATGAGCGTGAACGCGAAGCAGATGACGCCCAGGGCAAACGACAACGGCAACCAATCCCGCGTCCTGCCCCAGGCCAGGGAAAATCCCGCGAGTAGCACTGCCAAGGCCGCACCGGCCGTAAGCACGACCCAGCCCTGGCTCAGCCGCTGCCAGTAGCGTGCATCCAGCGCCATGGTCAGGAGCAGCACAGCGACCAGCACCAGTACGGCAACCCCGCATAACAGCCGAGCCTGGTGCTTTGCGCGCACTTGCAGTGTTCCTTCAGTTCGCCAGTACAGCCAGCAAGCGCCCAGCCACAGATAGCTGACAACCAGCGCCAACGCGCAAAACAAAGGAAAAGGCGCCAGCCATTCTTTGCCGTCGCCACTGTATTGACCCTGATAGTGTGGGACACCCTGGATCAACGTGCCCAACACCAGCCCCTGGCACAGCGTGGCAAGCAGCGAGCCACCCAGCGTTGCGGCATCCGACCAGCGTTTGCGGGTCAAGTGCTCACGAAACTCAAGGCCTGCTGCACGCAGGATCAAGCCCATGAACATCAACAGCAACGGCACATAAAGCGCTGGCAACAACACCGCGTAGGCTGTCGGGAATAGCGCCAGCAGCCCTCCACCGCCCAATACCAGCCAAGTCTCATTGGCATCCCAGATCGGCAGAATCGTGAGCACCAGCACCTCGCGCTCTTCGGCGCGACGATGAGCAGCCATGAGCATGCCAACACCCAGATCGGTACCATCGAGCAACACATAGACAAGCACCGAGAACGCCAGCGCTGCGGCGCTCAACAGGGTCAGCAGGTCGACACCCAGGAGGCTCATGGTTGTTCCCCGACTCGCGGCTCAGGGCCCGCCTCGTCCAGCGCGGGCGCCCGGCGCAGCACATGCAACAACAACCACAACCCGATACCGAAGGTGATCACGTAGAACGCCAGGATCGCCACCGTGGCAGCCAAAACGGTCGAGGTGGCCACCGGCGACACGCTGTCGGCCGTGCGCAACAGGCCATAAACGGTAAACGGTTGACGGCCGACTTCGGTCACTACCCAGCCACTGAGCATGGCTACAAAGCCCGCAGGCGCCAACCCTACACTGACGCATTGCAGCCACCGCGCACTCGTTAGCCGCCCACGCCAGCGCACCACCAAGCCAGCAATGCCCTGCATGACCATCAGCAACCCCAGGCCAACCATGATGCGAAAGGCAAAGAACACTACCGGCACCGGTGGCAGGTCTTCGCGTGCAAATTCATCGAGCGCGGCGATCGTGCCAACAAGGTCGTGAGTCAGGTACAGCGACCCCACCCGCGGGATGGCCACTTCAAGGCGGTTTTGCTGCAACGCCATGTCAGGCACGGCGAACAGCCTCATCGGCTCACCGGCACCTTTCGCCGGGCGGTGCCAAGAGCCCTCGATGGCCGCGACCTTGATCGGTTGCGTCTCGAGCGTGTGCTGTCCATGCAGGTCGCCTATCGCCACCTGCAAGGGCGCCAGCACTGCAATGGCCCACAGCGCCATCGAATACTGCTGCCGTGCGCGCTGGTTTGAAGGCGCGCGCAGCAGTTGCCAACCGCCCGCTCCCGCAACCATTGTGGCGGTACCCAGCAACGCAGCCACCAGCATATGCGCCAGACGGTAAGGAAATGACGGATTGAAGATGATCGCCCACCAGTCTTCGGCGACGAAGCGGCCGTGGGCATCGATCGAGTAGCCTGCGGGGGTCTGCATCCATGAGTTGGCACTGAGGATCCAGAAAGCGCTGACCAATGCCCCGACAGCCACTGCGCAGGTGGCCATGAAGTGCAGCCTCGGACCGACCTTGTTGAGGCCGAACAGCATGACCCCAAGGAATCCCGCCTCCAGGAAAAACGCTACCAGTACTTCATAGAACATCAAGGGCCCGATCACCTCCCCGGCCGCCGAGGACAACCCCGACCAGTTGAGCCCGAACTGATACTCCATCACCAGCCCCGATGCGGTACCGACAGCCACCGTCAACGCAAACACCTTCAGCCAGAAACGGTAGATGGCCATCAGCTGCTGATCACGACGGTACAACCACAGTGCTTCAAGCACCATCAACCACTGGGCCAGGCCAATGCTGAACGCCGCCAGGACGATATGAAAGCTGATAGTGATGGCGAACTGAAGCCGCGCAGCCAGAAGCGCTGTCGCCGCACCGCCGAACTCAACCAAGCGGATATTCCGCTGGCAAGCCGCTTTGCGGATCAGCCGCCAACGACTGCGCGCGGTCCAGCGTAACCGGAACCGACCTGGCCGCAGGCACCTTGACGTGCTCGGCGCGGTGCCAGAGCGTCTTCAACGGGTTGCTTTGCGGGTAGTAACCCGCTGCGCAGCCTTCGCGAATGTCGTACGCACCGAAGATCACGCTGCTGGCGCCCCGCACATCAGAGAGATGAATGATCAACATGAGCGGCATACGACCAACTTCGAATTACACAGTGTCCTAGGCCATCTTCATCGCTTCCCGCCGTTGATCTGTAGCCAGACGCCTAGCTCTACCAACACCCCAGGCCAGAGCCCGAGTCATCGATTCGCCCGGGCGGGAATCGAACGCTTCTTCATGCAAAGCCATTCCACAGCCAGCATACACTCCGATGAACATTTGCGTCTGGCCGGTGCGTGAGAGCCTGACCTGGACATCAATCGTGGTGCCGTCATCGAGCTCCTCGTCATGGATACGATGATGAAGCACTGGATCCGCCCAATTCCAAAACACGTCACCTCGAATACGCATGCCGCCCTCCTACGACTTTAGTCTGATGCGGAAACCTCACCATAGCAAAGCCAAGAGGCAGTTCAATGACTTAGGCTCTGCGAATACAGGCATCAGACAACCGGTCTAATTTTTGATACAAACAAATTTTCTTGTACAACTTTGCAACTTTCATCAGGCGGTCAGAGCAGGCAGCCGCGTTGCCAAGAGGCCGGCTGCTGCGGACGTCAGCAATTGAGGTGTAAGCTTTTCGCGAAGCACCCATTTACACGCGACGATTTCATGGTCGGCAACAGGCTTCTCATTTTCGTGGAATCGGGTGGTGAAGATGTGATGCACAACTGAATCCACTTTGATTGAACACAGAGACAGCAGGCCATACCCTTCAATCGATGTCTCTTCACGTAGCTCTCTTGCTGCAGCTGTATGAGGGCTCTCACCAGGCTCAATCGAACCACCTGGGAAATTCCATTTGCCGCCTTTCTTCCGGACAAGCAGTACCCTGCCGCTTCGCAGGCAGATTATCGTTGCCCTGGATTTGATTCTGCCTTTTCGTTTGTCCCGCATACATGCACTCGTATCATCACCCATCAACACCCAGCCTCTCGCGATACAGAGTAATGGGCTTCTTCCCTGAAGACGTTTCCTGCTGCGACTCGTTCAATTTCATGGGCGTTTCAGCCGTCAATTTGCCTCGGATCAGCAGAGCGCGGCACTGCAGCAAATCCCGGTAGCGCGGTAACCGCCGGTCGGTGTATGGTCTAGAGAGCGTGAAATTTGTCCGGCATGTGAACTGGGCCGGATCCTGACCGTTTAAGCCTCTAAGGACATTTGTAAATGACCAAGGCGGACTCGATTCGAATAACGGCACAGCTGAACGCTTGCAGCCAGGCTATGACATCGCTGAGAGCCTATGAAAGGGGGCTATCAGACAGCTGTTGCACGGATCTTGAGAAACTGCGCATAAGTGCGCAGTCCAGTTCAATGCCTTGAAAGCGTTGGACGACGCCGAAAGACCCGGTGACCCAACCGCCGCCGGGTGGGCTTGGTTACTGGAAAGATAGAAGTGAAATCAAGCGGATTTCGGCTCTGAGAACAGCGGTCGGTTTATCTGAGAATAACGACCGCTGTTGACATTCAGTGAGCGGAAGAGCTACCGAAACTGACTCACTTCAGGCTGATGATCAGTCGCCACCCTCCTGCCGGCCACACGTCAGGACAATGCGCTTTTACACAACGACTCGATAGTTCCGACCAGGTCGCCATACTGCACGGGCTTGGTGAGGTGTCGGTCGAACTGCATGTCCTTCGCCACGCCATAACCGCTCAATGCAATCGCAGGCGTGTACTTATGAACCTTGCCGGCCCTAAGGGCACTTATCAGTTCATGCCCATCCATCTCCGGCATTCCGATGTCGGTAAGAATGACATCGAAGCGCTCCTGGAGTGAATGCTCAAGCGCCTGGGCAGGATCGCTGTAGCTCTTGACCTGGGCACTCTCCATTTCAAGCAGCATGCGCATCACATCCAGGACTGCTGGCGAGTCATCGACCAGCAAAACTTTGAGACCCTTCAGTCGCCCTTGGGACTCGCCGGCTTCATCCCCATCCTTCGGCTCTTTAATCAGCTCCTGAGAGAGTGGCAGCGAGACACTGAACGTACAGCCATGACCGATCCCCGCAGATCGGGCAACGACGGAGCCCCCATGCGCCTGGACCAGCTGGCGAACCAGCGACAGGCCGATACCCAGGCCGTCTCGCTGGTGGGTGGCATGCTTGGGTTTGGCCTGCTTGAACAGGTCGAATACGTTTTCAAGTTCGGCAGTAGGCAATCCGACACCGTTGTCGATGATATCGATGTGGGCGTGCTTGTCCGCCTTGCTGAGCACAATACGTACCTTGGCCGCTTCACCGCTGAACTTCAGCGCATTTTGCAGAAGGTTCCAGATCACCTGTTCCAGGCGGGTCGGGTCGCCGTCGATAATCATCGCCGGCACTTCCGCGCTCGGTTTCTCTAGGGTGATCTCTGCGTTGGGATACTCGTCGATAACGATTGAGTGGATTTCATTCAGCATGGCACCGATGTCGAGCAGGCGGGTCTTCAACTTCAGCTTGCCCGTACGAATGCGCGCCACATCGAGCAGGTCATCAATAATACGGGCCTGGCTGGTAACAGCCTCGCCGATGGCGCCGACCGCCTTGCTGGCGTTCTCGGTGTTGCGAACGGAAGGGAGCCTTCGAAGAATTTCTGCGTTCAGTTGAATCAGGTTAAGCGGGTGCTTGAGCTCATGGGACATGACGGCAAAGAACTCATCCTTCATGTGGATCGTGCTCTGTGTCTCGGCAAGCTTTCTGCTCTGCTCATCGTGCAGCCGTTTATGCCCCGTCAGGTCACGAGCAATTTTCACGTACCCCAGAGCACTTTCAGCTCGGAGCAAGGCGATTTCTCCGCTGCAGAAGAACCGGCTACCGTCCTTGCGCACGTGCCAGCGCTCATCCTCTCCGCGCCCATGCTCACGGGCATTGCGCATCTCGTTCTGGGCAACACCCGCGCTACGATCTTCAGCGGAGAAAATCAGCTCGTAGGAGGAACCGATAACCTCTTCAGCGGTGTAGCCAAAGATCAGCTGAGCGCCGGTGTTCCAGTCCGTGATCTTGCCGTGTTCATCCAGGATGATGATGGCGAAATCGTGGGTGCTTTCGGCGACCAGGCGCATGCGTTCCTGGCCCAGGCGCAGATCTTCTTCGGCCTCACGCCGCTTGGTGATATCGATGAAGGTCAGCACCGTACCATCGATATGGTCTTCGCTGGAGCGGTACGGCAGGAGCCGGGCAATGTACCAGCGGCCTTCGGCGCTGCTGACTTCCCGCTCCAGCATGGTCAGCGATTCATACACGGACGACGCGTCTTCGGCCAATTCTGGATAATTGAAGCGATGGGTGATATCCAGCAGCGAGCGCCCGGTATCCACCGGCAGCATGCTGAAAATGTCCTTGGCGCGCGGTGTGAACCAGCGGATATGCATGTTGCGGTCAACGAACACCGTGGCGATATCCGTGGAGGCAATGAGGTTCGCCAGGTAGTCGTTGATCTTGTCGGTTTCTTCGACCTTGGTCTTGAGCTCGTAATTGACCGTGAGCAGCTCTTCGTTGATCGACTGAAGTTCTTCCTTGCTGGTTTCCAGCTCTTCCGTCGCGGAGCGCAACTCCTCGTTGATGGCCTGCATTTCTTCGTTGGACGCCTTCAGCTCCTCGCTCGAAACCTCCGATTGCTCGATGGTTTCCTGCAGGTGGGTCTTGGTTCGCTGCAGCTCGTTTTCCAGACTGGCCAGCACCTTGTTCTCGGTTTGCAAATCCAGGTCGAGCAGATCGGCGCCGGGTTCGATGGACGTGACGTTGAACACGATTGTACGCACATCCTGATCGGTGGCTTCGTCTTTGAAGGGACGCGCCGTGATATCGACCAGGTAGTCGCCTTCAGGATCGTTCACCCGGATCTTGCGGGACAGCGTGGCTTTACCACTTTGCTGGGCCTGGTACAGCGTGGTGCGAAGCTCCAGGCGCAACTGCGGCATGATCAGCACCAGTACGTTTCGTCCCACTTCCCCAGTAACGTAACGCAGGAATCTGCCAGCACCCTCGTTCATGTGCAGGATGTCGCCATTGGGATCGACAATCATGCTCGGCGGCATCTGCTCAGCCATCGCCCGCTGATGGATATCGGCATAGGAAAATTTACGCGTAGGCGGCAGCATGGGTGGCGGCGCGGCAAGACTGGACAGCGCAAAGCCACCCCGGGGCATAGAAGGCGCCCGGCGATTGATGTTGGCGCCCGCTCGTGCACGGAAAATCCGGTTACGCTTGTCGACCGGCGTGAACAGGTCCGGGCAGGCATCAGCAGACTCGGACGAGCCCATGAAAAGATAACCGCCCGGCTTGAGGGCAAAGTGGACCATCTGCAACATTTCTCGCTGGATGTCCCGATCCAGGTAGATCAGCAGGTTGCGGCAGACAATGAGGTCGATCTGAGAGAATGGCGGGTCGGACAATAGGCTGTGTTTGGCAAACAAGACCTTTTCGCGGACTTCCTTGCGGACGCGGTAGTGCTCACCTTCCTTGAGGAAATACTGCCGCAGACGCGTGGGTGGCACGTCGGTGATGATCGCTTCCGGGTAAGCGCCAGCCCGGCCTACCGCAATGGCACGCTCATCAATGTCCGTGGCAAAAACCTGGATTTTGACCGGGTTGGCCTCAAGCTTCTGGTGCTCGGTACACAGGATCGTCAGGCTATACGCCTCCTCGCCTGTCGAGCATCCAGCAGACCAGATGCGCACCTCATCGGGGCGAGCTTCGTCATCGCCTGTTGACATCAGAGGGCCCAGCACGTGGCGCTCAAGCGCCTCGAAGGCTTCTCGGTCGCGGAAGAAGTTGGTCACTCCAATCAGCATGTCCCCCAGCAACTGCTTGGCTTCATCGGGCGAGTTCTCCAGGTACTGGTAGTACGCAGGAAGATCGGGTTGAGCCGTTACCTGCATGCGCCGCTCGATACGGCGCAGCACCGTCGCCCGCTTGTAGTGCTTGAAATCATGCCCGGTGCGGGTTCGCAAGAGCAGCAGGATATCCAGTAGAACCCGCGGCAACCTCACGCTCTAGCTCTGGAGAGGACGAGGCGACTTTCATATCATGAGGTGCCGGGATTTTGATGGCTCTGGTATTGCGCCATATCTCGAGAAGTTTGTGAGGGATTTCTGCTACAGGTAAGACGGCGTCGACCATACCCGTTGCTATCGCTGCCAAAGGCATCCCATCGAATTCTGCGTCGTCGGGACTTTGCACGATGGTGATCCCACCCTGCTCTTTAATACGAGAAAGACCCACGGCCCCGTCGCTACCCGTGCCGGTGAGCACAAGACAAAATGCGAATTCCTTGTGAACATCTGCCAGATCACGGAAGAAAAGATCGATGGCGACGTGGCTTCCCGCCGGACGATTAGCAGGTGTGACCTTCAGATAGCCATCATTCATGGCCAATTGACTAGCAGGAGAGATGACATAAACCCGATTTTGCTCGATGGGAGCGGTATCGGTTACCTGCATGACGGGCATGTCTGTGCAAGCCTGGAGGATCTTGTCAGCTACGCTTTCATGATCAGGTGATAGATGCAGGATGATGACAAAGGCCATACCGCTATCACTGGGCATTTGCTCGAAAAATGTTTTCAACGCGGCGAGACCGCCCGCCGACGCACCTATACCCACCACCGGGAAACGCAGATGGCTAGGGAGGATGCCCTCTCGCTCCGGCAGAGAGGTGGGAACTTTAGTTGTCGGTTTCATTATGATATCAAGATCTTGTCTGAGCTGATAGGGTGAGTGGCTGGGTCGAGGAGTGATGCTCCTGGAGGCTTCACCCGCCAGCAAAATGGTCAATTTTGGCGCGTAATCCGTAACGAAAATGCGCTGATCATGAATGCCATCATCCTGATCATAAATAACGTCTTCTCGAAGTATAGCGTTTACCTTCGCACTGCCGAGACTCCCTTCGTGCTCCGATCCGTACTATACAACGCTTAGAACTGCAGGTCCTAAGCGTTTCGACGCCCGCAATTCCTTGCTCGTCGCCACACCTCGTTCATTCCTGTTTCGAAAACAGCCTTCCCCTCCTCAAGCGTCACCACTGAAGCTGTTGTTTTGAACTTTGCATGGCATGGAAGCTTCCCCTGCATACCCCCACGTTTTTTGTGACGCAGGAGCGAGGAGCATGAGAGCACTGACTTACCACGGAGCAAACGACGTCAGGGTCGATAACGTCCCTGATCCCATCATCGAGCGAGAAGACGACATCATCCTCAAGGTGACTGCCACCGCCATTTGCGGCTCCGATTTGCACCTCTATCGAGGCAAAATTCCAGAAACCGAAGCGGGCGATATCTTTGGCCATGAGTTCATGGGTATCGTGGAAGACACCGGGAGTGCAGTCACCAATCTCCAGGTCGGTGACCGCGTAGTGATCCCTTTTGTGATCGCTTGTGGTAGCTGCTTCTTTTGCCAGCGCGACCTTTTCGCTGCCTGCGAAACCACCAACACGGGGCGGGGCTCGATCATCAACAAGAAAGGGATTCCCCCGGGCGCCGCGCTGTTCGGGTACAGCCATCTCTATGGTGGTATTCCTGGTGGCCAGGCTGACTACGTAAGGGTTCCCAAGGGTAACGTCGGCCCGTTCAAAGTGCCCACCGAGTTGGCCGATGACAAGGTACTGTTTCTCTCGGACATTCTGCCGACCGCTTGGCAGGCAGTCATCAACGCCGAGATCGGCCCAGGTTCAACGTTGGCGGTCTACGGCGCCGGACCAGTAGGCTTGCTGAGTGCCGCCTGTGCGCGAATGCTCGGTGCGCAGACCATTTTCATGGTCGATGACAGCGATTACCGCCTGGCGTATGCCCAGCAAGCTTACGATGTTGTACCCATCAACTTCGAGCGGGACGATGATCCCGCAGACAGCATCATCCGTCAGACACCAGGCATGCGCGGTGTGGATGCGGTGATCGACGCTGTCGGCTTCGAGGCCAAGGGCAGCACTGCCGAAACGGTGATGACGGCGCTGAAAATTGAAGGCAGCAGTGGCAAGGCGTTGCGCCAGAGCATTGCGGCCGTGCGGCGTGGCGGCGTCGTGAGTGTCCCCGGTGTGTACGCGGGCTTCATTCACGGCTTCATGTTCGGCGACGCGTTCGACAAGGGTCTTACCTTCAAGATGGGCCAGACCCATGTCCAGAAATACCTGCCTGAACTACTGGAACACATTGAAGCAGGCCGTCTACAACCGGAATTGATCGTCACTCACCGCCTGGCCCTCGAAGAAGCGGCCATGGGCTACAAGATGTTCGATCAGAAGCAGGACAACTGCCGCAAGGTCATCCTCGTGCCAGGCGCAGCACCCGGCACCTTGGGACCTGACTACGTATAGAGGAAGCAAAGTCATGAACGGGCTCGCCAGCTACTTCTGGATTGCCGTGGCGGCAATCCTTTTACTCATCGATCTGTGGGCCATCGTCAGCGTTTTCAGAAGCGACAAGTCAGATGCAGTCAAAGCGGCCTGGGCCCTGCTGATCGTCGCGCTACCGCTGGTTGGCCTGGGTATCTGGGGTGTTGCTGGCCCGCGGGGTATCAAGCGAGGTACGGGGCCCACTTCTGACGAGCACAGCAAAGGTTGATATTTCCGAGCTCCACTTTCAGGGGTTTCAACATGATCGATCAAGCGACAGGCATGAAATCAGGCGAACGCTATCGCGTGGAGAACGTGGAGCGCGCTCATCAGTTTCCAGGCTTCTTCCAAGACGGAAAGTATTATCTCGGCCCTGAACTTCTCACCGCCGTGGGCTGGCTTGAAGGTACGCGCTTCATCTACGACAGCCTGGATGCCGCAGGTGAACCCGTTTTTCCAAACCGGGTGGCAGGCACGATAGAAGGCCTGACGATGACCCTGGTCGATGGCACCACCCTTGAGCTCTCACGGATCGAGGCCAGCGACACCATTGTTCCGATTGCCCCCGGTGCATCGGGTACGGAACAAGAAGCGCCTGACAGTGGCGCTTGGATAAATTGCGCTCCAAAAGCCGAAGCATCATCAGGCAACCTCTTTGAGCCTCCAAGTGGCAGGAAGGGTATCGACGGAGGCAGGAGGAAGCCAAAAGACATAACGCCGCTGCTGATCGTCGCAGCGGCGCTGGGAATTTTTGTGGGTTTTACACTCACACACTCACGACGCGGGGATAGATAGGGAAGGTCTGCTTTCAGAGGAATGAGCGTGGTTTCGTTGCGAGATCACGTTCGCCCCCTACTCTGCTGACGAGTTCGTGGGATTAACCGGACGATAGTCCTCCCCTGCTACCGCTCTCAGGTAAGCAGCGTCAGCCTCCAGGCGAAGATCGCGCCATTCCTGCCAGCAGATAATCCCTCGACGATCCATCTCATCGGCCTGGCGAAGTAGTTCCTCGTGATAGTCGTCAGGCGAGTCCATTCTCAAGGCCCTGCTTTCCAGCACACAGTACCAGGCTGCCAAACAGTTGAGCTTCAGCAATTGGGCGGCGGAGAGGTTTTTCTCGAATGTTCGCATCTGGAGGCCTCACACTCTGATGGAGGGTTGAGTCACGAAGATTGCAGAGGCTCAGTAGAGCGGTGTCAACGGCGTTGATTGTGCTCTGCACGACTGGATGCAAGCTTGATCCTTCCCAAACGTTCGCGAGCAAAGCTTAAGGGCGCCACAGGCGCCTGCGCCGGTTCTTTCGCGCAACCCGTCGGCCTTGGCCAAAACCCAAGGAGTAAACACCCCGCTCCGCGACGTCCGAGTTGAACACAGACTTTCCTGTGTGACGACATGAGGTGAAAGATCATGGCTAACAACCCAACCAATCGTGGCCATCAAGGTGGTACTGCTCAGAACAATCCTGGCAATTTTGCCAATGATCGCGAAAAAGCGTCGGAGGCAGGTCGCAAAGGCGGGCAGAGTTCAGGTGGCAATTTTGCCAACGACCGTGAGCGTGCTTCAGAGGCTGGCCGTAAAGGTGGCCAAAACAGCCACGGCGGCGGGCGCGGTAGCGAAAACCGCTAACTGGCGGTGATCAAGCGCCAGGGCAAGAGCTGCCCTGGCGCTTTTCTACTGAACGGCCATCAGGAAACCCTCTCCTTCCACGCTTCGTATCTGGCAAGAAGCGGCTGGACACTCAACCCATGCAGCAGAATGCTCAACGCCACCGCTGACAGCACCAGGTTGGTGCTCTGCGCGGCCAAAGTGGGAAGCAGCCCATGATTGAGGGCATAGAACAGGTAGTAGAAGCTGCCAATACCTCGGATACCAAACCACCCTAAAAGCCCGCGATGGCGAATATCCAGCATTCCTCGAGCGGGGAACAGCAGGATGCTGATGGGGCGAATGACAAAAAACAAAGCACCGGCAACCAGCACTGCCTGCCAGTCCCAATGCTCAATGAGCACTACCCCTAGCAGGGTCACCAGAAACACTTCCATTGCCCGTTCGATCAGGCTACCGAAAGCCAACATGTCACCCAACATGATCCCCGCTGCAACCTGCGAGTCGTCGAGCCCTTTCACATCGCCTTTGACGGCTAGCTCCGGCGCCACGTCCTGGTGACCTACCACAGGCTGTACCAGATGTTCAGCAGCCGGTTCTTCTGGGCTATTGGCGGTCTGAACCTCCGCCTGCCTTAAACCGAGGCCCGCAGCGAATACCGCGAGAAACCCATAGGACTGTATCGACTCGGCGCTCACGTATGCCAACGCAATCAGCGCAAGGGCCAGATAGTCATTGGGCGAGACGGTGCTGTCGTCGTTGCGCAGACGCAAGAACAGTGTGAGCTTGCCCAGGCCGCGCCCGTCCAGTAGCCAAGCAACAGGCCTGCGGTTACTGCCCACAGCATGTCCTTCAGCAGCCAGTCACTGAACCAGGCCTGGTCATTGTCCTGTTGCAGGAGCAGCCCGAGAATGACGAAGGGAAACGCCACGCCGTCGTTGAGCCCTGCCTCACCCGACAAGCTGAAACGCACAATATCATCGTCCTGGGCATCAACCACCTGCACCAAGGTTGCGAGCACGGGGTCAGTGGGTGCGAGGATCGCCCCGATCAGTAGCGAAATGCCCCACCCCAGGTTCAAGCCGTAATGCAGCACCAGCGTTACCCCTGCGATGCAGATCAACATCACCGGCCCCGCCAGAAAAAAGGCGCTGCACCAACGGCGGTTGTGCAAGGGCAGGCGCAATTTCAAGCCACTAAAGAACAGCGAAAACAACACCGCAACCTCTGTGAGGTGCTCCATCCACCCGCTCGACTGGCTCAAGTCCAGTTGAAGAATACCCAGCCCCGATGTACCCAGCCCGATACCCAGGGCAAGACACACTACAGACGAGGTCACAGGGATCCAGCGCAGGTAGGAGGATGAGAGTGCGAGCAGCAGCAAGACTGCGCCCAGCATGGCGAACCAGACGATGAAGGTCATTTCCGCAGACGCCCAGGGAAAGTTTCCGAGTATTTTTTGACTTTTCGGCACGCCACGTCGTTCCGCTGCGCTTGGTGGGTTCAGCCAATACCTGAGGTAAACGTAAAAAAGATTTTCAGCGCTCCGCTGCGGTCAAACTGCGCTAGAGACCTTGCTGGTCGAGCGGCGGGAGAGTTGAAGGTACATTTGCAGGGGGAAGCGCCTGGACAATAGCTTGAGCGAGCTCGTCTATCGACCACGGTTTGAAGAGGTAGGTAACGGGAGGTGTGACCTGAGAAGCATCAAGCTGGTGGCCAGAGGTCAGAATGGCGGGTAGTCCAGACCACCTTTCGTGGGCCATGGAGATGAACTCCATACCTTTGATGCTTCCCGGAACACCATGGTCGACAACGATCAACGAGCAGCCGCTCTTGAGTCCCATCAAATGAATCAAGGCATCTTCTGAGTTATCGAACCCATCGCAGATGGCGCCCAACTCGACCAGGATGTCCACCAGGAGGGTCTGTAGCGTTGGATCGTCCTCTACTACAATTACCGTCTTACCTGACAACGACAAACCCTCGATGCCGAGCTTCATCACCTTCTCCATCCCATGGTTGGATTTTCGAGTATTTCACTCATCCGCACATGCGTCGATGAGGGCTAAAGGCCACCCATGCTCAATGGCCTTCCAACTTCTTCAATTGGGCCAAGCCTTCACGCATGAAAATCTCCACGGTCTTTGGCCCTACGCCCTCGAAACTCAGTAGCCAGCGCTTGAATCCCTCAGCATTTGATCCTTGCTGCATTACCTCAAGTTGAGCAGCCAGTTCCACTTCTACCTTGTTGCCACGATCATGCAGTCGTCGGGCAGTGGATTCATCATAGCGCCCATAGCCAGCCTGACCGAGGAGTCTGACCAGTGCCGAATGAGAAGTCTGGGCAAGCTTAAGCGGCGTATCCAGACCCTCCTGATCAACAAGAACCCGGTACGCCTCCACTGCTACGGTGGATCGGATGCGCTTGCCCATGAGAAAGCTGGCCAGCAACCATCTGAACACGCCAAGGGCATCCGTGACCTCAATGCCGAGGTCACAGGCGGTTATAGTCTTCAACCTTTACTACGACGCGAGTCAGCAGATCGCTAAATGGATTCGCCATCATTCTGGATGTCTTCCTCTGCCTCTGCTGCCTCCGTGGCATCCGCGTCATTCAAAGGTGGCGACGTGGGCTTTTGGGGATCATTGATGAAGGGCACATCGCTGGGCCCTTTTTCTTCGGAGCCTTCGGTTTTCGGCTGCATGGCAATACCTCAAAGCAGATGGATCGGGGCGCGGGGCTTCAAGTACCCGCAGCAACGCCCGAGAACTTTTTGACGTCGATAGGTTGCGCTACGAATTCCGGGCCATCGCCGGCGAGCCGCCACTTCACATTGGCGATGCCGTAGCGCTCGGCCATCGGTCGACTGACCAGCTTGATTTTCTGCTGACTCAATCTCGGGATGATGCCAACGCCGGCATCGCAGCTGGCCCAGTGCCAAGCCACGGCGTTGTCCATTTTTTCCAGGCGGATGATGAACGTCCGATGCTTACCGTGCAGGTCATACTCGATTACGTACAATTGAAGTGATGGCACAAGATCCGCTCCTTGGTTGATACGCTATTGAGCGATTCCTGGAAGAGATAATTCCATCGGATTGGCAGGATGATCTGCAGCCAACCCATGCCCGAGCAGTCAGGCGAGTTGGATGTACACCGAGTAGCTACCCAGGAGCACCCAGAACACTAGAAAGATCCACGGTGTGCGCAGCGAAAACAGCAGTGATTTGCGATGACCTGCACGCGATGTCTCAGCCTCACAAAACAACGGCGACTCGTCGTAGGCCAACCCCATCAACGGCTCGCTGCGCAGCAGGTGACTTTGCTTGAGCTGCCAGTGATCGATGATGTTGTATGCCGCCCGGATGCCAGGCCAAGCGTTGAGTGAGCTCAGTACCCCGAGCAAGGCGAGGAACGCCGGTACGATCAGGGTGAACATCTCGCCCCATCCTTGATTCAGATTTCCCATTGAGGAGACGAAGGCGATGACCAGAAATGACTGCGCCGCCAGGTAGGCATCGGTGCGGTTGGCCAGGATGCTGGTTTCGTACTGGATTTCACGCCGGTAAAAATCCAGACGCTCCTTGGGAGAGCCAAACATCCTGGCATTGTGCTCGCTGATCTCGTGTTCGGGGGTCGCTGGGGTAATGATTCGAGGCACTCGCTACTCCGGGAGTTGGGCCCCGAGCGACGACATGAGCCTGGAGCTGAGTCCGGTAGAACAGGCGATGGGGCATGGAATTCAGCTGGATTGATATCCCGCACCGCTCGTCGTACCAACTGCAGATTGAAATCAACACGAGGTGGCCAGGCCTTTCGAATCGGTATGAACGTTCTCAACTGCAGGAGCTTCTACCATGCGCGACTTCCCTACCCCGCCCTTCCCTTCGCAACCTCAAAATGTACCAGGCTCACAGCGCAAGATGGAGCCCTATCCGGATTGTGGTGAGCAGTCGTATACCGGCCACAATCGACTCGAAGGCAAGATTGCACTTATCACCGGAGCAGACAGCGGTATCGGGCGGGCAGTCGCGATTGCCTATGCCCGCGAAGGGGCCGACGTCGCCATCGCTTATCTGAATGAGCATGAAGATGCGCAAGAAACCGCGCGCTGGGTTGAGTCTGCAGGCCGTCAATGCCTGTTGTTGCCCGGAGACCTGGCGCAGAAACAGCACTGCTACGACATCGTCGAAAAAACCGTTAGCCAGTTCGGGCGTATCGACATCCTGGTCAACAACGCGGCGTTCCAGATGTCCCACGAGACCCTGGAAGAAATCGACGATGACGAATGGGTGAAGACGTTCGATACCAACATCACCGCGATCTTCAGGATTTGCCAGGCAGCACTGCCTTCCATGCCCAAGGGCAGTTCGATCATCAATACCAGCTCGGTCAATTCCGACGATCCATCCCCCAGCCTGCTGGCCTATGCCACGACCAAAGGGGCCATTGCCAACTTCACTGCTGGCCTGGCTCAGTTGCTAGGCAAGAAAGGCATCAGGGTCAACAGCGTCGCGCCAGGCCCGATCTGGACGCCTTTGATTCCGGCAACCATGCCGGACGAGGCCGTCAAGAACTTTGGTTCCAGCTACCCGATGGGGCGCCCGGGGCAACCGGTCGAGGTCGCGCCAATCTATGTGCTGCTGGGCTCCGACGAAGCCAGTTACATCAGTGGCTCACGTTACGCAGTGACTGGCGGCAAACCGATCCTTTAGCGAAAAGAGGCTCGCCTTGATGGCGAGCCTCCTTTTTGGGTGGCGGTTTCAGCGTTTGTGCTGATCGTGATCACGAGCCGTTTTCTGCGCTGTCGAGTCATGGGCTGTACCGGTGGATCCATCCGGACGATGAGCATCGTTGTCTCGCTCCTCCTCCCCATGCGGCCTCGTCTGCGCCGCTGGCTTTTGCGTCTGGGTCTCTTTTTTCATGCTTTTTCCTCCCTTCGCATTTAAACAAAGGAAGCCAATCTACGGGACAAAGTTCAGGTCAGTGTCACTTCAGGAGATGGGCGGGCAACAGGGGCGATGAACCAATTACCTCAGGACCGCGTCCACTGCAAAACAAGCGAATAGACTCTGAAATGGAAAACGACCCTGTACTGGCCGCCCTCGGCTATCTCAAAAACAACAAATTGATTTTGACCACAGCGGAATCGTGCACTGCGGGCTGCCTTGTGGCTTTGTTGGCGGCCGTACCTGGTACAGGAGAGGTGCTGGAAAGCGGCTACGTCGTCTACTCACCTGGCGCCAAGAAACGCCTGCTGAGGGTCAGCCCCGAAACCATCGAACGATACGGCCTGACCAGCGAAGCAGTAGCCTGGGAAATGGCCTTGGGCGCCTTGAGAGACAGCGATGCGAATGTGGTGATCGCCACCACCGGGGTAGCCGGGCCGGCGCCCGAATCCGGGATACCACCGGGGACGATGTGCTTTGCCTGGGCTTTCGCCGGCGAGCCAATAGCCGTTTTCACGCGCACTCAGCGTTTCTTCGGCGAGCGGTCTGAAGTCATGCGCCAAGGCGCCCTGTTCGGATTGGCCCGGCTCTCCCACTATCACCAGCGCTGGTTACGCGGTGAGCGCGCCTGAGGGGGTGGTCATGTCGGAAGATGAACTGATATCCAGGCATCAACCTGTTCAAGAAGACATGCCGATGCAGCAGCGCGTCTGGCGCTTTGAGCGCGTGGGGTGGTACGTGCTCGTGGCCATCGTATTGCTTGCCTTGGCAGGCCTGTTCGGTAATGGCCCGTTGAGCGATGCCCAGGTGGTAAGCCAGGATGGCCGGGTACGGGTCGAGTACCAGCGCCTCAGCCGAAGCGGCACGACAGACAGTCTTTTCATCACGGTTCAGGGCATCCCTGGTCAGCCGGTGGAGGTGCAACTCGAGGGATCATTGCTCCGTGACGCCAGTATCGAGACGTTACAACCGGAGCCACAACGGTCGCTGTCGCACGGCCAGGCCATGCTGTTCCAGTTGGGTACCAGGCAAGATGGCGTGGCCACCTTGTACCTGACCCTTCGAAGTGAGCACGTAGGCACTCTGGAGGGCAACGTCAGGGCTGGCCCTGAAAGCGCCGTTCACTTCTCCACATTCCTTTACCCCTAGGAGTGCGTCATGGATTCGATCCTCCGCGCAGCCGGGATGTACGTTGCCCTCATGCTGCTGTTTCGCGTAGCCGGGCGGCGCTCGCTGGCTGATTTGACGACCTTCGACTTCGTGTTGTTGCTGATCATCGGAGAAGCCACCCAGCAAGCGCTTCTGGGCGACGATTTTTCATTCACCAATGCCATGCTGGTAATTACCACGCTGATCGTTCTGGACGTCGGCCTTTCGCTCGCGAAGCTCAACTCCAAGTCTTTGGCCAGGTTTCTGGATGGGCACGCTACCCTGGTTGTCGAGAATGGGCGCTTTCTGCATCGCCGCATGCGTCGGGCACGCCTCACGGAGGACGATATCCTTGAGTCAGCGCGGGACAGCCAGGGCATTGAGCACATTGAGCAGGTCAAGTTCGCCATCGTCGAACGCAATGGAAAGATTTCGATCATTCCTGCCGAATGAGGCCTGGGGGCAACAGTAAAGCAACGACTACCGCCTCGCACACACACGCGATGATGCCAGCCATCGTAAGCATTGAACCGTGTCACTCCGTGCGTACTCAACCACGAGCAAGTGCTAGCTGATTCCGTGATGAGGTAACGCCAATGAACGCTATCGACTTACTGATCCAAGACCACAAGCTGGTGAAAAAGCTGCTCGAAGAGCTGTCGACCACTACGGAGCGAGCGGTAAAGAAACGGGCTGAGTTACTCCACAAAATTGAGCAGGAGCTACAGATTCACACCGCGCTCGAAGAAGAAATTCTCTATCCGGCCATCAAGGAAGCGGGTGGCAAGGAAGAAGCGAAGATGTACTACGAGGCCAAGGAAGAACACCGGACTGTCGACGCCCTCGTCCTGCCCGACCTTATGCATACCGAAACCGGCACCGTCGAATTCGCCGGGCGGGTCAAGGTCATGAAAGAGTTGTTGGAGCATCACATCGAGGAAGAAGAAGGCGATCTCTTCCCCACCGCGAAGAAACTGCTCAGCAAGGACACCCTCGAGGAGCTTGGGCAAACCATGGAAATGCAGAAAAAGATCCTCGAGGGCGAGCAGCGAGCGACTTAAGCAAGTGAGCACCTGCCAGCGCCCTGAACGCTGGCAGGTGATCAGCTTCAGATTCCCCATCATCAGTTGGAAGGTTTCATGGAATATTGGATTGGGTTACTTGAATGGCCTGCCATGGTGATGACCGTGGTGGCAGCCTGGTGCATCGGTTCGGGCCGTCCGGGCAGAAGGAAGACAGGATTCTGCTGTTTCATCGCAAGCAACGTGCTGTGGGCCGTGTGGGGCTGGCAAGCACATGCCTGGGCACTGATAATCCTGCAGTTCTGCCTCTGCGCGATGAATTTGCGGGGGTGGCGGAAGAACACGCAACTGGAAATTGCCGGGTGATAACGCTCTGACAAGCAGGTGGCCCAGCGATGCTGCCCGTATTCGTCTATCTACGGCGCCTTTCGCCCACCACCGGTCGTCAGTTCCATCGACCTCCATGCCAGCTCACCGGTCAACCCTGGGAGACTTCGACCGCGACGGTGAATCAATGGACGTGCTTGCTGACAATGATATGTCGACCCGTAGTCACGTGGTGGGGCAACTCATCATGGTGTTCTCCTTGATCTTGTTGTTAGCCCTGTTGCTGGGGCTGTTCTCCCTCTACCGCCTCGCCGGGGCGCTCGACGTCCAACAAATGGAGCAAAGCCGTTTTCATGCTGATTCGGCTATCAAACAACTGCAGAAGAGCGACAGGACGTTCCTGCTGACCCACACTGATTGGCAGGCCGCCTATGATCACCTGGGGAGGCAGGTCGACACGCATTGGGCATACATCGAGGACAACGTAGGCGCCACGCTCTTCACCGCCGATGGGTATGAGGGAGTATACGTGCTCGATGATGAGGGTACCCGCTACGCCATGCTGGAAGGTCAGCTCAGCCAGCAGGGGCTTGAGCAGCTCACCTCCAGTGCTGACAAGATCTTGCACCTTGCTCGCCAAGCCGCCCAGCATGACCAGGCGACTTCAGGATATATCGTATTTCGTGGCCTGCCGGCGTTGTACAGCGCTGCACTGATACGTCCACAGGCCCAACCCCACCACCTGCCGAAACCCACAGCAGTGATGGTGTTCATTCGCGTTCTCTCACCGAAGGTGCTGTTGGTGCTGGGCGAGTTGGCGGGGTTGTCCGGCGTGGCTGTAAGCGATTCGACCGAGCAGCGTAAAGGGCGTGGTGTTCTCGCCCTCCAAGGCATCGGTCTCGCCCTGAGCTGGGATTTACCGCAGCCTGGCACCCAATTGATCAAGACAGTAATTACGCCCCTCGCTATCGCCGTGCTCCTGATTGCGCTGACCATTGCACTGTTTGCACGCTATGCGATGCGGGCCAGCACGAGGATCGATCGTAGCCACCATGCGCTCATGACATCCAGGGCTGCCCTGCAATCGAGCGAAGAGCGCTTCAAGGCTGTGGCCGAAGCCGCATCGGACTGGATCTGGGAAACGGATGTGCTCCTACGGCTAACCTACCTGTCGGACCGTTTTAGCGAACTTACCGGGCATCCTGTAGAAGTATGGCAACAGCGCCCGATTACCGAGCTGCTGTCGTGTGATACCAGCCATTTCCAGACCTGGCTTCATAGTCTGGCTGCGACAAGCTCTTCCGGTACCCTACGCTGCCAGTATCAGGATCATCTGGGCCAACAGCGTATTTGCAGAATCGCTTCCCGCGCAATCGTGGATCAGAGCGTCTGTACCGGGTTTCGTGGCACTTGTAGCGACATCACCGACGAAGTAGCCGCACATGCCCAGATTCAGCATCTCTCTTTGCACGATGCCCTTACCGGGCTGCCGAATCGCAATAAGCTGTTTCGGTTCCTCGAACAAACCATGAGTAGCACTGGGCCACTCCAGGTAGCGCTGCTGATACTGGATCTTGATAATTTCAAGCCGATCAACGACAGCCTTGGGCATCCGGCAGGCGATGCGGTGTTGCTCGAGGTGGCCGGCCGCCTTGGTCAGGTTACCCGCGACAGTGACCTGGTTGCCCGCTTGGGAGGCGACGAGTTCATCGTCGTAGTGACCCGGCCAGGGGATCGCAAGGACATGGACCGATTCTGCATCCGCTTGATCGAGGCAATCAGACGACCCATGCAGGTCGAGGGGCATAGTGTTCAAGTGGGTGTGAGTCTTGGTGTCGTGATGTCGGCCGAATATCCCGGTACGCCAACCGATTTGATCCGCTACGCTGACGTGGCTCTTTACAGCGCCAAGCAGGCGGGCAAAAACACCTGGCGCTTTTTTTCAGCGCAACTGAATGCAGCATTGATGGACAAGCGTGTCCTGGAAAGCGAACTACGCGATGGCATACCACGTGGCGAGCTTGTGCTGCACTTCCAGCCGCGCTTCAAGGTCGACGGGGTGTCGCTCGCATCGGCTGAGGCCCTCGTGCGTTGGCGACACCCACGCCTGGGCCTGCTACACCCGGATAGGTTCATCCCGCTGGCCGAAGAGTCTGACCTGATCGTGCTGCTTGGCAACTGGGTGTTACAGGAAGCCTGCAATAAGGCGCGCGGCTGGCCACAGGCGGTAATCGTATCGGTAAACATGTCGCCGGCCCAGTTCAGCCGCAGCGATGTAGTTCGCGACGTCGGCGACGCATTGCGCACCACCGGCCTGCCGGCCCATCGACTGGAACTGGAAATCACTGAAAACGTCATGCTCAACGACGTTGAAGGCGCTCTGCATACCATGCATGCACTGAAGGAGCTGGGCGTGCGCCTGAACATGGACGACTTTGGGACCGGTTACTCCTCTCTGGGTTACCTGCGTACCTACCCGTTCGACAGCATCAAGATTGACAAGCGCTTCGTTCAGCATCTGGGTAAGAGCGGCAGCGACCGCAGCGTGGTCCAGGCCATCATCAATCTTGGCAACGCAATGGGTATGACGGTAACTGCCGAAGGTGTCGAGACCGCAGAGCAACTGGCCCTCCTTAGCGATGACCAATGCCATGAAGTGCAAGGTTTTCTGCTCAGCAAACCGCTGGAAAACGAAGCGCTGATAGGAATGATGAGGGAGCAGATCTCATGAGCGAATTCACGTCTCGGAGAACGCGATGAGGGGATGTGCGTGTAACTTTCCCGATGGGTGCCAAGTCCAGACGCCGGTCTAATTCACCCGTTCCACGGATCATCCCCGCTGACAGCTAGCGTTGCTGGCGGCGCCCGCCCAACTGGATCCAGACCGGCGCATGATCACTGGCCTTGGCTTCGTTGCGCACCCAGGCATCCACGCCCGCCCGCCTCAGATAAGGGCTGAGATCAGGGTTGAGCAGCAGGTGATCAATACGGAGCCCGGCATTGCGCGCCCAGTGATTGCGAAAATAGTCCCAGAACGTGTAGATGCGCTGCTCGGGATACAGGTGACGAACAGCGTCGACCCAGCCCTGCGCCAGCAACTGTTGGAAACACGCCCGCGATTCAGGTTGCAGCAGCGCGTCCTTGAGCCATGAGCGCGGGTTATAGATGTCCAGATCGGTGGGCACAACATTGAAATCGCCCGCCAACACCGCAGGATGGCTGCTGCCATGCAGTGTTTGGGCATGCTTGATCAGGCACTCGAACCAGCGCAGTTTGTAATCGAACTTGGGGCCGGGTTGCGGGTTGCCATTGGGCAGGTAAAGGCAGCCCACCAGTACACCATGCGCCGCAGCTTCCAGATAGCGGCTCTGCTGATCGTCCTGCATGCCGGGCAGCCCGCGACGCACCTCCAGCGGCTCGCTATCACGCGCCAGGATCGCCACGCCGTTCCAGGAGGGTTGCCCTTGGTACAGGCAACCATAACCTGCAGCTTCGATGGCCTGGCGAGGAAACTGCTGATCGGCCGCCTTCAACTCCTGCAAGCAGGCAATGTCCGGTTGCTCCCGCTCCAGCCAGGCCAACAGTGCGGGCAGGCGGCTGCGGATGCCATTGATGTTGAAGGTGGCGATCTTCAGCGCTTTCATGCGTCAGGGTCGCTCACGTGAGCCTGCACGGCATCTTCCAGTGCCCGGATATGTGCCTCATCGGCCAGTGCCTTCAGCCTCAACCAGTCATCCCAGTCAATCGCACCATCGTCCCGTAATGCCTCGGCGGTGCGAACCAGTTCATGGTGGTAGGCGTCCGGCGATTCGCGCCGGTAGCTGATGTCGTCGTACTGCGCGTACCAGGCTTCAAGTTCAGGAATGCTGCGTTCGATGTTCATGACGGCCGCCTCGTTCTATCCCTGCTAGTGAGAGCCCTAGTGCTGCGCAATGTTCAACCGCAACGGCCAGTCGGTCAGCATCCCATACCACTGAAGGAGTGCATTGGAACTTCTCACCCCGTCCGAGACGTCCCACATCCACACCTGGCAAAAACGGAGATTGAACGATGAGTGCAAAACTGAGTGGCAAGCGCGTTGCCTTTCTGGTCACCGATGGCTTCGAACAAGTGGAGTTGACCGGACCTCGCGAAGCCTTGCAGAAAAACGGGGCCGTGATCGACATCCTGAGTGACAAGGAAGGTACTGTCCGCGGCTGGAACCATGACAAGCCGGCCGATGAGTTTGCGGTGGACGCGACGTTCGACAGCGCCCACCTCGACCTTTACGATGCCATCGTGCTACCGGGTGGGGTACAGAATTCCGACACCATCCGCCTGATACCTGGCGCCCAGAAACTGGTCAAAAGCCACAATTCGGCCAGCAAGCCACTGGCGGTAATCTGCCACGGCGCCTGGCTGCTGGTATCGAGTGGACTGGCCAAGGGCAAACGGATGACCAGCTACAAGACCTTGCAGGATGATATCCGCAATGCAGGTGGCCACTGGGTCGATGAAGAGGTAGTGGTGGACGGCAACCTGATAACAAGCCGCAAGCCGGATGATATCCCCGCCTTCAGCGAGCAATTGGTCAAGGCCCTTGCGGGCTAGCTCCCTGACCTGTGAACTGGCAAACACCTGGTTTGCCAGTTCAACACACCAACTCCGTTTGCACGCATTGACCTGACTTTTGCTGCAACGGTTTGCAAAACCGGCACACCACCTTGCAATCGCGATTAATTCCCATATGCATCTGATTAGCGGAAAGGTGAAGTGCCCATCGACACCCCACTGCAACCCATTGACAGCCTGTATCGCGATCACCACGGCTGGCTGCAAGGCTGGCTGCGCCACCGCCTGGGTGATCGCGAGCGGGCGGCGGACATCGCTCAAGACACCTTCCTGCGCCTGCTGGTAACCCGCCGCCTGCCGGAACAGCGTGACGGCCGTCGATTCCTGGTGCAGATCGCCCGCAACCTGGTCATAGACCAGTGGCGTCGCCAGCGTATCCACCAAGCTTATCTGGAGAGCCTCGCAGCCCTGCCCGAGCCAGAGACGCCGTCACTGGAAACCCGCGCAATCGTGATCGAAACCCTGATGCAGATCGACGCCATGCTCGACAACATGCCTGCAAAGGTACGCGAGGCATTTCTGCTGTCGCAATTTGAAGGGCTGACCTACACACAGATCGCAGCTCGGCTGGACGTCAGCGTCAGCTCGGTACAAAAGTACATGCTCCGCGCCATCACTGCTTGCTATCAGGTCCTGTACGCTGAATGAAAAACGCCAGCGAAGCACCGCTCTCCCCCGCAATCTTCGAGCAGGCCAGTCATTGGCTCATGCTGCACTGGAGCGGTGAGTTCGAAGCGGCACAACAGCAGCGCTTTCTTGAATGGCGCGCCGCGGACCCGGAGCACGATCGTGCATGGCGACGCCTGGAGCGCCTGCAAAGTACCCTGAGCGGTGTCCCTGCGGATACAGCACTAGGGGTGCTGCGCGAGCTGCCCGATGCGCGTCGTCGGCAGACGCTCAAGCTGCTTGGCATGTTGCTGTTGGCCGGCGGGAGCGGCTATCTGGTGCATTCGCATTCCCCTTGGCGCGAAACCATGGCAGACCTGCGCAGCGGCACTGGCGAATGTTTGCGACGCTCGCTGGTCGATGGCAGCCGGCTTAGCCTGAACAGCGGCACTGCGGTTGATATCCGCTTCAACACGTCAGAGCGGCGCATTTGCCTGATTGCTGGAGAACTGCTGCTTGAAAGTGGTCATGACCCGGCGCAGCGCCCGCTGATTATTGAAACTGCAGAGGGGGAAATCCAGGCGTTGGGCACACGCTTTTCCGTGTACCAGCGTGAGGGTGGCAGCCATGTCGAGCTGTTTGAAGGCGAGCTGAAGTTGCGTCCGCGGCAGGCGCCCGCCAGCCGCCTGCAGGCAGGACAAAGTCGTTGGTTTTCCGCCAATCGCCTCGGCGACCTCGGGCCAGCCAACCTCAACACCATCGCCTGGCTAGACGGCCGCTTGATCGCCGAACGCATGCCGCTGGGGCATTTCGTCGCCGAACTGGCTCGCCATCGTCCCGGCGTGCTTCGCTGCGACCCCGCTGTAGCGCAGTTGCCACTGACGGGGGTGTTTCCCCTGGCAGACACCGACCGCGTGCTAATGGCCGTTCAGCAGTCGCTACCCGTAAAAATACACAGATTGACGCGCTTCTGGGTCAACGTCAGCCCGGCTTAGAAACGCAGAAGGCTGCTGGCCGTCTGCTTCCGGCCTGAATGGCAAAAAAGAGTTTGTGCAGTGTTGTCGTTTTGGTCGAGTTGTACGGGATACCTCTTGAAACCCATCAACAAGCCTTCTCAAGAGGATCGTTCAGAGTGTCGCACCTGCCCACGCCAACCCGTTCACGGCTGACCCACCACATCCTGCTTGCCAGCTTGCTCGGCGGCGCCCCTTTACTGCTTGCCGTGCCTGCAGCACTGGCCTACGCAAGCGAACAGACACGCCAGTACGCCATCCCGGCTGGGGGCCTTGATCAGGCGCTGAACCGTTTCGCGAGCCAGTCCGGCATCTTGCTGTCCGCAGACGCACAATTGACCGCCGGCAAGCATAGCCCGGGGCTCAGCGGCACCTACTCAGTGAGTGACGGCCTCGCCCAACTGCTGGCCGGCACCGGCCTGCGCGTGCTCAAGCGTGCGGACAGCTACATAATAGAAGTGGCAGCGGACAGCGAAGGTGCCCTGGAACTGGGGGCGACTACCGTAACCGGCGCACTGCTGGCTGGCACCACCGAAGGTACCGGTTCATACACCACACGTTCAGCGCAGACGGCCACCAAACTGCCATTGTCCCTGCGCGAGACACCACAATCAGTCACGATCATCACGCGCCAACGCATCGAGGACCAGAACCTCGCCAACCTCAACGAGGTGGTGCAGAACACCCCTGGGCTCACCCTGCGCCGGACGGGCCCCGAACGATCCTCGTACTACGCCCGGGGGTTTTCCCTCGACAACATCATGTATGACGGCCTGCCCACCAGCCTGGACAGCTCACAGGTGTCCCAGGACCTGCTGTCGGCCGACATGGCCATGTATGACCGGGTCGAAGTCGTGCGCGGTGCCACCGGCCTGATGCAGGGTGCGGGCAACCCTGCTGCATCGATCAACCTGATCCGCAAGCGGCCGACGCGGGAATTCCAGGCCAGCATCGAAGGCAGCATGGGCAGTTGGGACCGATACCGCACCGAGGTCGATGTCTCCGGGGCGCTCAACGACAGTGGAACCGTTCGCGGCAGAATGGTGACGGCGTATCAGACCGGCAACAGCTACCGGGACACCCTGGAAAACGAACGCAACCTGTTCTATGGCATCCTTGAGGCCGACCTGGACGACAGCACCACCTTGACCCTGAGTGCATCGCGCCAGCAAGACAACAACAATGGCAACGGCTGGACCGGCCTGCCAGTGGGCTTCGACGGCAGTGACCTGCATTTGTCACGCTCTACGTCGCTGAGCAGTGACTGGGAGTATTGGGACAAGACCAGCACCTCTGCCTACGCGGCACTGGAACACCTGCTGGACAACGGCTGGAAGCTCAACATCTCGGCTACCAAGACCTGGGCCGACCTGGACATGCTGGGCACCTATCTGGTCGCTAACACCACCACCCAGGCCTATAACCAGTTCGTCGGCGCGGGCCACTATCGGGAAACCCAGAACAGCTTCGATGCCTACGCCAGCGGCCCGTTTCGCCTGATGGACCGAGACCACGAACTGGTGGTCGGCGCCAGTCACCGGCGGGTGGTGTTCAACGGGGACGTGCCCTACAACATCTTGCTCAACAGCAACATCGACCTTTACAACTGGGACGCTGGCGCCACGCCAAAACCGCCGAGCCAGGACAAATACGGCTGGCAGAACACCAATGCCAAGCTCAACAGCGTTTATGCCACCACACGCCTGAGCCTGGCCGACCCGCTGAAGCTGATCCTGGGCAGCCGCCTGGACTGGTACGACAACACCACCTCCTCGCCCTACAAAGGCACCGCCCCGAGCGAGCTCAAAGTCACTCGGCATGTCACCAGGTACGCCGGCCTGATCTATGACATCAACGAGCATCACAGTGTGTATGTCAGCTACACCGACATCTTCAAACCCCAGAACTACCGGGATGCCTCCGACAATATCATTGCGCCGATCACCGGGAAAAACTATGAACTGGGCATCAAGGGTGAGTACTTCGACGGGGCACTGAACGCATCGGCCGCCCTCTTTCAGATCGACCAGGAGGACCGCGCGAAGTCATTTACCGACGGTTGCCCTACGGCTCCCACTACCCCGTGCTACGAAGCGGCAGGCAAAGTGCGCAGCAAGGGCATAGAACTGGAGGTTCAGGGCCAATTGACGCCTGATTGGCAACTGGCTGCGGGTTATACCTTTGCCGAAGCCAAGTATGTCAAGGATGCCAAGAAGGAAAACGAGGGCCGCCTCTTCGACACCGATATTCCCCGCCATCTGTTCAAGATGAGCACGTCCTACACCCTGCCAGGGCAATTCAACCAATGGCGTGTGGGGGCCTCCCTTTATCACCAGAATCGAATCTACAACAAAAACACCACCTACATGATCGAGCAGGATGGCTACACACTGGTGGACTTCATGTTGGGGTTCAAGCCGACCGAACACATCGATGCGCGCGTCAATCTCAACAATGCGTTCGACAAGAAGTATTACAACGCGCTCAGCAACTCTGTCACGGTGCCGAGCAGCGTTTACGGAGAGCAACGCAACCTGATGCTGTCGCTGAAGTACACATTCTGACAGCTGCGCTGCCCCCGGCTCTCACACAGCCGGGCACGCTAGCCAGGCTCACGGTTTCTTTTCTACATCCCTGGGTGCTTTCGCCGGGCCTTGTGGGTCCAATTGAGGGTCGTCCAAGTCCGGAGAGTCCGGGTCGAACCCCAGGTCCTCATCCTTCGTTGCATGATCGGAAGGCCTTTTTGCCGCTGCTCGTCGGGTTTGTTCATCATCCGTTCTCCGAGTGTGTGTGTGTGTCACCGTCACGGCCTTGCCCCTGCCTAGACAACGCCATGGCTTGTTCCTGAACATTTCAATGGGGATCGTCCCTGCCTGGGCCCGCTTCGTCGTGCTCCCCCAGTTGCTGGTACCGCTTTCGAAGCGCATGGAGTTCAGCAGGCCCCATGTCCTCAAGGTCGAGCAATGCCTTGTGCGCCCGTTGGGTAGTGCGCAACAGTTCGTCCAGTTTGATGTGCAACTCGTCGCTATCACGGTTTTGGGTATTCTGGATCAGGAACACCATCAGGAACGTGATGATTGTGGTCGACGTGTTGATGACCAGCTGCCACGTGTCGTTGAAATGAAACAAGGGCCCACTTACGCCCCAGGCTATGATCAACATCAAGGCAATAAAGAAGGTCAACGGCCGCCCGCTGTGGTTGGCTAGCCATTGTGCAAAACGATCAAATTTCATCGCTGAGCCTCCTTCGTGGTGTACCGCGGTGCAACCCTGGCATCCGGTGGAGGATTGCAACACCGGCAAAGTTCCCAATTTTGCATAGCCATCCACTCGTCAATCCCGGTGAACAATCTCGTCCTGCTGCCTGTCGCTACTGTTAAGCACAGGAGCTCAGGGGGCTATGGTGAGCGAGATCCGCATTGGAATTTCCGGTTGGCGCTATGGCCCATGGCGCAAGGACTTCTACCCCGAGGGGCTGCGCCAGGACGACGAGCTGGCGTTTGCCTCACGGGCAGTCAACAGTATCGAAATCAACGGTTCGTTCTACGCCCTGCAAACGCCCGAGCGCTATGGCAAGTGGCGTGACGAGGCACCGCAGGGCTTCGTTTTCTCAGTCAAGGCGCCGCGCTACATCACTCATGTACGCAGGCTCCGCGAAATCGACGAGGCGCTTGCCAACTTCTTCGCATCGGGCCCCTTGCTGCTGGGCGACAAACTCGGCCCCTTCCTGTGGCAGTTTCCCCCCAACCTGAAATTCGACGCGCAGCGCTTCGGCGACTTTCTGGCCAAGCTGCCACGCGACCGCAAAGCCGCCCGCAGCATTGCGCGCCACGCCGCAGAACGCCTGCAAGGCAACGGCGGCGTGGCCGTGCCGGGTAATGCGCGCCTGCGCCACGCCGTGGAAATCCGCCACCCCAGCTTCCTCTGCGACACCTTCATCAACCTGCTACGCAAGCACAAGGTTGCGTTGGTGGTCGCCGACAGCGCCGGCAAATGGCCCTATGTCGAAGAGGTCACGGCCGATTTCATGTACCTGCGCCTGCATGGCGATGTCGAACTGTACAGCAGCGGCTACACGGCCAGGGCACTGCGCCGCTGGCGCCTGCGCATCCAGGCCTGGGCTGCGGGCGGTCAGCCTGAGGATGCTCAGCGTGTGGTGCGTCGCGCCCCGGCAAAACGCACCTCCCGTGACGTCTACTGCTACTTCGACAACGACCAGAAAGTCCATGCCCCTTACGATGCCCGCCGCCTGCTGGACAAGCTAGGCCTTGACGGCGAGCTGGCGACCGAACCAGGCGTCGAGCCGCAGGAGCCGCTATGAACCCGACACTGCCCGCCCCCCGCTGCATCATCGACAAGGTCACCGCCGTACATCGCCTGACGGTACTGACCCTTAACGTGCACAAAGGCTTCACCCTGTTCAACCGCCGCTTCATTTTGCCGGAACTGCGCGAGGCGGTACGCTCGACCGGCGCCGACTTGGTGTTTCTCCAGGAGGTGCACGGCAGTCATCAACACCATGCCGAGCGCCATCCCAAGTGGCCAAAGACACCCCAGTACGAATTCCTCGCCGACAGCATGTGGCCGCAGTTCGCCTATGGCCGCAATGCGGTCTACCCCCATGGCGACCATGGCAACGCCCTGCTGTCCAAGTTTCCCATCCGTGCCCATGACAACCTGGATGTTTCGGTCCATGGCAACGAAGAACGGGGCCTGTTGCATTGCCAGCTGGAAGTGCCGGGCCATGAACAGGTGCACACAGTCTGCGTACACCTGGGCCTGCGTGAAGCGCATCGTCAGCGGCAGGTCGGCCTGCTGCAGGCATTGCTTGACAGCCTGCCGCCGGATGAGCCGGTCATCGTCGCTGGCGACTTCAACGATTGGCGCCTGAAAGCAGATGCGAGGCTGTCGGGCCACCTGGTGGAGGCTTTCGGCAAGCCGGCACGCAGCTTTCCCGCGCGCTTGCCGATGTTGCGGCTGGACCGCATCTACCTGCGTAACGCACAAGCTTGCGAAGCACGGGTGTTGTCCAGATACCCGTGGTCACACCTCTCCGACCATGCCCCGCTGGTGGCGCAGGTGACGCTATGAAGCTGCCTTGGTGCGACGGCAACCGCGTCGAGTTGCTGATAAACGGCGAGCAGTATTACCCCCGCGTATTCGAGGCCATGGCCCAGGCACGCGAGGAAATCCTCCTGGAAACCTTCATCATCTACGACGACAAAGTCGGCCAGCCCCTGCGCCAGGCCCTGATCGATGCCGCGCGACGCGGGGTGCGGGTCGAGGTGGCGGTGGACGGCTACGGCACCGCCGACCTGCCTGACGATTTCATCTCATCGATGACCGAGGCCGGGGTGCGTTTCCATTCGTTCGATCCGCAACCACGGCTGGTGGGCATGCGCACCAATCTGTTTCGCCGCTTGCACCGCAAGATCCTGGTGATCGACGGTCAACGCGCCTTCATCGGCGGCATCAATTACAGTGCCGACCACCTGGGTGACTTCGGCCCACAGGCCAAGCAGGACTACGCCGTGGAGGTCGTCGGCCCAGTGGTGGCCCAGGTGCATGCTTCTTCCTGCCGCATGCTCGCACCGGTGCTGGATGCCGCCAGCAGGATTGCGCCGGGCGGCATCGCTTCAGGCCCGGCCAGCGCCGTGCTGGTGGAACGCGACAACCAGCGCCATCGCAACGATATCGAAGCCTGCTACCTTCAGGTTTTCCGTGAAGCAAGGCAACGAATCGTCGTGGCCAACGCCTACTTCTTCCCCGGCTACCGCTTGCTGCGCGAACTGCGCAACGCCGCCCGGCGCGGGGTCGAGGTGACGCTGATCCTCCAGGGGCAACCGGATATGCGCTGGGTACGCGCGCTCTCGCGGCTGCTCTACAACTACCTGTTGCGCGACGACGTGCGCATCCATGAGTACTGCCAGCGGCCGCTTCACGGCAAGGTTGCGTTGGTGGACAACGACTGGTCCACCGTAGGCTCAAGCAACCTCGATCCACTGAGCCTGTCGTTTAACCTTGAGGCCAACCTGCTGATACGCGACCCCGCGTTCAACGAACAACTGTACCAGCACTTGACCGAACTGAGCCGGGAGCACTGCAAGACCGTGACGCTGGAGCGCATGGTGCGCGGCTACTGGTGGCGTGCTCCGCTGATCTTCCTGGGCTTTCACATCACGCGCTATTTCCCGCAGATCGCCGGCTGGTTTCCGGCGCACCGGCAGCGCCTGCAGTCGCTGCAAGCCGACGGCGAGGCCCCGGCCGATTACCACGGGGGCAAGACCTGATGGCCACTACCCGCTGGAAGACATGGGGCAAACGCTTTCTGACCGTGCTGTTTCTGGTGTTGATACCAGTGCTGCTGTTCTCCCTCGCGCGCAACCTGGACTGGAACGAAGTCCGCCAATCGCTGCTGGCGTACCGGCCCTCGACCCTGGCCTTGGGGTTGCTGCTGGCCCTGTGCAGCTACTTGGTATTCGCCAGTTACGACCTGCTCGCCCGCGCCTACACCGGCCACCGCCTGCCGGCCCGTCAAGTGCTGCCGGTAGCATTCGTCTGCTATGCGTTCAACCTCAACTTCACCACCTGGGTCGGTGGCGTGGCCCTGCGTTATCGCCTGTACAGCCGGCTGGGCCTGGATACCCCGACCATCACCCGCATCCTCACCTTGGGGCTACTGACCAACTGGATGGGCTACCTGCTGCTGGCCGGCTCGGTATTCGCCCTGGGCTTCGTGAAGCTGCCGGAAAGCTGGGCGGTGGGTGCCAGCGGCCTGCGCCTGATCGGCGTATTGATGGTGGCGATAGCGTTGGCTTACCTGTGCGCCTGCGCCTTCGCCACGCGGCGCACGTGGGCGCTGCGCGGGCACGAAGTCACCCTGCCAAGCCTGCGTATGGCGCTCTGCCAGGTCGCGCTGGGCGCAAGCAACTGGGCGCTGATGGCAGCGCTGATTCACCTGCTGTTGCCCGCTGAGCTGTTCTATCCCTCGGTGCTGGGTGTGTTGCTGATCAGTTGCGTGGCCGGGGTGGTCGCCCATATTCCCGCCGGGCTCGGCGTACTGGAGGCCGTATTCCTGGCGCTGCTCCACGGCCAGCTAGGCCAAGGCACCCTGGTCGCGGCGCTGCTGGGCTATCGAACGTTGTACTACCTGATCCCGCTGCTGTTGGCGGTGGTGACCTACCTGGTTCTCGAGAAGCGCGCCAAGGCCCTGCGCAAGCAGGTCGGGGCAGCCCTCGACAAGCGCTGACGGGCCTTGGTGCCCGGGAGGTATATCATGCGATTCGCTCTGTACATGGCAATGCTGGGCACCCTGAGCTGCGGGCAGGTGTTGGCCGAAGGTTGCGACGTGGTTACCCGCTCATCCAGCGAGGCGGTCAAACCCGTGCAGCAACACACCTGTTACAGCTACGGCAACATTCCCGCTGAGGCGATTGCCTGGTCGTGCAGCAACGAAAGCAAAGAGATGTTGAACAACGAGAAGCGTCGGGTTGAGCGTTGCCCCGACGGCAGCGTTGGCAGCTGTATCGCGCCACTGACGCAGGAGACACTGGCCAACCCCGATGCCGCTGGGCGTGATGAACCTGCCACCCGCCCTGCACTACCCAAGGATGCGCGGATCATCACCTACTACTACGACACCCCTAGCCTGGGCCAGGCCCGCAGCGATTGCGAACGCAATAACGGTGTCTGGCAGACCCATTGAGGGCGTAACTCAAACCAGATGCGTGACGGGTGAGTTTCCACATGATCCCAACTCCCGTCTCACATCTGGCAGCAACTGGCCTCATGGCGAAATCGGATCGCTCGCCGGGAATGTTTCCTCCAGTGCATTATCGACATTGGACTCTTTCGACTCAGCCAACTCACCACACTTGCAGTCGCTCATTCGACAGGGTTCGCCATTGCGATGGCCCTTCGCACAGGCCTCGCAGCAATAGGCCTTGCCATCCTGGACCACAGCATTGGCATCCACGGTGCAAGAACAATGGGTGCAGGAACAACGTTGCTCATTCATTTCGGCTCTCTCCCTTCATCATCGGGTACCACCTCATCGGTCCACAGCTCGCCGTCCAGCGGCGCGGAGCGGGCCAGTTCGGCCTCGTCCAGGCCGGAACCGGCACCGATCTCGTGGGCCTCCACCTGGCGCAAGGTCTTGTCCGCCGGGCCGCCGCTGCCAGGCTCATGCGGATCGCGGGCACCGGTCTCATCGAGCAGCGTATCGGGGCTCAGGTCATCGAGGGTGACATTGTCCTCGTGCAGGCTGTCGCTCAGCGCCTCGCCGCCGGTCATGCCGCTTTCGGCGACACGCCGGGGCGGGTAATCCTCGGCGATCTCCCGCGCCGGACGCTCGTCGCCGACACGCCCCTGGCGTTCATCGCGGCGTTCGCTGAAATCCAGCTCGTGGACGCTGCCCATGCGGTCCTCGGTGTCGTCGATCTCAATGGGCGGTCTTGGGTCATCGGGTGTGGACATGAACGTTCTCCGTCTGTGGGCTTCACTCGGTCGACTCTCCCCGGCGGCAAATGATTCAGAGTTTCTGCCAGCCCTCACCCCTCGCATTTTTTGAACTCCTCGCGCCACCGCCGCCTCCCAATCCTGAGACCCGCGAACCCTTCCGGAGCCCGTCATGGCCAAACCCCTGCAGGAGTACCAGCGCAAGCGCGACTTCAATGCCACGCCCGAGCCGGCTGGTAAACGCGCCTGTCCCCGCTCGGCCCATGCGCTGCAGTACTGCATCCAGAAGCACGATGCCAGCCACCTGCATTACGATTTTCGCCTGGAGCTCGACGGCACCCTCAAGAGCTGGGCCATCCCCAAGGGCCCCTCACTGGATCCCAAGGTTCGGCGCCTGGCAGTGCATGTGGAGGATCACCCACTGGACTACGCCGATTTCGAAGGGCGCATCCCTGAAGGCCACTACGGCGCAGGCGATGTGATCGTCTGGGACAGGGGTGTCTGGAGCCCGAAGGCGACCCACGCGAAGCCTATGCAAAGGGCAAGCTGCGCTTTCGCCTGCAGGGCGAAAAACTGTCAGGGGTCTGGAACCTGTTCCGTACTCACCTGGCCGGCAAGAAAGAGCAGTGGATGCTGGTCAAGTCTCATGATGGGCAGGCACGCAGTGAAACGGACTACAGCATTGTCGAGGCCCTGCCGGACAGCGTGCTGAGCGAACGTACCCTGCCCCCGCGCAGCCCGGCCAAGGCGACCACCGCCAGGCACAAGCGAGTCGGCCGCAAACCCCTGCCGGATACGCTCCAGCCGCAACTGGCCACGTTGGTCGACTCCCCGCCAAGCGGCGATTGGCGCTACGAAGTCAAATTCGACGGCTACCGCATCCTGGCGCGTATCGACGGTGACGACATACGCCTGTTTACCCGTAATGGCCACGACTGGAGTGCGAAGATGCCCCGGCAGGTCGAGGCGCTCAAGGCCCTGGGCCTGGACTCGGCATGGCTGGACGGCGAGATGGTAGTGGTCGACGACAACGGCGTGGCCGACTTCCAGGCCTTGCAGAACGCCTTCGACACCGAGCATGACGAGCGCATCACCTACTACCTGTTTGACCTGCCCTGGCTGGGTGGCGAGGACCTGCGTGCACTGCCGCTAAAACGGCGTCGCGACAGCCTGGCCCGGTTACTGGAAGGCCATGCATCGCAGGTACTCAGGTATTCCGCCGATTTTGAGGAACCCGTCGAGTCACTGCTCGATAGCGCCTGCCGGCTGGAACTCGAAGGCCTGATCGGCAAGCGTGCCGATAGCCCCTACGTTGGCCGGCGCAGTAGCGACTGGATCAAGCTCAGGTGCAAGCAGCGCCAGGAATTCGTGATCGTAGGCTACACCGACCCCAAAGGCAGCCGCAACGGCTTCGGCGCCCTGCTGCTGGCCCTGCACGACCACGGCAGCGGCCAGTTGCGCTACGCCGGCAAGGTCGGCACCGGTTTCAGCGCTACCACCCTGGATAGCATTCACGCCCGCCTCAAGCCGTTGCAAACCGACAGATCGCCCTTGCCGAAACCACCCACCGGTGCCGAAGCCCGCGGCGTGCATTGGCTCAAACCACAGCTGCTGGCAGAGGTCGCCTATGCCCAGATGACCCGTGAAGGCATCGTTCGCCACTCGGTGTTCCACGGCCTGCGTGACGATAAACCTGCCACCGCCATCGACCTGGAGCGAGCAATGCCCACCAAGCGCGCAGCACAGACAGAACCCGAGAACCTGGGCACCCTGCGCCTGACCCACCCCGACCGCGTGGTCGACGCAACCACGGGTACCACCAAGCGCGAGGTCGCTCACTACTACGCTCAGGTCGCCGACTGGCTGCTGCCACAGCTGAAGGACCGGCCTGTAGCCCTCGTCCGGGCCCCGGATGGTCTGGACGGCGAACTGTTCTTCCAGAAAAACGCCGGCCAGCTGCATATTCCCAAGGTGCTCAGCTACAACAAGGCCCAGGCCGGCCAGGCGGCCATGGTGCTCAACCGCGCCGACAGCCTGCTGGGCGCGGTGCAGATGAACACGCTTGAGCTGCACACCTGGAATGCCACCACCAAGGATTTCGATAAACCCGACCGCTTTGTCCTCGACCTGGACCCTGACCCGGCGCTGCCCTGGAAAGCCATGCTTGAGGCCACCCAGTTGATCCTTACCCTGCTCGACGAACTGGGCCTGAAGGTGTTTCTCAAGACCAGCGGCGGCAAGGGCATGCACCTCGTCGTACCCTTGACCCGACGCGCTGGCTGGGACGAGGTGAAGGACTTTAGCCATGCCTTGGTCAACCACATGGCCGGGCTGTTCCCTGATCGTCTCAGCGCCGTGTCCGGGCCGAAGAACCGGGTCGGGCGGATCTTTATCGACTATCTGCGTAACGGCAAGGGTGCCACCACCGTTGCCGCCTACTCGCTGCGGGCCCGCGAGGTCCTGCCGGTGTCGGTGCCGATCTGGCGTGAGGAACTGAGCCAGCTCAAGGGTGCCAACCAGTGGAACATCGGCAACCTTCACACGCGGCTTGCACAGGTCGAAGACCCGTGGGCCGAAATGGGCAAGACACGCCAGTCGATCACGTTGCGTATGCGCAAGCAGTTGGGTATTGCATGATGGAACTGACCCACTTCGATTCGTTGTTACACCGTTTTGCTCACCGTTCGCAGGCCATCGAACGCGACGCTTCGCTAATAGAACTGATGCAGGCCTTGCAGGGCGAACGGCTCGACGTGCTCCCGTTGCCCGGCCAGGGCTGCACGCTCGAACGCTGGCGCGTCCTGGCGCGGGTCGCCGGTTGCGATCTAAGCCTGGCCAAACTCTATGAAGGCCATACCGACGCCTTGGCGATCCTCGCCGAATGCGGTGCCGCCCAGCATGCCTCCAACGGCATTTGGGGCGTGTGGGCCGCCGAGCCGCCAGATGCCCGGGCATACATCGTCGAGCGGGACGGTGAACGCGTGCGCCTGCAAGGCCGCAAGGCTTGGTGTTCGGGCGCGTTGCAGGTCGACCGTGCCCTGCTCACGGCCTGGGAAGACGACCAGCCTCAGTTGGTGGCCATCGAACTGCCTCATCCCAGCCAGCGCATCCTGGCCGAGCATTGGCAGGCCGTAGGCATGGCCGCCACCCGCAGTGTCGTCATCGAATTCGACGACTCGCCAGGGCTGGCCATCGGTTCGCCCGGCCAGTACCTGTCCCGGCCCGGCTTCTGGCAAGGCGGCGCGGGTATCGCCGCTTGCTGGTATGGCGCCGCCGAGGCCCTGGCGGACTACCTTCGCGAACATTGCCGTAAACCCCGGCGCGACCCGCATGCCGATGCGCATCTGGGCGCAGTCGATGCTGCCTTGTACGGTGCCCGTGCCGCCCTTCGCGAATGCGCCACCTGGATCGACCTCCACCCTCAGGACGACGCCAGCTTCGAGGTGCGGCGCACCCGCGCCCAGGTCGAGCAGGCGGTCGAGCAGGTCATTCAGCATGTCGGCCGGGCGCTCGGTGCCACGCCGTTCTGTTGCAGCAGCCATTTCGCCCGGCTCAGTGCCGACCTGCCGGTATACATACGCCAGAGCCATGCCGAACGCGACCTGGCCGAGTTGGGCCGGCAACTGACCGGCCTGCCGGCGGGAGCATGGCAACTATGAGCCAGAACTTGATACAGGCTGCGCAAGGAACGCCATGGGGCGCTTGGCAGCATTCTGCTCAGTTGGCCCGCGCCAGCTGGACGCTGCCCGAGCAGTTGTGCCCCCCCGGAAGGCGCCTGGTGCTGCTGGCTCCGCACCCGGACGACGAAATCTTCATGGCCGGCGGGCTGCTGGCCAGCTTCCAGGGACGAGAACAGGACGTGCTGCTGATTTCTGCTACCAATGGCGAGGGCAGCCACCCGCATTCCTCGCAATGGCCCGAGCGCCGCCTGCGTCATCAGCGCCTACTGGAAAGCCGCCATGCCCTGCAACTGCTTGGGCTGGACCTCAACCGTTTGGACTGGCGACGACTCAACCTCAAGGATGGCGCGCTGCCCCATGATGAAGCCTTCCTGGTCAATCACCTGAACCAGTTGCTCAAACCTGGCGACCTGCTGCTGACCACATGGCGCGGCGACGGCCATTGCGACCACGAAGCAGCAGGTCGCGCCTGTGCCCAGGCTGCCCAGGCCAGGCGTGTACAACTGGCTGAGGTCCCGGTCTGGGCCTGGCACTGGGCAAGCCCCGATGACCCGCGCCTGCCCTGGCCCCGGGCTCACCGCCTGCAGCTGTGCGATGAGCATCTGGCGCTCAAGCGCCAAGCCCTTGCCGCACATGCCAGCCAGTTGCAGCCCGATGGTGATCGGCCACCGGTTGTGTCAGAACAGCTGCAGGCTTGCCTGTTGCAACCGTTCGAGCTGATATTCCTGTCAACGGAGGCAACATGAGCCTGGACGCACAGTACTTCGCCGACTTGTATGCCGGCAGCGATGACCCCTGGGCCTTTCGTACCCGCTGGTACGAACGGCGCAAGCGCGAGCTGACCCTGGCCAGCCTGCCGCGCCAATGCTATGAACGCGTATTCGAGCCAGCCTGCGCCAATGGCGAGCTAAGCATCCTGCTGGCCGAACGCTGCGCCAGCCTGTCGTGCCAGGACATCGACGCGACCGCCGTGGCCCTTGCCCGTCAGCGGCTTGCAGGTGTGAGCCACGCCCATGTCGAACAGGGCCACCTGCCGGGCGACTGGCCGGGCGGGCAGTTCGACCTGATCGTGCTCAGCGAAATCGGCTACTACCTGGACCCCACCGACTGGCTGCAGGTGATCGAGCAATCGGTGGCCAGCCTGGCGTATGACGGTGGTTTGCTGGCCTGCCACTGGCGCCATCCCATCGCCGGTTGCCCGCAGGATGGCCGCGAGGTGCATGCCCTGCTGGCCAGGCATCTGCCACTTTATCCAGTGCTGCGCCACGAGGAGGCAGACTTCCTGCTCGAATACTGGTCGTGTCAGCCCAGCGTGGTGGACCTTGACGAGACCTGCCCATGATCGCCGTCATCATACCCGCCCACAACGAAGCTCGTCGCCTCGGGCACTGTCTGGCCGCCGTCAAGCTGGCGGTGGCGCAAGCGGAAGCGGCGGGCTTGGCAGTGGAGGTCCTGGTGGTGCTCGACCGCTGTGTCGACGCCAGCGCGCGCATCGCCCGCCGCCATGGCGTGCATACCCTGGAACTGGAGGCCGGCAACGTCGGCATCGCCCGGCGGCTGGGCGCGGAGTGGATGATCGAGCGCGGTGCCCAGTGGCTGGCCTTCACCGACGCCGACAGCCGCGTGCCTGGGCATTGGCTGGTGTCACAACTGCAATGGCGCGCGGACGCGGTGTGCGGCACGGTGCACATCGAACGCTGGCAGCCGTGGCAGAACGCAGCGTTACGCCAGTTGTACCGCAGCCGTTATCAGGCACGAGACGGGCATCGACATATCCATGGCGCCAACCTCGGTGTATGCACCAAGGCCTACCAGCGCGTGGGCGGCTTCCAGCCATTGCCGGCGCATGAAGATGTGCATCTGGTGCTCGCCCTCGAAGCCAGCGGCGCACAGATCGTCTGGACCGCAGCGCACAGCGTGGCCACCAGCAGCCGGGTGGACAGCCGTGCGCGCGAGGGCTTTGGGGACTATCTCAAGGCGCTGGAGGGGCCGTTTGCATAACTCATGACGCCTTGCGCGGTCGCTTGGCTGCCGGCTTCTTCGCTTTGGTCTTTCCGCCGAGGCTACGTTTAAGCAGTTCAGTGAGGTCGATGATGTCGGCGCCCTTCTCAGCCGTCGCGCCCTCGCCTTTGTCCACGGTCTCGATCTTGCCTTTGCTGGCTTTCTCTTCCACTAGGTCGAGGATGGTCTGGCGAAACGCATCATGGTAATCATCCGGCGTCCATTGCCCGCTCATGTCCTCCACCAGGCGCCGGGCCATGTCCAGCTCACGCTTGTCGACCTTGCTCTCGGTCACGCTCTTGTCCAGCTCCAGCGTATCCAGCCCGCGCACCTCTTCCGGCCAGCGCAGGGTGATCAACACCAGCGCGTCTTCCAGCGGGCGCAGCAGGGCCAGGTGCTGGCGGGTGTGCAGCACCACAGTGGCCAGGGCCACCTTGCCGGTGCTGTGCAGGGTCTCGCGCAGCAAGGCGTAGACCTTGCCGCCACGACGGTCGGGGCTCAGGTAGTAGGGAGTGTCAAACTGTTGCAGCGGGATGTCGCCGGCATCGACGAACGAGAAGATATCGATTGTCTGGGTCGCCTCGGGCCTGGCCTTGCGGATTTCTTCCTCGCTGATCACCACATAACGGCCCTTCTCGTACTCCACGCCCTTGACGATGTGCTCCTTGTCGATGTCCTTGCCGGTCACCTTGTTTACTCGCTTGTAGCCAACCGGCTCCATGCTGCGCTTGTCCAGCCAGTCGAAGTCCACACGCTCGCTGCGCACGGCGGTATTCAGCGAGACGGGGATGTGCACCAGACCGAAGCTGATCGCGCCTTTCCAGATTGACCGGGCCATGGTCCGCTCCTACGTATTGAAGGGTTGGCCGGGCTGGCTGTAGCGCAGCGCGCCACAGCGTTCGCAACACTGGCAGTGAAACCCGGCGACTTCACACACCAGCAGGCTGCGCCATTGGCAGCCACGCAGCAGGCAGTAGAGTTTCATCAGCCACCTCCCTGGCCCTCTGGAGTATCCGGGCCCTTACTGAAACTGACTCCAAGGCGCCGCGAAGGTTTATCCGGATTTCCAAGGGCAGCGGCTCGCCACCGGCCTACCGATGATCGCTCATCACCTGCCCGACCACTGCGCGCATCGCCTGGCGGTTATCCAGGCCCTGTTCACGGGCCAACGCGAAGGCCTGCCGCTGGCGATCGGCACTGCTGCCCTCGCGCAGGATGTGCCGGGCCTGAATGAATGAACGCTCGGCATCTGCAGTGTCCGGCGGGCATTGCAGCTGCAACTGCATGAGCCAACCTTCGGCGCTTACCGGCTGTTGCTCGTGGACACCGATGAAGGTGGCCAGGCGGCCCTGACGCAGGGCGCGCCAGTAGTTCTCTTGGGTGACCCAGCGCATCTCGCGGCTGGCGGGGTCATCGTGGCGGGCCAGCGCCAGCTCGACAAGGTGGCGAAACAGGCCGGCGACGGCCAGTGCATCTTCCAGCCGCGGGCAGCCATCGCAGATACGCAGCTCGACCGTAGGGAACCGCCGCGAGGGCCTGATCGCCCACCAGAAGTCGCCGTCCTTGGCCAAGCTGCCGGTCCGTTGCAGCAATGCCCGGTAGCGCTGGTACGCGCTCCAGTCCGGCAACGGCTCAGGCAGCCCCATGTGCGGCCATTCCCCGCACACCACGCGGCGGTAGCTCATGTAGCCGGTATCCTCCCCGCCCCAATACGCAGACGAGGTACTGAGCGCCAACAACAAGGGCAGCCAGTAGAGCACCCGATTGATCACCCGCATCCGATCGATGCCCACCGGTACGCCAACGTGCACGTGCAAGCCATTCAACAGGCTGCGCTGGGCCACCAGCTGATAATCGTCGAACAACTGGCGATAGTGCGGGGTGCCACGTGGGCGTTGGCGCAGCCACTGGGCGCTGGGGTGGCTCGCCGCGCCGTACAGCCCGGCGCCCTCGTCGGCCAGTGCCTGGGCCAGGCGCTGACGCCGCTCGCCAAAGAAATCACGCGCCTGGTGCAGTGCGTCGAATATGGGCGAAGCGAGCTCTATCTGGCTGTGGAACATTTCCTCGGCGAACCACGGGCCCAGCGCATCCCGACAACAGCTGGCCACGGCTGCTGACGGAGCCGCCATGACCTGCCCGGTGGCCAGCTTCACCAGCAGGTATTCTTCCTCGATGCCAAACGTGCACTGCCGCGCCACGACGCTATCAGCCGCGACGGGTGACGGTCAGGGCCACGGCGGCAATGCGCTCGACCTGCTCGTAACCGGGTTCAAGCAATTGCTCACCGAATACATCCGGGTCCAGCTCGCGATAGAACCAACTGAACGCAGGCCCTGCCAGGCGCAACCGCATGGCTTCGAGCAGCGCGTCGCGCCCCTCGACGATGGCGACACCGGTGTAGAGCAGCAACGTGCCCCCTGGCGACAGGCGCTCCCGGGCTTGCTCCACGATGCGCAGCGACAGCTCGGCCCCCAGTGCGCCGCCGCCGTGGCGGTAGGCGCGCTGTCCGGCGTCGAGCATGTACGGCGGGTTGGCGACGATCAGGTCGAACGTACCTGCGATGTCATTGAGCAGGTCACTGCGCTCGACCGAAACATTGGCCACACCGGCCAAGGCGGCATTGATGGCGGTGTAGCGCAATGCCATAGGGTTGATGTCCACTGCGCAAACCTGAGCGTGTTGGGCGGCGCGAGCGATCAGCAACGCCCCTACACCGCTGCCACAGCCGATGTCTACGGCATGCTGCACGCGCTCGGGCGTGCTTCTCAAATGATCGTGTATCAGCTGGGCGAAACGGTAGCTGTCCGGGCCAAAGAACACCGCGTCGCGGCTGTCCGTTGGCCAGGCAGCATGTACCAGCAACAGATCGTCCAGGCTGGACCAGCGCACAGTGCTGCGCCACAGCGCACCTTGGGCCTCCAGCACGCCAGCGAGGCGCAGCTGCTCCAGTTCGTCAGGGCTAAGCAGCGACGCGGCAAACGGTCGACTCCAGCCGAACACATCACGCAAGGTACGCGCCTGCTGCGCATCGGCCCGGGCATTGACCCTGGCCTGGGTCGCCGGCGTCACACAGGTGAAACGATAGCCGTCGGCACGCAGTCGACGCCCCAACTGCAACAAGGCCTCATCGGCACGGATCTGGTCCTGGTCGAGCAGCATCAGTAGAGCCCTCCTTGCATCAAGCCGGTGGCCTGAATGAACGCGCGGGTGGCGTGCAGGCCCTGCGGGGTAGCATGCCGATTGCCAGCCATTGCTTCGATCAGCGCAGCCATGTCTGCAGCAGGCGGCGCAAGGGGTGTTTCATCTGCCAACTGCAAGGCGTGCTCCCACTGCCCTGGCGGCACCCGACGGATTTCTGCGCCTTGCCAGTCTCCGGCGATCCAGTCATGCCAAAGCTGCTTTTCATAAGCATCGAACACACCGAACATGGCCGCTACAGGGCCTTCTATCAGCGACCAGAAGCGGCTTTGTCGGGGATCGGTGTCGCGCTTGATCCAACCCTGAACCTGTAGCGCCTCCAGAAAATCAGGCATCGCGCCGGGTTCGGCAAGCCACTGGTTGATGGTGCGTCCTTGCAGGCGACAACGGTCCGAATGCATGCACTGGCCATAGATGCGCTTGCGCTCCAGCGCGCCGAGCAATTCGGCCCGCAGGTCGAACGAGGCGATCAACGACGGCGTGTCGATCCCCAGGTCATTAAGACGGTAACCATGCCTGACACGCTCGTAAAACGCGGGTCGCTCATCCCGCATCAGCTCGGTGAAGCTCTCTATGGCGCGGCGCGCATGGCCGCTGGCGGCATTATCGATGGTCACATGCAACTGGAAGTAATGGGCGTCGATACCCAGCTCGGCCAGCTCGTGGGTGGTGATCAGCAGATGCAAGGGGGGCTGTTCGTAACCCAGGTTGTAACCGATCACTTCTGGAAGAAAACGCTCGCAGTGCTGGCCGAGCGCCAGTTGCAGCGCGCCCTGCAGGTAACGAGCAGGATCAAGCGGCCGCTCCTGCGAGCAACCCAGACGGCTGAGCAAACGCTGGTAGATCAGCACGTGATTGCAGCGTGGGTCGCCGTCCCCGAGCTCTTCGAGAAAGGTGCGGATCAGCCCATGGAAGCGCGGGTCCTGCCAGTGCCACAGGGCCCCGTGCAGCCATGCACCGTCGACCGCCTTGGTCGGCGCGACTTGTTGCAGGAACCACAAGGCATGGGAACGGTTGGCAAAATAACGGCGGGCCCCACCCTGACGCCGGTGTTCCAGATAGGCCGCATGCGCTTTGGCGACACAACCTGCATGGGCATCGGCCCATTGCGCAAGTAGCCCCGGATCCTCTGGCAGATCGTCGACAAGCAGACGGGCATGACGCAATTGCTCCTCCAGCCAGGCCTCGCCCGTCGGTTCAGGGCCCTCAAGTAGCGCTCGATAGCGGCGTTCAAGCCCTGCGCTGGCCTTGTGGGTCGTGGTACCTGCCTGTGTCATTGCCACCATGCCTTGTACCTCGATCATTGATTCTGCGGTTTGGTCTCAGCTGGAGGATTGGTTACGGACGGTGTGGGTTGCTGCATCTGAAGCGACGGTTTACTTGGGTCAGCATCCTTCGCCGGATGATCCTTGTCGCGGTCGAAGCAACCTCCGAGCAGCGAAAAACTGGCAGACAACAGCAGCACGACAAACAGGTTGTTTTTCATCTGATGAGCTCTCGTTTTTGTGAAGACTTACAGCAACGAGTCCGACCGGTACCCGTGAATTCGTTCTGATTCCGACATAGCGGATGAGCGGTGCCCGAAACGCCGGTTGCGCCCTCACGGCGGCCCTGAATTCGAGAAAAACTAAACCTTCACCTGCTCCCACCGCTCAACCGAGTGCGACACAGAGGTCGCAGCCACCAAGCGAAGGAGTGACAGATGAACAAACCATTCTTGAAAATCGCCGGGGTAACCCTGTTGATGGGCCTGGCTTCGTTGCAAGTACAGGCAGCGTCTTCGGACGATTTCGTCGATGCGGCCACTGAAGCCGGTATCGCCGAAGTGGTCACCGGCAACCTGGCACAGGAAAAGAGCCAGAGCGCAGACATCAAGCAATTCGCCCAGCAAATGGTCACGGACCATACCAAAGCCAACCAGGAACTCGCTGATATCGCCCGCAAGCTGGACATCAGCGTGCCCGACGAAGCGGCGCTGACCGACAAGGTCAAGAAGATGATCCTCGAATGGCGCGAGGAGTCTTTCGACCGGTCATACGTCAATAATCAGATCGACGCGCACGAAAAGGCCGTGGAACTGTTCAAGAAAGAGGCCGCCTCCTCCGACAAGCCGGAGCTGAAGGCCTTCGCCAGCGACAAGCTGCCAACGCTGCAACACCATCTGGAACAGGCCAAGGCGCTGCAAGCCACCCACGGCAAGTAACCCACACGTCACCACGCTATCCAGGGGCCGCCCTGCGGCCCTGCCTTGAGCCATCTGGAGGTGGGCTCCCCATGAATGATCGAATCATCGAACTGTTCACCGACACCACATTCTTCGGCATTTCCATCCTCAACCTGCTGGTGGCGCTGTGCGTTGCTGTGCTGACGTTCCTGATTGCCAGAGCTGTCATCGGCCTGTTGATGCGCCGGGTGCAGCGCTGGTCCGAACATGACGGGGCAATGAGTCAGGTGCTGGCCAAGGTACTGGCCGGCACCAGCAACAGCCTGCTGCTGCTCGCTTCGCTGCTGGTGGGTTTGAGCATGCTGGACCTGCCCGAGCGCTGGCTGGGCCGGGTCAGTAGCTTGTGGTTCGTGGTCGCTGCCCTGCAGATCGGCCTCTGGGTCAATCGCGCCATCGCGCTGGGCCTGACCCGCTACTTCAGCCGGCACAGCGCCGACGGCCTTTACCAAGGCAGTGCGCTGGCCACGCTTTCGGCCTGGGGCGCGCGCGTGCTGTTGTGGTCGGTGGTGTTGCTGGCCATGCTGTCCAATCTGGGCGTCAATATCACCGCCTTCGTGGCCAGCCTGGGTGTGGGCGGCATTGCCGTCGCCCTGGCCGTGCAGAACATTCTGGGTGACCTGTTCGCTTCATTGTCGATCGCCGTCGATAAACCCTTCGAAGTCGGCGACTTCATCGTCATCGGCCCACTGGCCGGCACAGTGGAACATGTCGGGCTGAAGACTACACGCATCCGCAGCCTGGGCGGTGAGCAGATCGTCATGGCCAATGCCAGCATGATCAGCAGCACGATCCAGAACTACAAGCGCTTGCAGGAACGACGCATCGTGTTCGAGTTCGGCTTGTCCTATGACACCCCCACTGATGCGGTCAAAAAGGCACCCGCCATCGTCGAGGAGGCAATCAAGGCCCAGCAGCAGGTCCGCTTCGACCGCGCTCACCTGCGCGGCTTTGGTAAAGAGGCGCTGGAGTTCGAGTGCGTTTATATCGTGCGGGACCCTGGCTACAACCTTTACATGGATATCCAGCAGGCCATCAACTTCCACCTGCTAGAGCGCTTCACCCGGATCGGAGCCAAGTTTGCCGTGCCGGTACGTGCCATCAAGGTCACCGCGCTGCCGCAGCCGCCCGCTGAGCCACCGGCTCACTGATAAATAGCGGCACTTTGGCCAACGAGGGCTGTCCTAACGTGAACCCCGCTCGTCGTCTGAAGGGTGTCGGGCCTATAATCGGTGCCAAAGCTCACTCCCGGTTCGCACAAGGCTCGTGCCAATGAAATCGTCCAGCAAGACTTCCATCGCGTCGCCGCACAACCCTGCGCTCAGCCCTAGCCACCTGGACTTTCCAGTGGTGGGCATCGGCGCATCGGCTGGCGGGCTGGAGGCGGTCCAGGCGTTTTTCCAGCACGCCCCCGAGCACTGCGGCATGGCGTTCGTTGTAGTGTTGCACTTGTCGCCGGACCACCAGAGCCAGGCCGACCGCCTGATTCAGCGTGTCACGCGCATGCCGGTGTGCCAGGTGAGCGAGCCGGTACCGATCGAGCGTGATCACGTCTATGTGATTTCACCGGCCAACCGCCTGTCCACCAATGACGGCTACCTGCGGGTCAGCCCGGCCAGGCGCAGCCGCGGCGACCATGTTGCCATCGACCTGTTCTTCCGCGACCTGGCCGACGTGCACAAGGACCATGCGTTCTGCGTGGTGCTTTCGGGCAGCGGCAGCGATGGTGCAGTGGGCCTGTCACGCATCAAGGAACAGGGTGGCGTAACCCTGGTGCAGTCCCCCGATGACGCCCAGTACCCCGACATGCCCAAGGCTGCCATCGCCACCGGCATGGTCGACCTGATCCTGCCGGTAACCGAGATTCCGGGCAAGCTGCTGGAGCTGTGGCGCTCGGCACAGAACGTGAAACTTCCTGAAATCGAGGATGACAGCCTCCCACCGCCTCTGGGCGAGCGTTCAGGCGACCCGGCTCAATGCGACCCACTGCTCGACGACATCCTTGCCCGCCTGCATGCCAGCACCGGTCACGACTTTCAGCACTACAAGCGCGCGACGGTCCTGCGCCGACTTGAACGGCGCCTGCATGTCACTGCACAGACCGACCTGGCCGGTTACCGCGAATACCTCGAGCAGCATCCTGAGGAATGCCGTGCATTGCTGGCTGACATGTTGATAGGGGTCACCAATTTCTTCCGTGACCGCGAAGCCTTCGAAGCATTGCAGCAGCATGTGATGCCGGGCCTTGCCAATGACGACAACGAAGAGCTTCAGCGCGAAGTGCGCATCTGGTCGGCAGGTTGCTCATCCGGCGAAGAAGCCTACAGCCTGGCGATGATGGCGACCGAGCAATTGGCCATGGAGCAGCGCAGCACCAAAGTCCAGGTGTTCGCCACCGATCTCGACGAACACGCGATCAATGTCGGCCGGCTGGGCGTCTACCCCGATGCCATCGCCACCGATGTACCCACGGCCAGGTTGCGTCAGTTTTTCATCAAGGAAGACCAGCATTACAAGGTACGCAAGGACATTCGCGAAAAAGTCCTGTTCGCCCGGCACAACCTGTTGTCCGATCCACCGTTCTCTCAGTTGGACCTGGTGGTATGCCGTAACTTGCTCATCTACCTGGACCGGGAAGTGCAACGGGAGATCCTGCGGCTGTTCCACTTCGCCCTGCGCAAAGGAGGTTACCTGTTCCTGGGCAGTTCGGAATCAGCGGACGTGGCGGCCGACCTGTTTATTGCCGTGGACAAGCGCCATCGCATCTTCCGCGCCAGGGAAGTAGAACCGGCGAGCCGCCCAGGGCGGCTTCAAGCGCCCGACACGCAAGCAGTACGCACCAAACCCAAGCCCCTGCGCAAGCTGTCCTATGCTGAAATCCATCACCGTGCATTGTCCAGACGCACACCGCCCAGCCTGATCGTCGATACTGACGGCAACATCTTGCACATGAGCGATGGTGTCGGCCGCTTCCTGCGCCACGCCGGTGGCGAAGTCAGCCCCAGCCTGCTCAACCTGGTACTCACGCCGCTGCGCCCTGCCCTGCGCAGTACCCTGTTGCAGGCCCAGAACACCGGTCAGCCGGTCAGCTCTGGCGCAGTGATCACCACCGTCGACGATCAACGCGTCGAAGTCCAGTTACAGGTCCAGCCCCACCAGGACGAACCCAGTGGCAGCGAATGCCTGCTGGTGGTTTTTCAGGTTCGCGAAGCTGATCCCCATACCCCGCCTGCTATCCAGCAAACCGAAGGCATGGTGTTGAACACCCTGGAGCGCGAACTGCAGCGCACCCGTCAGCAGTTGCAGGAAACCATCGAGCAGTCGGATATCTCCAGCCAGGAGCTGATGGCCTCGAACGAAGAAATGCAGGCGATCAACGAGGAGCTGCGCCTGGCCAGCGAAGAGCTGGAAACCAGCAAGGAAGAGCTGCAATCCATCAACGAAGAACTGCTGACGGTCAACTACGAGCTCAAGACCAAGGTCGATGAAACCGACAAGATCAACGACTACCTGAGCAACCTGATCGCCTCCACCCAGATCGCCACCGTGTTTGTCGACCGCAACTTGCACATTCGCTGGTTCACCCCTGGGGCCACCGCCATTTTCAGCATACTGCCGGTCGACACCGGCCGCTCGCTGCTCGACATCACCCATCGTCTGGAATACCCAGGCCTGGCGGACGATGCGCGCGCCGTGATCGAACGCGAAACCACGATCGAGCGTGAAGTGATCGGCCAGGACCAGCATTGGTACCTGGCGCGCCTGCTACCGTACCGGGCCAGCGAGCAGAATGTCGATGGCACCGTGCTGACGTTTATCGACATCACCAAGAGTCGCGCAGCCGAAGAACGCTTGCGTCAAGGCGAGGAGCGCATGCGCCTGGTCGCAGAGAGCACCCATGACTTCGCCATCATCCTGCTTGACGAACAAGGCCTGATCATCGACTGGAACACGGGCGCTGCGCTGATCTTCGGCTACGCCAAGGATGAAGTGCTGGGCATTCACTATGCGCTGATTTTCACCGAGCAGGACCGCGAAAACGGCGAGCCGGAACGCGAATTGCGCGCTGCCCGCCTGCATGGCCGCGGCCAGGACGAACGCTGGCATGTGCGCAAGGACGGCAGCCGCTTTTATTGCAGTGGTGAAGTTTCACGCCTCAAGGGCAGCAGCCTGCGCGGTTACGTGAAGATCGCCCGTGATCTGACCGGCCACAAGCGCCTGCAGGACGAACAAAGCAAGCGCCTGGCCGAGTCACAAAGCTCCAGCCACATGAAGGATGAGTTCTTCGCGGTGATGTCCCACGAGCTCAAGCACCCGTTGAACCTGATTCAGCTCAATGCCGATATCTTGCGACGTATACCATCGGTCACAAGTACCGGCATGGCGAGCAAAGCGGTCAACGTCATTCGCGAAGCGGTCACCAGCCAGGCGCGGATCATCGATGACTTGCTCGATGTAGCGCGCATCCGCACGGGCAAACTCAAACTGAAGACCCAGCCGGTCGATTTGTGCGCCGTGCTGCAGGGTATCTGCTCCGTAGCCTGCAATGAGCAGCGCGGCCGAAGTGTTCGGCTGACGCTGCCGGCCGATGGCGAACCGGTCTATGTGGAGGCCGACAGCACCCGTGTCGAGCAGATCATCTGGAACCTGCTGAACAACGCACTGAAGTTCAGCCCTGCCGATGGCGAAATTCTGTTGAGACTTGCTCGACAGGATGAGCAGGCGCGACTTGAAGTCATCGATCAGGGCATAGGCCTCGCCCAAAACTCCCTGGAAGATATTTTTGAGCTGTTCAACCAGGCTGCACCCACCGGCCATGGGCGAGAGGGGCTAGGTATTGGCCTTTCCCTGGTTCGTCAATTGGTAGAAGCCCATGGCGGAGCGGTAAGCGTGGAGTCTCCCGGAATAGGCCAGGGTTGTACGTTCATCATTACCCTGCCTTTGTGCGTGTATACCCAGCAACCCCAGGCTCAGGGCGAAGTGCTGCCCTCAGAAGGTCGCCTGAAAGGGGTTCGCATCCTGCTGGTGGATGACTCGGTCGATGTGCTGGAAGTGATGGAACAATTGCTGTTGATGGAAGATGCCGACGTCGATGCGTACAGCGACCCGAAACTGGCGCTGCAGTCGGCGGCAGATGCGCGTTACGACGTGATCATTTCCGACATCGGCATGCCTGGCATGGATGGCCATGCTCTGATCCGGGCGCTGCGCGGCCTGGAGCATCTGCGCTACATCCCTGCCATTGCGTTGACTGGCTATGGGGCAAGCGCGGACCAACACAAGTCTCGCCAGTCCGGTTTTGACCGCCACTTGAACAAGCCGGTGGGTTATGACGACTTGATTGACGCGATCGAGCGCCTGAATGGCTCAGCGTCGGTTTGAATAGGAGAAGATGGGCTTTACCGGGGGCGACTCACGCCCCTCAGTGCTTCCTGCCCTCCTCCTTCTGTTTTTCTTCGTCCTGCCCTTCAACCTTGTCCACCAGCAAAGGCATCGTTCCCAGCACCAACAGCGCCAGCACCGTGCTGACCAGCGCCGTGGCTTCGCGTCCCATCCCCGCTGCCGTACCGATGGCAGCCGTCATCCATAACCCGGCAGCTGTGGTAAGGCCTTTGACATGACTGGTGTCCTGGCCATTGCCTTTGAGAATGGTGCCCGCGCCCAGAAATCCGATACCGGCAACGATGCCCTGAATCACCCGGCTGAGCGCCTGCGCATCGGCACCTGCCGTGCTCGGTGCCAGTACGAACAGCGCCGCGCCGAGCGAAACCAGCATGTGCGTGCGCACCCCGGCAGATTTGCCCTTGTGCTCGCGCTCGAAACCCAGCACCGCGCCTAGTACGGCAGCCATCACGAGGCGTACAAGAATCCGCACGACCTCACGCACATCGCCGATATCGGCGAATTCGGCCTGGATTGTTTGCCAGATCAGATCCATGGATGGGGTCCGTGCCGTTTACACGTTCGGCCTCTGCTGGCGCTTTTTACGATCTCGATGGGCATGGCCGGGTCTTCCGGAGGCAGTTACAGAGTGTGACTGCGAGCACTGCACGTTTGCTGCATCGAACGCTCAAGTGGTCGCCTTGCAGTATTCGTGGGCAAACCTCTTGTTCGTCTCTGCAATTGACGGTCAGCATCAAGTTTCGCAGGTCGCCGTAGATATTCTCAGCGCGTGCTGTGCTGTCGGTAAGGCGTTCAGACCGAATTGACGGCCAGTCGCAGCCGCTTCAGTCGACTCCATGTCCCACCACTGGTCGCAAATAGCGAACGGCTGGTTATGCTGACCACTCTCCTATTCTGAGCGCCGCAGAACGCATCCGGGCTGTCGTAGCTTAGTGTCCTATTCCGTCGCTCGCTGTCCCGCCCGCTTCTCGTACGAGCCTTACTAAATGCTCGAGGGATATCGCGCGGTTATAAAATGTGAGATGACGCCGACATTCCCGCCGGCGTCACTCGAGCAGCCTTGAACAAAGAGTCGAGAGGCTCTACTGCCTGTGGCCGCTGGCCAGGAGCGTACTATGAATTTCGAAGAGCGCGACAAGTACGGTATGTACAAGGGACGGACCGATTTCACTGCCGAGGGAGACCGCGGCCCGGGGCCGCGGCTGATGGGCGCGGATACCCTCATCGGCAACGACGTGTATAACACGCAAGACGAAGACTTGGGCGACATCAAGGAAATCATGCTGGACACCGCCAGCGGCAAGGTTGCGTACGCTGTACTGTCGTTTGGCGGTTTCCTGGGGATGGGTGAAAAGCTGTTCGCCGTGCCGTGGGCTGCTTTGCGCCTGGACACGGTGAACAAGCGCTTCGTCCTTGATGCCGACAAGGACCGCCTGAAGAACGCCCCAGGCTTCGATAAGGACAACTGGCCAAACATGAGCGATCCGACTTGGGGCAGAGGTATCCACGACTACTACGGCACCACGTGGGAAAGCGATCCCCGGCTGTGATGGGCCCTGCTTGGCCGGGCTTCCGGCCAAGCTTATCCTGACCAACAGGGTCGTGGCAGGCGGATTTGGGTCGATAGCAGCCGTGTGGAAAAATTTCCATACGGACGAGGCACTGTCCTGCTTTCGACCACACCGCCATGGAGTTACACTGAAATCCAAGCTGCACCATCTCGACAGCTGTCAGAAATCGCCATTCTCGATCGTGCATCCTGCTGGGGGTATCGCGGGTATTTTTGGGGGTACATTTCTGCTTTTTGAAGCCAGAAATGCCGTTCCAGAGGCCTTTCCAAATGTTTTTTGGGGATCCTGACAGTCTCTAACCCACTTTCGACGGTCGGATTGGTTTTTTGCTAGATCACTTCGCAGCGATTGCGGGTTGACCTCTTCCACCCAGGTCGGCATGCCCCCTGCGTGATCGCGACCCGTCAGTGTTGGTGATGCCGGTCGAGCATGCCTTGACAGGGCTCGCCCCCCTGACGTTCAACGACACCCTCAGCCACGCTTATGTCGCCGTCAACGCCAACAGTGCCCTCGCCGTCTATCTTGAGCCGCAAGCCCTTCAAGCCGGTTGGAGCTTGCAAGTGCGAGTGAGGGCTCAACGCACATTGCGTTTCTGCGCCCGCTCTTCGACGGTTTGCCGGGCGCCAGCCGAGCGCTGCTGGACTGTTTGTCTCTACCACTGACCGGCAAGGCTTGACTCTACCGTAAGGGGCAGACTTTACCCTTGGCACTTCATTACCTGGAGTTTGTCATGAAGCGCAAACGCATGCTCGTAATCCTCGGCCACCCTTCGAACGACAGCTTTTGCGGCGCTGTGTCCGAACGTTATGTCGAGGCCGCCACGCAAGCAGGCCATGAGGTGCGCCTTCTGCGCCTGGACACCCTGGATTTCGATCCGGTCTTGCACGATGGCTATAACCAGATCCAGTTGCTTGAGCCCGATTTGATCAACGCACAGAACGACATTACCTGGGCCGAACACCTGACATTGGTGTACCCGATCTGGTGGGGCGGCATTCCGGCGTTGCTCAAGGGGTTCTTCGACCGCGTGTTTCTGCCCGGCTTTGCCTTCAAGTACCGCAAGGGCTCGCCCTTCCCGGATAAGCTGCTCAAGGGCCGCACGGCTCACCTTTTGGTGACCATGGACACGCCGCCGTGGTACTACCGGTGGGTGTATCGCATGCCGGGCCTGCACCAAATGCGCAAGACCACCCTGGAGTTCTGCGGCATAAAACCCCTGAAAACCCTGACCTTCGGTCCGGTATTGGGCTCCAAGCCGGAACAGCGTGAAGCCTGGCTCAAGCAAGTCCAGGCAGTCGCCAGCCGTTGATCGGCCCCGGTCGGGCCGTGCCCCTGCGCTGCCCAGCCGGGCCTCCCTGCTGTGACACCTTGTCCAACTTGGCTTCCCACACCCTGACGCTTGTGCAAAGATGTCGCGCGCCTGTACGAGCACGCGACATCTTTTCGCTTCTGATGCGTCATAAAAAGGGATTTTCATGTACATCGGCAAAGCTGCCCAGCTGTCGGGCACCACCGTCAAAAGCATTCGACATTACGAAGAAATCGGCCTGTTGCCCCCCCGCAACGCGAAGGCAAGTACCGCATCTACAGCCAGCAAAGCGTAGAACTGCTGACCTTCATCAAATGCGCTCAGCAACTCGGTTTCAAGCTCAAGGAAATGCAGGCCATTCTGCAGGATCATCGCGGCCAGGAGTTGCCCTGGGATCTGGCCATGCAGGCCATCGATAACAAAAAGCAGGAATTGATGGGGCAAATCCAGGCCTTGCAGCAAGTGCATGACGGCTTGGTTGAGTTTGAGCTGAGCCTCAAAGATGCTCAGATGCAATGCCAGTTCGAACACCTGGAAAAAGCCCGCTGAATCCGCTCCTCCGCCCCTGAACGGCCATGGCGCCCCGTGCCGTTTTCAGCACGCAGGCGCCCTGCATGGCCGCCAGGATGGCCTCGTCGATCTCGATGCCCTTCTGCACCAGCATCTTGATCCGTGACAGCAGGTGAACGGCGTAATCCACGACGCCCACCACCAGGAACGTCACCAGTGTGGTACCGATGTTCAGCTCGATATCCAACAGGTACATGCTGCCGTACACCGTCACCGACGTGGTCAGCAACGTCAGCATGCCGAGGATGCCCAGACGGACTGACTTGAGCCAGAACAATTGTCAAAGTAGGCGACTTCACTGCGCCGCTTTTGGCCATCAAACCTGAGCTTGGCCGCCGTCAACGAACAATTCGATACCATTGACGAAGCTCGCGTCATCCGATGCCAGGAACAGCGCGGCACTGGCGATTTCATCCGCCTCACCGACACGACCCATTGGAATCAGCGAAGCCAGGTAGTCGAGCAAACCTTGTTGCTGTGCAGCATCTGGCCCCGCGAGGTCGACCAGGCCTGGGGTACGTGTTGCACCTGGGCTGATGGTGTTGACCCGTACCTGACGGTCTTTCAAATCCAGAATCCAGTTGCGAGCGAAAGCACGTACGGCTGCTTTGGAAGCGGCGTAAACACTGAACGCGGCAGTGCCGGAGGTGCCCGCAGTAGAGCCGGTGAGGATCACCGAGGCTTTGGGGGCCAGCAAGGGCAGGGCTTTTTGTACGGTGAACAGCACGCCTTTGACGTTGCGGTCGAAGGTGTCATCGAAGTGCTGCTCGGTGATTTCGCCCAGGGGCAGCATCGAACCACCGCCGGCGTTAGCGAAGAGCACATCAATGCGGCCATGCGCGGAGCCAATCTGACTGTAGAGCGCGTCCAGTTGGTCGAGCTTGGTGGAGTCGACTTGCACGCCGGTGGCGTTCCCGACAGCGGCCACTGCCGCATCGAGTTCGATCTGGCGGCGACCGGTGATGTAGACGTGGGCGCCTTCTTCAGCGAAGCGTTTGGCAGTGGCGAGGCCGATGCCAGTTGTGCCGCCGGTGACCAATGCGATTTTGCCTTCGAGCTTGCCAGTCATGGTGTTTCTCCCGTTACGTTAAGTAAGTTGCTGCGGTGTGGGAGAAGCTTATCGACGGCATCTATTTTTCAAAATTGAATTGCCTGAAATATATCGTTGCAGAAATGAAATGAGAAAACTTCCGGATTTCGAAGGGTTGGCCATGTTTGCCAAGGTGGCCGAAAAGGGATCGTTCGCTGCGGCATCTCGGGTTATGGGGGTTTCCGTGCCCACGGTATCTCGAGCGGTTGCGCGCCTTGAAGAGCGGCTGGGTGGACGCTTGTTCAACCGCACCTCACGCCAGTTGGCGCTTACAGAGTTTGGCGCGAGCATGGCCGCCAAGGCCGGCGACATTTATCGGCAGGCCGAGGAAGTTGAAAGTGAGGCCCAGGAACTGTCGGTGCAGCCACGAGGCCAGGTAAGACTCGCGGTACCGATGTCGTTCGGTTTGCGCTGGGTAGCGCCACTCATTCCTCAACTGATGCGCATGTACCCAGAGCTGTCGATAGACCTGCACCTGTCCGATGCGTCCGTAGACCTGATCGCCGAGGGCTTTGATGCGGCACTGCGCATTGCCGTGCTGCCTGACTCGTCTCTAGTCGCGCGTCGACTCTGTGCCGTCACCCAATACCTTGTGGCTTCACCTGCCTATCTAAGCGCACACGGATACCCGAGCCATCCACGTGAACTAACCGCACGGCCCTGCTTGAGCTATGCTTATCGCGCCCGCAGCCAAGTGTGGCGATTCACCCACGTGGACGGTACCGAAGAAGATGTGGTGCCTACCGGCCAACTTCGTGTCACCAACTCAGATGCCTTATTGCCAGCTTTGCTCGAGGGGCTGGCCATTGCCGAGCTTCCGGAGTTTATCGCCAGCGAATACCTGGCCGACGGCCGACTGATCGCATTGTTGCCGGAGTGGAGCATGATGCGTGGTGGTCTCTATTTCGTGACACCCTCGGCGCGTACTCGCCCTGTGAAGATCAAGGCACTCTCAGACTTCTTCTTCGAGCAGCTGTCAGAACCATCATGGCGCTGGCCTCGATAACCGGCCAATGAGCAGAAAAGCAACTTGGTCACCTGTGTGCAAACCGCGCTGATAGTGCGCCACTATCAACAAGGCCCTATTGATGGAGTGATGGGCAAGGCGACACGTTGTGCCTTGATGGCCTTTCAAAGGGCACAGATGGAACATGTGCGCCAGAAAAGCGCCCGCCAACACCGCAGCCTGCGATCGTGTCCACGGAGGTGTAATTCATCCTACGGAGCTAATGAGCATTTGACCCACCTATGCGCGATCAGCCAGGAAGTCGAAATTGACCGCGTAAGGATTATTCCTTACCATTCAATCAAGCATCCGGGAGAACGCTCATGCCTGCTATCCACGAAATCGCCACGTTGACCTCGAAGGGCCAGGTCACACTGCCCAAATCCGTTCGCCAGCTACTGGGCCTTGACGCAGGTGGCAAGATCGCATTCGACGTGCGCGGCGGTGAAATCGTGGTCAGCCGCGTTGAAACCATCCATGAAGACCCTGCCATCGGTGCATTCCTGGGTTTGCTGGAGGCTGATATCCGTAGCGGCCGTAACCTCACGACTCTGCCGGAAGACTTGGCGCAAACCATGCTCGCCAACGCAAACCACTCCGTGAACCTGGACGAAGAGATCGATGGTGAGGTCGCGATCTGATGCTGCGACATGGCTGGACACTGTTGTTCCATGAAGGTGTGACTTTACAGCTACGCAAGTTACAAGAAGCCGCCGCCCGAGCCGAGCAGAACGACCCGCAAGGGTTTGAGAGCAATGCCAACGTAAAGCTGTTTCGGGCATTGAGCCATCTGATCATGGAGGCTGTGCCTGCCGACCCGGGCCGTGATGAGTTCCGCCAAGGCAACACGCTGGGCACCGCCTACCGACATTGGCGGCGGGCAAAGATCGGTAGGCGCTTTCGGCTGTTCTTTCGCTACGACTCAAGATCCAAGGTCATCGTCTATGCATGGGTCAACGACGAAAATACCCTCCGGTCTGCAGGCAGCAAATCCGATCCCTACGCCGTATTCGAGAAGATGCTGGGCCGCGGTAACCCTCCTGATGACTGGGATACGCTAATTTCTGCAACGCGTTGCGGCTGGGACGAGCCCAACGCATAAGCTGCGCGACGGGGTGATGGATTACACGTTTGACACCGCCTTCCGTCGCTCAGCAGGCACCCTCCCGCGAGCGGCTGGCCGAACAGTAGGTGAACAACCCTGAAAGGAGTTTCACCATGACACCCACAAAACCCTCTGCGTTTGTGCTTACCCTGTGCCTGGGCTTGGCTGCACCACTTGCCCTGGCGGCCACAGACCTGAACGATCAGCGCGCCCCGGGCGTGCAACCGCACGACAATGGTCAAATGAACGGCCAAGGCGGTGCCACGGGCTCAGGTACACCAGGCGATGGCATGGGTACGGGTAATGGCGGTACTGATGAAAATGGGACGGACAACACGGGCGGAGACGGTACCAACAGTGGTTCGGGCACCGGGGGTAATGGCTCTGGTGGCAGCGGTACAGGCTCGGGCAGTGGTAGCGGAGGCTCATCGGGTAGTGGATCCGGCGCAGGTTCCGGCAGTTAGGTGAAATGGCCGATGGCAATGGACCACTCGGCCTGACTGCAGCGCACTCAGCGCCAATGCGTCATCAACGCACCCCGCATGCCGCCGACCGGATCTTGCTGAGGTAGCGTTACTTTGGCGATGCGCGCAACGGCACGCGGGTGCGCTGCCCTGTCGGGACGCTGGATGTCGTAGTTTTCCTGCCCGTAGGGATAGGCGCCGACCACCAGAAACTCATCGCTGCACTCGATGCAGCGATGGCCCGTACCAGCTGGCAGCACCAGTACATCGCCCCGCTCCACGCTAACGCTCTGCCCTAATTCCCCGCCCAGCGTCAATCGCGCATGCCCACAGGCAATGCCCAGCGCCTCATGAGCGTTAGGGTGAAAGTGGTGATAATCGAAGATTCCGTCGCGCCACAGCGGGGTCCATTGGTGAGCCGCAAACAGCGCTTCGAATGCGCTGGCATTGTCCCCCGACGGATCGAGCTTCAACCGGTAGAACAGCACGGGAAAACGGCTGTTCGGCGTGGCGCCGTCGTCTTCGAAATACAAGGCCTGCACGCTGGCATCTTCGGTATTCATGAGCGTCATGATGCGCACCCTGGCGGTCATCGGTTCACCTTCGAACCCGTCGGCTGTTGCGAGGTTCCAGCCGGCAGACGGGTGAACATACCGTTGAAACTTTCCCGACACGTGCCAAGTCCAGACACCTATCGATGACAGAACGGGAGCAGGCAATGACCGGCACGGTAGGCGACTTTCTGGTGGAACGTTTGTATCAATGGGGAGTACGGCGCATCTTCGGTTACCCCGGCGACGGCATCAACGGGGTGTTCGGCGCGCTGAGCCGGGCCAAGGGCAAGATTGAATTCATCCAGGCCCGCCATGAGGAAATGGCCGCCTTCATGGCCAGCGCACATGCCAAGTTCACCGGCGAACTCGGTGTTTGCATGGCCACCTCCGGCCCGGGCGCCTCGCACCTGCTCACCGGCCTGTACGACGCACGCATGGACCACCAGCCGGTGCTGGCCATTGTCGGTCAACAGGCCCGTGCGGCACTGGGCGGGCACTACCAGCAGGAGCTGGACCTGCTGTCGATGTTCAAGGACGTGGCCGGTGCGTTCGTCCAGCAAGCATCGACACCGGAGCAGGTGCGCCACCTGCTCGACCGTGCGGTGCGCACGGCCGTCGGCGAGCGCCGCGTTACCGCCATCATCCTGCCCAATGATCTGCAGGACCTGCCCTACAACGAACCGCCGAGGGCTCACGGTACGGTGCATTCCGGCATCGGCTACAGCAAGCCCAGGGTGTTGCCGTTCGACGAAGACCTGCAGCGCGCCGCCGATGTACTCAACGCCGGGCAAAAGGTGGCGATACTGGTAGGTGCCGGCGCACTGCAGGCAACAGAGCAGGTGATTGCAATTGCCGAAAAACTCGGCGCCGGGGTGGCCAAAGCGTTGCTGGGCAAGGCTGTGTTGCCGGACGACCTCCCGTGGGTCACCGGTTCGATCGGCCTGCTCGGCACCGAACCCAGTTATCAGCTGATGACCGAGTGCGACACCTTGCTGATGATTGGCTCAGGCTTTCCCTATTCCGAGTTTCTGCCTAAGGAAGGCCAGGCGCGCGGCGTGCAGATAGACCTGCAACCCGACATGCTCAGCCTGCGCTACCCGATGGAGGTCAACCTGGTAGGCGACGCCAGCGAAACCCTGCGCGCACTGCTGCCGTTGCTCGAGCACAAGACAGACCGGCGCTGGCGCGACAAGGTGGAGACCTGGCGTGCGCAGTGGGACAAGACCGTGGCCAAGCGCGCACTGGTCAAGGCTGACCCGATCAACCCGCAACGCGTGGTCCATGAGCTGTCCCCTCGCCTGCCCGACCACGCCATCATCACCAGCGATTCCGGCTCCTGTGCCAACTGGTTTGCCCGCGACCTGCAGATTCGCCAGGGTATGCAGTGTTCACTGTCAGGCGGCCTGGCTTGCATGGGCGCAGCCGTGCCCTATGCCATTGCAGCCAAATTCGCCCACCCGCAACGGGCAGTGGTTGCTTTGGTGGGCGATGGGGCGATGCAGATGAACAACCTCGCCGAACTGATCACCGTGGCCAAGTACTGGCAGCAGTGGGACAACCCACAATGGATCTGTGCCGTGTTCAACAATGAAGACCTCAACCAGGTCACTTGGGAGCAACGGGTGATGGAGGGCGACCCCAAGTTCGAAGCTTCGCAGTCGATCCCTGACGTGCCCTACCATTTGTTCGCCATTTCCATTGGCCTGCAAGGTATCTACGTAGATCGCGAAGAGGACGTTGCCGCTGCCTGGGAGCGCGCGCTGGCTGCTGATCGGCCAGTCCTCATCGAGTTCAAGACCGACCCGAACGTGCCGCCCCTGCCACCCCACATCAAGCTGGAGCAGGCGAAGAAGTTTGCCACTACCTTGCTCAAGGGCGACCCCGACCAGGCGGGCATCATCGTGCAGACAGCCAAGCAGGTGCTCAGCTCGGTGCTGCCTGGCAAGAAGTGACAGCCACCTCTGCTGTTCGCCTGCAACGGGCTCCTGCCCTGCCAGGCGTGTCAGCAGAGGCACTCGACATCTTGCCCTTTCGATAGTCCGAGCGGCACTATTCTCCCCTGCGCCAAAACGTCTTGGCTGATCGGAGAAGTGATACATGGACATTCAGCGCCGGAACAACGTTCAAGTCCATGGCGAAGGCACTTCGACACTGGTGTTCTCTCATGGCTTCGGCTGCGATCAGACCATGTGGCACTATCTGTTCCAGCACTTCACCAGCCGTTTCCGCGTGGTGCTGTATGACCTGGTCGGCGCAGGCAGATCGGATCTGGGTGCATATGAGAGCGCAAAATACGGTTCGCTGGCTGGGTACGCACGAGACCTTAACGATGTCATAGATCACTTTGGGCGCGGCCAGGTGATTGTTGTCGGTCACTCGGTGAGTGCAATGATCGGCGCACTGGCCGACCGTCTTCACCCGGACCGCATCGCCGCGCACGTCATGGTTGGGCCCTCTCCTTGCTATATCGATTGCGAGGGTTACGTGGGAGGTTTCACGCTCGAAGACATCCACTCGCTGCTCCACACCCTGGACAGCAACTACCTGGGATGGTCCAGTGCAATGGCACGTGCCATCATGGGTTCACCAGGGCAGCCAGCACTAGGCGATGAACTTACCAACAGCTTCTGCCGCACAGAACCGGAGATCGCCAAGCAATTTGCACGCGTGACCTTTTTATCCGATAACCGCGAAGACATCGCCGGCCTGGATACTCCAACGCTCATTCTGCAATCTTCCGATGACCTGATCGCTCCTCTGGAAGTGGGCCGGTACATGCATGCGACCTTGCCCAACAGTGTTTTCCATCTCGTAGACAACGTGGGCCATTGCCCGCACATGAGCGCACCAGCAGCCTGTGCCGAAGCAATGGACGATTTCCTAAAGCCCTGGGTAGGCGAGAATGTCGATTGATCAGCCTCTGCTGCCCGAATTCGAAGATCTTTTCGACAGTGCCCCCTGTGGCCTGGTCGTCACTGACGAAGACGGCACCATTCTGCGCAGTAACCGGATTTTCAGCATCTGGATCGGCATCAGCCAGGAGGATCTTGCCCAGCGGCGGTTTCAGGATCTGCTGACTATGGGTGGAAGGATCTTTCATCAGACCCACTGGGCTCCCCTGATGCGCATGCAGGGTTCGGTCGCGGAGGTGAAACTTGAGCTCAAAAACGCCAGTGGGCACACCGTCACCACGCTGCTCAATGGCGTGAGGCGCGAGCATGTCAATGGCGTTTATTACGAACTGGCGCTGTTCGGGACAACTGATCGGGACAAGTATGAGCGCGAGATTCTGGAAGCGCGCCGGCGTGCCGAACAGCTGTTATGGGAAAAAACAACCACCGAGGCCGCTTTGCAGCAGGCAAAAGTGGAGCTTGACCTGGCCTACGAAAAATCCCTGCAGCGGGCTTTTTTTGCGGAGCAAATGGTCGCTATCGCAAGCCATGACCTCAAGAACCCCCTCACCGCCATCAAGATGGCGGCAGACTTGCTGGCCCGAGGCGAACGTACACCCAGAGATACAGAATTACTTGGCCACATCAGTCAATCCTCCGAGCGCGCTCAACGTATGATCGCGGATCTCCTGGATTTTGCATTGGCCAGGGTAGGCCGTGGAATCGGCATTACCCGAAGGCAGGTTGATCTCCACCTGGTCATTGAGCGAAGCGTGAAGGAGCTACGCGTTGCCTTCCCGCAGGCAAAAGTGATCCACAAGCAGGAAGGCGCAGGTATGGCAGAGGTCGACGCTGACAGGATGCATCAGATCATCGGGAACCTGGTGGCCAACAGCGTGGCTTACGGGGACCCTGCCCACCCCATCACGGTCACTTCTACCGTGCAGGGTGAGACGGCCATGCTCTCGGTGCATAACGAGGGTACCGCCATACCCGAATCTTCGTTAGGTAACCTCTTTGAGCCAATGACCAGAGTGAGCGAGCTGGACACTGACCTGAGAAGCGTAGGTCTTGGCCTTTTCATTGTTCGGGAAATAGCCAGGGCCCATGGCGGCGATGTGGCAGTGAGTTCCACGAACGAAACGGGTACATCATTCTGCGTGAGTTTCACCCGTACCGGTACCGCCGGGTGATAGCGCTGGCGGCGCCCGAGCTCAATTGCTGCCAGCGGCAAGCCGGTCCTGCCCCTGCTTGGCGGTGAGGGCCATCCTCGTGAGGGACGGCCCCACCCATGGAGCTGCCTGTGAACATCCGTCAGGCTCAAGGCGTGAAGCCAAGCCCTTCAGAAAGGTCGGTGCCTTCCGGTTTGCCCCCTGCCCGCGCCGATGCGTTGCCACCCGCCTGATCCATCGATTCTTCGACCGACGTCTTCAACTCGCTACCCTTGGTCTTGAGCGCGTCGGTCAACCGGTCACTACTGGCGCCCATCAGTTCATCTTCCTTGCGGGTACTGGGCAACGCCGCCCCCAATGCCGCGCCCAGCGCTATCCCCAAGGCGGCCAATACCAGCGGTTGCTCGTGGAGCATCTGGTCGAACTGCCCTTTCAGCGCCGTGGTCTGGTCTGCGACCTTGTGCGCTGAGTGACGCAGGTTATCCGCGGAAGCACCCATCGAGTCCCGCACATTGCTGCCAAGCTCACCTGCCCGGTCACGCATGTCATGGGCTGCCCTGCAGCCTGGCAAGTAGGCTGAACGTTTTTCCGGCCCGGCCGGTCGCAAGACAGAGACACAGCCAACTGTGCGAACCCTGACCGTGAGGACCTTCCATGAGCGCAACCGCCCCCGTGGGTGCCGAAGAGCACCGCATTGGCCTGACCATCAATGGTCAGCCCCGATCACTGCTGGTCCTTCCCTGGACAACGTTGCTCGACCTGCTGCGTGAGCAGTTGGACCTGATAGGCACCAAGAAAGGCTGCGACCACGGCCAGTGTGGGGCCTGCACAGTATTGCGTGATGGCAAGCGCATCAATGCATGCCTCACCCTCGCCGTCATGTGCGAAGGCGCCCACCTGGTGACTATCGAAGGGCTGGCCAGCGGCGGCGAACTGCACCCCCTGCAACGCGCCTTCATCCGGCACGATGCCTTCCAGTGCGGCTACTGCACCCCGGGCCAGATCTGCTCCGCAGTGGGGCTGGCGAACGAAGGCCATGCCAACACCCCACAGGCCATTCGCGAACAGATGAGCGGCAACCTGTGCCGCTGCGGTGCCTACAGCAACATCGTCGCTGCAGTGGAGGAAGCCCTGCCGTCAATGAACGACCGGCCCCAAGCCACACAGGGAGGGACGAACCCATGACGCCTTTCAGCTACCACAAGCCTGCATCGGTCAGCGAGGCAGTCAGCCTGGCAGACCCCAGCTCGCGCTTCATTGCCGGTGGTACCAACCTCGTCGACCTGATGAAGGAAAACGTGGTTCGGCCCGAACGGCTGATCGACATCTCAGGCCTTGGGCTGAACGGTATCCACGCCACCGCCAACGGCGGCGTGCTGATCGGCGCATTGGTTAGTAACGCCGACCTGGCCTGGCATCCGATGATCCAGCAGCTCTATCCGCTGCTGTCAGAAGCCATCCTGGCAGGGGCATCCCCGCAGTTGAGAAACATGGCCAGCACCGGTGGCAACCTGCTGCAACGTACCCGGTGCTACTACTTCTATGACACCGGCACCCCCTGCAACAAACGGGAACCCGGCAGCGGATGCCCCGCGCGTGATGGCCTGAACCGTATCCATGCCATTCTCGGCGCCAGCGCTGCCTGCGTCGCGACCCACCCCTCGGACATGTGCGTGGCATTAGCAGCGCTCGAAGCCGTGGTGCATGTACAGGGGCCGTCCGGTGAACGCCAGATACCCTTCGCAGATTTCCATCGCCTGCCCGAGGACACCCCCGAGCGCGACAATCAACTGGCAGTCGATGAACTGGTGACAGGCATCGAGCTGCCGCCCCCGCTATTTGAGCACCACTACCGCTACCTGAAAATTCGGGACCGGGCATCCTATGCGTTCGCGCTGGTGTCCGTTGCCGCTGCCCTGCGCTTCGATGGCGAGGTGATACAGCAGGCTCGCCTGGCCCTGGGCGGTGTTGCCCACAAGCCCTGGCGAGTTCCGGATGTGGAGCGCATGCTGATCGGCCAGGTGCCTTGCGAAGCGCTTTTCACCCAAGCCGCGCAAATGCTGCTGCAAGGTGCACAGCCCCTGAGCCACAACGGTTTCAAGGTAACGCTCGCGCAGCGGGCAAGTGTGCGGGCATTGAGCGAGGCGGCGCTGGGCGCTGCAGGCAGGGGGGCACGACCATGAACAGAACCACACCGTTGGTCGGCACGCCCCTGGACCGCGTGGACGGCGTGGCCAAGGTCACCGGGCAGGCACGCTATGCGGGTGAGTACCCCGAGGCCGGGCTGCTTCATGGCAGTGTCGTGTCCAGTACCATCGCCCGAGGCCGGGTACTCAAGATCGACAGTGCCCTGGCAACCCGCGTGCCCGGGGTGATCGCCGTGCTCGACCATCGCCACCGGCCGCACATTTCCGGTTACGACGACGACTACAGTGACGCCGACTCGGCCGAGGGGTCGCCGTTTCGGCCACTGTTCAACGACCGCGTGCTCTACAGCGGGCAACCGTTGGCCCTGGTGGTGGCTGACACCTTGCAACTGGCGCGGTATGCAGGGTCGCTGATCAATATCGAGTATGAAGAAGAGGCCCACCAGACAGACCTGGGTGCCAGCCCGCCATCGCATGAAGCACCGGCCGAGACACCGGCACCGCGTGGCGACTTTGTCGCGCATTTCGCCGGTGCACCGCTGCAGGTAGATGCCACTTACCTGACCGCGAATGAGCATCACAACCCGATGGAGCCACATGCGTCGACCGTGCTCTACAAAATGGACGGCACGCTGGAAATCCACGACAAGACCCAGGGTACGCAAAACTGCCAGGACTATCTGCACAAGGTGTTCGGCCTGCCAAAGGCCGACATCAGGGTGCGTGCGGCATTTGTCGGTGGCGCCTTCGGCTCGGGCTTGCGCCCGCAGTACCAGCTGCCGTTGGCAGTGATGGCGGCATTGCACCTGCAACGCTCGGTGCGCGTCACGCTGACGCGCCAGCAGATGTTCACCTTCGGCTACCGGCCCCGCACCGAACAGCGGCTGCGCCTGGGCGCAGACGCGCACGGCCGGCTGCTGGCGATTGCCCACGATGCACTTGGCCAGACATCCCGCTTCGAGGACTTCACCGAGCATCTGGTGGAATGGAGCGGCATGCTCTACCAGTGTGACAACGTTGCGCTCAGCTATCGCTTGGCCCCACTGGATGTGTACACCCCGCTGGACATGCGCGCGCCCGGCGCTGCCTCCGGGATGATAGCGCTGGAATGCGCCATGGATGAACTCGCCTGCGCAGCGCAGATCGACCCGCTCGAATTGCGCCGGCGCAACTTCGCCGCCAACAATGCCAACGAGGGCAAGCCCTATTCCAGCAAGGAGTTGCTGGCGTGTTACCAGCAAGGCGCCGACCGTTTCGGCTGGGCAAACCGCAACCCCCAGCCTCGCAGAATGCGCAATGGCCATCAGTTGGTGGGTTGGGGCATGGCTGGCGGCGTCTGGGAAGCGATGCAGATGAAAGCCAGCGCCAAGGCCCGCATCGATGCACAGGGCCAGCTCACTGTCAGCAGCGCCACCACCGACATTGGAACCGGCACCTACACCGTCATGACTCAGATCGCCGCCGACGCTGCCGGGGTCAGGGTGCAGGATATCACCTTCGTGCTGGGCGACTCCTCGCTGCCCACTGCGCCACTTCAGGGCGGATCGTTCACCGTGTCGTCAGTGGGTTCGGCCGTGCGTCAAGCCTGCCTTGTGCTACGCAGCAAAGTGCTGGAACACGCGCGCAACACATACCCAGAGCTCGCCAATACCCCCACGGAGCAGATCGTTTTTGCTGATGGCTACCTGTACGCCGGCAGCCTTCGCCTGGCCTTGGGGGACATCGTGGCCAGCGCCGCGGGTGCTGGTTTCGAAGTGCAGATCGATGCCGAGCCAGGCGCCAGGCGCCAACTGTTCTCCACCGCCACTCATTCGGCGGTGTTCGTGGAAGTCCACGTTGACGAGGACCTTGGCACCATCAGGGTGACCCGGGTGGTCAGCGCAGTGGCGGCAGGACGGGTGGTCAACCCAAAGACTGCAACCAGCCAGATCCTGGGAGGCGTGGTGTGGGGTGTGGGCATGGCCCTTCACGAAGAGGCGTTGACCGACCATCGGCTGGGCCGCATCGTCAACCACGACCTGGCGCAATACCACATCCCGGTCAATGCAGACATTGGGGATATCGAGGTGATCTTCGTTGAAGAGAACGATGACATCGTCAATGAACTAGGCTCCAAGGGCGTGGGTGAAATCGGCGTGGTCGGGGTGGCTGCGGCGGTGGCCAACGCTGTCTACCATGCCACGGGCAAGCGTGTAAGGGCGTTACCGATCACGCTCGACAAAGTGCTGTGATCCGGCGGGGGCTCGCAGCCAGGCGTCCTGGCGGCCAGGATCGAACCCAACCCCTCAGCTTTCATGCCGTCGGACTTGTTGGTGTGAACTTTGATGCCCCACATGGCTTCCCTTGCATACCCGCCCAGAAACCTTACGGCTGCAGGAGCTGACGTCTATGAGAGCGTTGACCTACCACGGAGCAAACGACGTCAGGGTCGATAACGTCCCTGATCCCATTATCAAGGAAGCAGACGACATCATCCTCAGGGTCACCGCCACGGCGATCTGCGGTTCTGACCTGCATCTGTATCGAGGAAAGATTCCAGAAACCGAGGCCGGGGATATCTTCGGCCATGAGTTCATGGGAATCGTCGAGGACACCGGAAGTGCAGTCACTAACCTGCAGATTGGCGACCGGGTAGTCATTCCTTTTGTTATCGCCTGCGGCAGTTGTTTCTTCTGTCAGCGCGATCTGTTTGCCGCCTGCGAAACCACCAACACCGGGCGCGGCTCAATGATCAACAAGAAGGCCATTCCTCCGGGCGCGGCACTGTTTGGATACAGCCATCTGTATGGCGGCATCCCTGGCGGTCAAGCTGACTACGTCAGGGTACCCAAAGGTAACGTCGGCCCGTTCAAGGTCCCCACCGACCTGGCCGATGACAAGGTCCTTTTCCTGTCCGATATTCTGCCGACCGCGTGGCAGGCGGTCATCAATGCCGAGATTGGCCAGGGTTCATCGGTTGCCATCTACGGCGCAGGGCCAGTGGGGTTGCTGAGTGCCGCCTGTGCACGAATGCTCGGTGCCCAGACCATCTTCATGGTCGATGACAACGATTACCGCCTGGCGTATGCCCAGAAAGCCTACGGTGTTGTCCCCATCAACTTTGAGCAGGACGACGATCCCGCTGACAGCATCATCCGTCACACGTCAGGCATGCGTGGCGTTGATGCGGTAATCGATGCGGTTGGCTTTGAAGCCAAAGGCAGCACTGCCGAAACAGTAATGACGGCACTGAAGATCGAAGGTAGCAGCGGCAAGGCGCTGCGCCAGAGCATTGCTGCTGTGCGTCGCGGCGGTGTTGTCAGCGTCCCGGGTGTTTACGCCGGCTTCATCCATGCCTTCATGTTTGGCGACGCCTTCGACAAAGGTCTGACTTTCAAGATGGGCCAGACCCATGTCCAGAAATACCTACCGGAGCTGCTGGAGCACATACAGGCAGGACGCCTGCAACCGGAACTGATCGTCACCCACCGCCTGGCACTCGAAGAAGCGGCCATGGGCTACAAGATGTTCGATCAGAAGCAGGACGACTGCCGCAAGGTCATCCTCGTACCAGGCGCTGCGGCGGGCACCCTGGGCCCTGACCACATATGAAGGGGATATGGCCTCGAAGTTTTTTCATCACCCGCTCGCAACGCCTACACCGGATGTGAGCCGCTGAGCGCCGCGCTGGAACTTTGCCTCGCCGTGCCGGCCCCTATCTGAGGTCTATCGGTAAAAGGAGATAAACGATGAGTGCACAACTGAACGGCAAACGCGTGGCGTTTCTGGTCACTGATGGCTTCGAGCAGGTGGAACTGACCGGCCCGCGCGAGGCACTGGAAAACAACGGTGCGGTGGTCGATATTCTGGGCGAAAAAGAAGGTACGGTCATGGGCTGGAACCATGACAAGCCCGCCGACGCCTTCACCGTAGATGCGACGTTCGAGGGCGCCGACCTCGACCTCTACGACGCCCTGGTGCTGCCTGGCGGCGTGCAGAACTCCGACACCATCCGCATTATTTCTGCCGCGCAGAATCTGGTAAAAAGCCATGACGCGGCTGGCAAGCCGCTGGCCGTCATCTGCCACGGTGCCTGGTTGCTGGTGTCCAGTGGCTTGGCCAAAGGCAAGCGCATGACCAGCTACAAGACACTGCAGGACGACATCCGCAACGCGGGTGGCACGTGGGTAGATGAACAGGTAGTGGTGGACGGCAACCTGATCACCAGCCGCCAGCCAGATGATATCCCCGCCTTCAATGAACAATTGATCAAGGCACTGGCAGGCTGAGTGTGCTTCTTTCCAGCGCCCCTGGTCGCATTTGACGCCGACCAGAAGGCGCTGGTCATGCCAGCTGGATATAAACCGAATAGCTGCCCAGCATGATCCAGAAGCACAGGAAGATCCAGGGCGTGCGCAGGGAAAACAGCAGTGATTTGCGGTGCCCCGCCTGAGAGGTTTCTGCCTCGCAGAACAACGGCGACTCGTCATAGGCCAGGCCCATCATCGGCTCGCTGCGCAGCAAGTGGCTCTGTTTCATCTGCCAGTGTTCGATGATCCGGAAGGCGGCGCGGATGCCTGGCCAGGCATTCAACGTACTCAGCACGCCAAGCAGTGCGAGAAAAGCCGGCACCATCAAGGTGAACATTTCGCCCCAGCTCTGGTTCAGGTTGCTCATCGACGATACGTACGCGATCACCAGGAACGACTGGGCAGCGAGATAAGCGTCAGTGCGGTTGGCCAGAATGGTGGTTTCATACTGGATTTCGCGCCGATAGAAATCCAGCCGCTCTTTCGGCGTACCGAACAGCTTCGCATTCCTTTGGTCGATTTCGTGTTCCGGCGTGGTGGGCGTGATGATTCGAGGCACGTGGATACTCCTGGATACGTATGCCTCGCCCATTACAGCGCAAGACCCGTCAGTGATAGAGCCCTCTGCTTGCTGAAAATTCATTGGGAATGCGCTTGCCAACCGCTCGTCGCGCAGACCGACGATCCACCTCAACGCTGGCTTCGCGCACGCTTCGAACGGTAATGACCGTCCCCAACTGCAGGAGCATCTTCCATGATCGACTACCCTACCCCTCCATTCCCGTCCCAACCGCAAAGCGTGCCGGGCTCACAACGCAAAATGGAACCGTATCCGGATTGTGGTGAGCAAACCTACACTGGCCACAACCGCCTGGAAGGCAAAATCGCCTTGATCACCGGTGCCGACAGCGGCATCGGGCGTGCAGTAGCGATTGCCTACGCTCGCGAAGGGGCTGACGTTGCCATAGGCTATCTGAATGAGCACGAAGATGCGCAGGAGACGGCGCGCTGGGTCGAAGCCGCTGGCCGCCAATGCCTGCTGCTGCCAGGCGACCTTGCGCAGAAACAGCACTGCTACGACATCGTCGACAAGACCGTGGCCCAGTTCGGTCGTATCGATATTCTGGTCAACAACGCCGCGTTCCAGATGGCTCATGAGGGCTTGGACGAGATTGACGATGATGAATGGGTGAAGACCTTCGATACCAACATCACCGCCATTTTCCGCATCTGCCAGCGCGCGTTGCCCTCGATGCCAAAAGGCGGTTCGATCATCAACACCAGCTCGGTCAACTCTGACGACCCGTCACCCAGCCTGCTGGCGTATGCCGCCACCAAAGGGGCCATTGCCAACTTCACCGCAGGCCTTGCCCAACTGCTGGGCAAGAAAGGCATTCGGGTCAACAGCGTAGCACCCGGCCCGATCTGGACGCCGCTGATTCCTGCCACCATGCCCGATGAAGCCGTCAGAAAATTCGGTTCGAGCTACCCGATGGGGCGGCCAGGGCAACCGGTGGAAGTAGCCCCGATCTACGTCTTGTTGGGCTCTGATGAGGCGAGTTACATCTCGGGCTCACGGTACGGAGTAACCGGGGGGAAACCCATCCTCTGATGACATTACCGAGGCCAGCTGAGGCTGGCCTCAAAACAGATTGGCCCTACGCCAATCATCATCATCGTTGAACCCTGCCGTTATCGGCCACTCAACTCCTGGGAAGCCAGTATTTATCCGCCCGTGACGAGGTACCTCCATGAATGCCATCGATCTGCTGATTCAAGATCATAAAGTGGTCAAGAAACTGCTGGAAGAACTCTCATCGACCACTGAACGTGCTGTAAAAAAACGCGCTGACTTGCTGCACCGCATTGAGCGGGAACTGCAAGTCCACACTGCGTTGGAGGAGGACATTCTCTATCCAGCGATCAAGCAAGCCGGTGGTAAAGAGGAGGCCAAGATGTATTACGAGGCCAAAGAAGAACACCGGACAGTTGACTCACTGGTACTCCCTGACCTGCTTCACACGGAGACCGGCACGCTCGAATTCGCAGGTCGAGTGAAGGTGATGAAAGAGCTGCTTGAGCATCACATCGAGGAAGAGGAAGGCGAGCTCTTCCCCACCGCGAAGAAGCTGCTCGGTAAAGATCAATTAGAGGCGCTGGGGCGCGCCATGGAGACCCAGAAAAAAATGCTCAAGAGCGAGCGGCCCGCCGCTTGAATCCAACACGCCTAGCCGGATCAGCGATCTGGCTAGGCGAGCGCGGGCAACCCTTGACCCCCAGGCGATCAGTTATCCAGTTCATCCTTGATGATCTTGCCGTCGTGCGGATCAACCTGGAATTCGTACTGCTTGCCGTCAGCCTTCATGCCCTCACCTTCCCAGTGGCCGTCGTCGGCTTCGATCTTGGTAATTTGCGTGTAGCCGGCGCCTTTCAATGTGGCTTCAGCCTGATCCTTGCTGACCTTCCAGTCAGCACCGGGCGTATCAGCCCACGCGCAAGAAGCCCCCATGGCACCTACCAATGCCAAGCCAGTGAACAGTCGAGTCATCGCTTTCATCGCCAACTTCCTTTTGCTGTGAATGTGAACATGCGACCCGGCCGACACGATGCAGGTTCAGTCGGAGCGCTATTCCAAGGCAGTTCTGTTCCAGCGCTGGTCGATAATTACGGGGCCACTGAACCTTACTGTCAGAACAACACTCTGTTCTTGTCAGGTACCGCTTGAATCCAGGGAGCGACTTTCATGACTGATCCGATCCTGCAACTGGACGCAGAGCTCGAATGGCTCGGCGAGATCGCCGATGAGCTCGAACGCCAGGTGGCGCCCTGCCCCGTTACCCGGGTATTGCTGGTCGCATGGTTGACGGAGTGGGTACCCACCCCCCAAGGGCGGACAGCGATGAGGCGGCAACTGCCTCACCTCCCACAAGCATTGAAGTCGGCATATGCAGCGTGGATTCACGCCGGTGGCGCTCGCTGATATTACGGCCAGCGACCACCCGGCACTGTCCATGTGCTCATGAAGCCCTCTTCTTCCATGCTTCGTATCGGGCAAGCAGCGGCTGAACGCTCAACCCGTGCAGCAGGATGCTCAACGCCACCACTGACAACACCAGGTTGGTGCTCAGTACCGCATAGCCTGGGAGAAGCCCATGGTTAAGGGCATGGAAAAGGTAGTAGAAACTGCCGATACCGCGGATGCCAAACCATCCAAGCAGCCCACGTTGCCGAATATCCACCAGTCCCCGAATGGGGAACAGGGCAATGCTGAAGGGACGAATCAGCAGGAACAACGCACCGGCGACCAGTAACGCCCGCCAGTCCCAATGCTCTATCAGCACCACCCCCAGCAAGGTCACGAGGAACACCTCCATTGCCCGCTCGATCAGGCTTCCGAAGGCCAGCATGTCCCCCAGCATGATCCCCGCTGCAACCTGAGAATCGCCCAGTCCTTTCACATCACCTGTCACGGCCAGCTCCGGCGCTACATGCTGGTGGCCTACCACCGGCTGCACAAGGTGTTCGGCGGCCGGCTGTTGTGGGCCGCTGGACGTGTGAACCTCCGCCTGGCGCAAGCCCAGCCCGGCAGCAAACACCGCGAGAAACCCGTACGCCTGAATCGATTCGGCAAGCACATAGGCCAGCGCGATCAATGCCAAGGCCAAGTAATCATTGGGCGATACGGTACTGTCGTCGTTGCGCAGCCGCAGGAACAGCGTTAGTTTGCCCAGCCCGCGCCCCATCCAGTAGCCAAGAAGCAAACCAGCAGTTACTGCCCATAGCATGTCCTTCATCAACCAGTCAGCGAGCCAGGCCTGCCCGGTGTTCTGTTGCAGGAACAACCCAAGGATGACAAAGGGAAAGGCCACTCCATCGTTCAGGCCAGCCTCCCCGGACAAACTGAAACGCACAGGGTCTTCGTCCTGTGCATCGGCCACCTGCACCAGTGTCGCAAGCACTGGGTCTGTGGGTGCGAGGATCGCCCCGATCAGCACCGAAACACCCCATTCGAGATGCAGGCCGTAGTGCAACACCAGTGTTACGCCACCGATGCACATCATCACAGGCCCTGCCAGGTAAAACGCGGCCAACCATCGGCGATCACGCAAGGGCAGGCGCAGCTTCAAACCGCTGAAGAACAGCGAGAAAAGCACTGCGACCTCGGTCAGGTGCTCCATCCACTCACTGGACTTGCTGACATCCAGATGAAGAAAGCCCAGCCCGGACGATCCGAGCCCGATGCCCAGGGCAAGGCACACCACAGAAGATGTCACCGGCATCCAGCGTAGATAGGAGGATGAAAGCGCGAGCAGCAGCAAGACCATGCCCAGCATGGCGAACCAGACGATGAAGGTCATCTGCGCAGGTGGCCTGGTAGAGTTGTCGATCAGCTTTTGACTTGCGGTTACGACGCCTCGTTCCACTGCGATAACCCGACTCGGGCTGGCCGGTATTCGCGGCCTGAGCTCACACAGTCGGTGCAACGCCGAAACAGTCAGCCGCGCCCTTCATGTCGCCTGATCAAGTGCCCGCCGTACCTTGGCGAGCAGTTCGCTGATCTGGAACGGCTTGATCAGCATGTCCATTCCACTGCCCAGAAACGCCTGGCGGTCCAGGGCCGTCTCCGCATAGCCGGTCATGAACAGCACCGGTAACCCAGGGCGGTAGGCCCGCGCCATATCGGCAAGCTCGCGCCCACTGATCCCAGGCAGGCCGACATCGGTGAGCAGCAACTGGATGCCGGCCTCTTCACGCAGCTGATCAAGTGCCTGCTCGATGGTTTCGGCCAAGGTGCACCGGTACCCGGCATCGGTCAGCACTTCTGCCACTGACAAGCGTACCGAGGCCATGTCCTCCACCACCAGCACATGTTCACCGGCCCCTCGCTGATCGACTTGCGGCATGCGCTGCTCGCAGGATTCCTGCTGGTTGCTGGCGGGCAGCATCAGGATGACTTCAGTGCCGCGCCCCGGCACGCTGTGGATCGCCACGTGTCCGCCCGACTGGCGAGCAAAACCGTAGATGGTGGACAGCCCAAGCCCGGTACCCTGCCCTAACGGCTTGGTGGTGAAAAACGGGTCGAATACCTTTTCCAGCAGCTCTGGCGCGATGCCACAGCCATCATCGCGTACCGTCACCGCAACATAAGGGCCGTCCTGCAGGTTGGGGTCGCCGAGTGAGAAGCTCGCCGCCGTATTCACCCAGATATGCCCGCCCTTGGCCAAGGCATCGCGGGCATTGATCACCAGGTTGAGCACCGCGCTTTCCAGCTGGATCGGGTCTACCAGTGCGATCGTCGGCTCACGGGACAGCTCCAGTTTCAGCACGATTCTCTCACCGATGGTGCGGTTGATCAGTTCTTCCAGCGAGCGTACCCGCTCGTTGATGTCCACCGGCCGCGTGTCCAGAGGCTGCTGCCGTGCGAAGGCGAGCAGCCGATGGGTCAGCGAGGCAGCGCTCATGGCAGAGCTCAGGGCCGCGTCGGCGTATGCAGGGACCTTTTCGATACGGCTCTCTGCCACCCGTTTGCGAATCAGCTCCAGGCTGGTGATGATGCCGGTCAACAGGTTGTTGAAGTCATGGGCGATGCCACCAGTAAGACTGCCCAGGGCATCCATCTTCTGCAGTTGCAGCAGCTGCGCCTCGGTCTGTTCGCGCTGGGCCGTTTCCCGCGCCAACTGGGTGTTGGCGTCCTCAAGGCGCGCCAGGTGCGAGCGCTCGCGGTGGCGATGCTCGGTGACGTCTTCGACGAACACCAGGCACAACCCAGGCGCCCGGTAGGGCGATAGCTGCCATTCGGTATCCCTGGGCATGCCGCCCACGTGCATGGCCAAGGTGCCACGCCAGCGCTGCCCCGCCAGCAGGTGCTGACGCAACTCGGCGATGACGGTTTGCTGGTCTTCGGCAAAGCATTCCTGCAGCGCCTCGGGGTTGTGATTGTCCTGGGTCAGCTGCTCGAAGGCATGGTTGCATTCATGCACCTTCAGCCTGTCGTCGATTACGGCGATCGGGGCTGACACATTGGTGAAGATTTCCCGAAAACTGGCCTCGCTGTCCCGCAAGGCCCGCTCGGTGTCGCGCACCCGCAGCAAAGTACGCAGCGTGGCCACCAGCACATCGGCGTCCACGGGGTGAACCAGGTAGGCATCGGCGCCTGCGTCGAGCCCGGTAATGATGTCCCCCGTCTGGATCGACGCCGCCGACACGTGGATCACCGGCAGCAAGGCGGTCTCGGGCTTGGCACGCAGCAGACGGACGATATCGAAGCCGCTCATGTCTGGCAGGTTGACGTCCAGGATCAGGGCATCGAAATGCTCGCTACCGATCAGCGCCAGCCCCTCGCCACCGGTGCCTGCCTCCGTCACGGTGTATCCATGCAATGCCAGGCGACGGCGCAGCGCATAGCGTGTGGCGACATTGTCGTCAACGATCAGCAGGCGGATGTCAGCGTTCATCAGCGCTCTCCTGGGCCAGCGCCATAGGCAGGATGACAAAGAACGATGATCCGCTGCCGGGCGTACTTTCAACCCCCACCTCGCCGCCCAGCAGCGCCGCAAAACGCTTGCACAGCGACAGCCCCAGCCCCGTGCCACGCAAGCGTTTCTGTAGCGGCGAGTCAATCTGGGCGAAATCTTCGAACAAACCACCGAGCAGCTCGGGGGCAATCCCGATACCCGTGTCGCTCACGGCAAAACGCACCTGGTCGCTACCCAACAGCTGCGCCGAAACACGCACCTCGCCACGGGTGGTGAATTTCAGGGCGTTGGAAATGAAGTTGCGCAGGATCTGCGCCAGCTTCTTGTCATCTGTATACATTTTCGGCAGGCCTTGCGGCTCTTCGAAGATCAGGTCCACCGCGCCGGTGTCGACGATCGGGCGGAACATGCCGCGCAAAGCCGCAAACAGGTCGAGCATATCGAACCAGGCAGGCGAAATGCTAATGCGGCCAGCTTCGATCTTGGCAAGGTCAAGCAGGTCGTCGACCATGTCGCCCAGCTCTCGCGTTGCAGTGCTGATGAACGCCACCTGCAACTGCTGCTCCTTGCTCAACGGCCCGTCCACCTCGTCGGCGAGCAGGCTGGTGATGCTCAGGATCGAACCCAGCGGTGTACGGAACTCGTGGCTCATGTAGGAAAGGAAGCGGCTTTTCAGGTCCGAAGCCTGGCGCAGTTGCTCAGCCTGGGTGTCCAGCTCGGCATACAGCGCCAGCACCCCCTGGTTGGTGTCCTCCAGTTCGGCGCGCAGCGCCTGGTTTTCCGCCTGCAGGCGGGCGATGAGGTCGGCCTGCTCGACGCTATTGCTGGATGATTCAGCCATGCACGGTCTCCAGGTCGATGACCAACACCGTCACGTCGTCCCGCCCACGGCAGAAATCGCGATGCAACACGGCAGCGATGACCGCCGGGTGGCGGTGCACAAGGCCGGGGTAGGTTTGCAGGCTCCAACGCGACTGCAGGCCGTCACTGAACATGATCAACAGATTTCCTTTCACGTGAGCGTAGTCGAACACCTGGCCCTTGCGGTATTGCCCGCCGACGATGCCCGGGTGCGAGGCCAGGCCGCGCGGCCGTTCGGTGCCGACCAGGGTTGCGCCGATATTGCCGATGCCGATGAACGACAGGTGGTCAGCAGCACCTTCGTACCGGGCGATGGCAACCGCACCGCCGCGGGTGCCGGCCATTGCATGATGCATCTCGCCAAGCAAGTGCTCCGGCGCGCTGAAGGGCGCCAGGGTAAAGGCCTGGATACCCGCGTTGGCCGCACGCTCGGCCTCCTCGCCATGGCCAAGCCCATCGATCAGTACGGCGCTGATACGTTGTTCGGCCAGCGTCACATGCCAGCTATCACCGCAGGCCGGGTCATCGTGCAGCGAATGCTGGGTCACGCCGATGCGTATGTCCCTGCCCGTATGGCCCTGCCGGTAGAGGCGCGCCAGTACCACAGCGCCCTTCGCGTCCGCATGCACATCGAATACCTGCGCCAGGCGGTTGACCGCCCCCAGCCCGATGCCTTGGGTGCCGCCGGTGGAGTAGCCATCGGCCAGGCAGTTGGCCAGGTCGAACCCTTGTGCACGGTCCACCGCCACCAGTTCCATACCCGGGTGGGCGTCATGCGCAAGAACGCGAAGATGCAATTCACCATGCTCGGCGTGTTTGAGCACATTGCTGGCAAGCTCGGTGGCGACAATGGCCGCCCGGCCGGCGTCGGCAGCATTGAAACCAAGCTGCTCGGCCAGCCTCTGGGCAACACGCCGGGCATGGCCGACCTGGCTGGGGTCATCAAGGCGCAGCACCTGGGTCAAACTCGCTGCCAGGTTCAGGCCCATCGTGTGATCGTTACCCGGGTACCTTGCCCGGGGGTAGTGTCCAGTTCGAATTCGTCTACCAGTCGGCGCGCGCCGGTCAACCCCAGGCCCAGCCCGCCGCCGGACGTCCAGCCATCGGTGAGGGCCAGTTTGACGTCGGCGATACCCGGCCCCTCGTCACGAAACACCAGGCGTAGGCCAACCCGCCCGGCTTCCTCGATGACTTCCCAGTCCATATCACCGCCACCACCGTATACCACGGTGTTACGTGCCAGCTCACTGACAGCCGTGACCAGTTTGGTGAGGTCGACCAACCGCATGCCGCAGTCGCTGGCAATCTTGCGGGTCAGCTGACGGGCCAGTACCACGTCCTGCTCCAGGCGAACCGGTTGGCTGCCGCTTTGGCGGATGCTCATGAGTGGCCTACTCGCTGGCGCAACAGATGCATGCCGCGGTCGACATTGAGTGCCGTGCTTACCCCAGGCAAGGTCAGGCCAAGTTCCACCAGGGTGATGGCCACCGCGGGTTGCATGCCGACCAGCACCGTCTCGGCATCCATTATCCGTGAAAGGCCGGAAATACTGGCGATCATGCGGCCAATGAACGAGTCGACCATATCCAGCGCGGAAATATCGATCAGCACGCCGCGGGCAGACGTCTGGTCGATTCGGTCGGTAAGATCGTCCTGCAGGCGCAGCGCCAGTTGGTCGTGCATGTCGACCTGAATGGTTACCAGCAGGAATTCACCCATTTGCAGAATGGGAATACGCTCCATCGCCTCACACCTTCTCGCCAGTGCTGGTACCCAGACGCGAAAGCGCCAGCTTCAAGGCGTCCGCAAGGTTGGACTTGGTGGTCAGCGTGCCCAGGTCAAGGCCCAGGTGCACGATGGTCTGGGCAATCTGCGGGCGAACACCGCTGATGATGCAATCGGCGCCCATCAGGCGGATGGCCGTCACGGTCTTGAGCAGGTGCTGGGCGACCAGGGTATCTACAGTCGGCACACCGGTGATATCGATGATGGCAATTTCGGAGCCGGTATCGACGATGCGCTGCAGCAGCGATTCCATCACTGTCTGGCTGCGTTGCGAGTCGAGTGTGCCGATCAACGGCAGGGCCAGTACGCCCTCCCAGAGTTTGACCACCGGGGTGGACAGCTCAAGCAGTTCTTCCTGCTGGCGCTTGATGACGGCTTCGCGGTTTTTCTGATAAGTACGGATGGTGTGCAGGCCGAATGCGTCGAGCAGTTGGGAGATTTCCCACAGCTGTTCGGCCAACAACGCGGGCTGTTCGCGGTAATGGGCCTGAAGCAGTGTAAATAGCGGGCCTTTGAGGGCGAAGATGAAATTGGCTGTCTGGTGCGATTCCTGCCCAACCTGCGCACGGCTGGCAGAGAGTTTTTCGAGGAAATGGCGCGTTTCTTCCCATTCTTCTACGCCAATCTGCGTACCTGCCTCCTTGCGCAGCGCGTCGATCACCAGCTGCAGGAAGTCTCGGGTTTCCTGGCGCAAGTCATGCTCACGGATATTGCGGGTCGCCCCGTTGGCTTCCAGTGCGCTGAGCCATTGCGCCAACAACTGCGGCTGATTACCGACGATTGCTTCCAACGAGCTGTTCTGCAGTGCTGCCATGTACGGTTTGCTCCTGAAAAAAAGGCCTGGCCGGCTCATCGATGTTTTTGCCAGCTTGGAAAATGACACCTACCGATGAAAATAGTTGTGGCACTTAGCGATAATTGATTGCGCCATCTTTTGTGCCGTTAACTGTAGGCCAAGTTCATGGGGTATGTGGGCTTCACACCCTAACCTGACATGGTCCCCGTGAAGCTCCTTTAATCACGCTTCCACTCGTCAACCCTGCTGAACCCTGTCGCCACTGCGCGGGTCGCTAATGATGAGTGCACGAATGAAAGGGAGCCCTCGTGAGCGAAATCTGCATTGGTATTTCCGGTTGGCGCCATGGCCCACCCCGCAACAAGCCCTACCGCAAGGTGCTGGGGGCGCAGCCATGAACGGGACTTTGCCCACCCCCAACTGCATTATCGACAAGGTCACCGCCGTGCACCGCCTGACGGTGCTCACACTCAACGTTCACAAGGGATTCACGCCGCTCAACCGCCGCTTCATCCTGCCAGAGCTGCGCGAGGCGGTGCGTGCCACCGGCGCCGATCTGGTGTTCCTGCAAGAGGTGCATGGCAGCCACCAACACCATGCCGAGCGCCACTCCGCCTGGCCGCAAACCCCGCAATACGAATTTCTCGCCGACAGCATGTGGCCACAGTTCGCCTACGGGCTCAACGCTGCCTACCCCCATGGCGACCATGGCAATGCGCTGCTGTCCAAATTCCCGATCCGCACCTACGACAACCTGGACGTCTCGGTCCATGGCGACGAGGAGCGCGGCCTGCTGCACTGTCAGCTCGAAGTGCCGGGCCATGAACAGCTACATGCCATTTGCGTACACCTGGGCCTGCGCGAAAACCATCGCCAGCGTCAGGTCAGCCTGCTCATGGCATTGCTCGAGAGCCTGCCGCCAGAGGAGCCGGTCATCGTCGCCGGCGACTTCAACGACTGGCGCCTGAAAGCCGATGCGCGGCTTTCGGAGCACTTGATCGAAGCATTCGGCAAACCGGCGCGCAGCTTTCCGGCCCGCCTGCCCCTGCTGCGCCTGGACCGTATTTACCTGCGCAATGCGCAAACCTGCAAGGCGCGGGTGTTGTCCAGCTACCCCTGGTCGCACCTCTCCGACCATGCCCCACTGGTAGCCGAGGTGACGCTATGAAGCAGACCTGGAGCGACGGCAACCACGTCGAACTGCTGATCAATGGCGAGCAGTACTATCCCCGCGTGTTCGAGGCCATGGCCGAGGCTCGCGAAGAAATCCTCCTGGAAACCTTCATCATCTTCGACGACAAGGTCGGCCAGGCCTTGCGCCAGTCACTGATCGAAGCCGCCCAGCGTGGCGTGCGGGTCGAGGTGGCGGTTGACGGCTACGGCACAGCAGACCTTCCCGACGATTTCATTTCATCCATGACCGCAGCCGGCGTGCGCTTTCACGCGTTCGATCCGCAGCCACGGCTGGCGGGCATGCGCACCAACCTGTTCCGACGCCTGCACCGCAAGATTGTGGTGATCGACGGGCAGCGCGCGTTCATCGGCGGTATCAACTACAGCGCCGACCACCTTGGCGACTTCGGGCCCCAGGCCAAGCAGGACTATGCGGTGGAAGTCGTCGGCCCGGTGGTGGCCCAGGTGCACGCCTCCTGCTGCAGAATGCTTGCGCCGGTTCTGGAAAGCGTGGCCCCAGTGGAGCCGACCAACGCCGCTGCCGGCCCGTCCAGCGCCGTGCTGGTGGAGCGCGACAATGGTCGCCATCGTAACGATATCGAGGTCTGTTACCTGCAAGCCATCCGCCAGGCCAAGCGGCGCATCGTGGTTGCCAACGCCTACTTCTTTCCCGGCTATCGCCTGCTGCGCGAACTGCGCAACGCTGCCCGGCGCGGGGTCGAGGTGACCTTGATCCTCCAGGGGCAACCGGACATGCGCTGGGTCCGCGCGCTCTCGCGCCTGCTCTACAACTACCTGCTGCGTGACGACGTGCGCATCCACGAGTACTGCAAGCGCCCGCTGCACGGCAAGGTGGCGCTGGTGGACGACGACTGGTCCACCGTGGGCTCAAGCAACCTCGACCCGCTGAGCCTGTCGTTCAACCTCGAGGCCAACCTGGTAATCCGTGACCGCGCTTTCAACCATGGCCTTTACACCCACTTGAGCGAGCTGAGCCAGGAGCATTGCAAGACCGTAACGCTGGAACGTGCGGTGCGTGGCTACTGGTGGCGTGCACCCTTGATCTTCCTGGGTTTCCACCTAACCCGTTATTTTCCGCGCATCGCCGGCTGGTTCCCTGCACACCGGCAACACCTGCAGTCGCTGCAGGCAGACAGCGAAATCCCGGCCGACTACCACGAGGGCCAAACCTGATGGCCAATCCACATTGGAAGACCTGGGGCAAACGCCTTCTGACCGTGCTGTTCCTGATACTGATCCCGGTGCTGCTGTTCACCCTGGCGCGCAATCTGGACTGGAACGAGGTGCGCCAGTCGCTGCTGGCATACCGGCCCTCAACCCTGGCCCTCGGCCTGTTGCTGGCGCTGTGCAGCTACCTGGTGTTCGCCAGCTACGACTTGCTCGCCCGTGCGTACACCGGCCACCGCCTGCCTGCCCGTCAGGTGCTGCCAGTGGCATTTGTCTGCTACGCATTCAACCTCAGCTTCACCACCTGGGTCGGTGGCGTGGCCCTGCGTTACCGCCTGTACGGCAGGCTGGGGCTGGATACCGCGACCATCACCCGCATCCTCACCTTGGGCCTGTTGACCAACTGGATGGGCTATTTGCTGCTGGCCGGCACGGTGTTCGCCTTGGGCCTGGTCAAGCTGCCCGAAAGCTGGGCGGTGGGTTCTGGCGGCTTGCGCCTGATTGGCATGTTGATGGTGGCGGTCGCGGTGGCTTACCTGCTCGCATGCGCCTTCGCCAAGCGGCGCACGTGGAGCCTGCGCGGCCATGATGTAACCCTGCCGAGCCTGCGCCTTGCGCTGTGCCAGGTGGCGCTGGGCGCAAGCAACTGGGCGCTGATGGCGGCACTGATCCACCTGCTGCTGCCGCCGGAGCTGATGTATCCCTCCGTGTTGGGGGTATTGCTGATCAGTTGCGTGGCTGGCGTAGTGGCGCATATTCCCGCCGGCCTTGGCGTGCTGGAGACCGTGTTCCTTGCCCTGCTCCACGGCCAGATCGGCCAGGGCACCCTGGTCGCGGCACTGCTAGGCTATCGGACCTTGTACTACCTGATCCCGCTGCTGTTGGCGGTGGTCACCTACCTGATCCTCGAAAAGCGTGCCAAGGCGTTGCGCCGGCAGGCCGGGCTGGCTGCCGAGAAACGCTGATGGACCGTGGGTGCCCGTGCCGGACAACGGCACGAGCACCCACGGTGCAAGCAGAAACAGCGTTGCTCGTGTATCAGGGCTCTCTGCGGTCGTCTTCAGAGGCCACATCATCGGTCCAGGGTTCGCCATCCAATGGCGCGGAGCGAGCCAGTTCAGCCTCGTCCAGGCCGATGCCGCCACCGATCTCGTTGGCCCCTACCTCGCGCAAGGTCTTGTCCGCCGGGCCATCATCCGTTCCCGGCTCGTAGGGATCACGGGCGCCGCTCTCATCGAACAACGTATCCGGGCTCATGTCGTCGAGGGTGACATTGTCTTCGTGCAGGCTGTCGCTGAGGGCCTCGCCACCGGTCATGCCACTTTCAGCGACACGCCGGGGCGGGAATTCCTCGTTTACCTCGCGAGCCGGACGCTCGTCGCCAATACGGCCCTGGCGCTCATCGCGGCGCTCGCTGAAATCCAGCTCGTGGACTGAGCCCATGCGGTCTTCGGTGTCGTCGATCTCGCCTTGGGGTCTTGGGTCATCGGGTTTGGACATGAACGTTCTCCGTCTGTGGGCTTCACTCGGTCGACTCCCGCCAACGGAAAATGATTCAGAGTTTCTTGAACAAAGCCCACCGCGCACTTCATGAACGCCACGCACCTGCCCCGTCCCGCCGGGATTCATCGAATCTTGTAGGTGAAGGTATTTTTCACGTTGGCCACCGCCACCGCCTGCCCGTTCACCACGCGGGGCTGGTAACGGAAGCGCTTCGCCGCTGCCAGCGACGGTTTGACGAACAACGGATGGCACTGGCCGACCACCTGCGGGTCACTGACCTGGCCTTGCGGCGTGACTGTGTAGGCGACCGTGCATTCCCCCTCGATATTGCGATCCAGCGCCCGTTGCGGGTAATCCGGGGCCTCCTTGGCGATGGGCAGGTACTGCCGGCTGGCCGCCTCGGCTGCCGCACGGGCCTGGGCAGCAGCCTCTCGCGCCTGCTGCTGGCGTGCCTGCTCTTGCTGCGCCAGTTGCTGCTCGCGCCGCTCAGCCTCTTCGCGCTGCTTGCGGGCCTGCTCCTGTTCCTGGCGCTGTTGTTGATCGCGCTTGTGTTGCAGGTCGCGCTTTTGCTGCTGCACACGCCTGAGGGCCAACGCAGCCTCATCCACGACCGGTGCCTGGGCTTTTGGTGGCGGCGACGAAGGTTTCTCGACAACAGGCTGGATCTCGGGCTCAGGCGCTGGCAGCTCAGGCACCACTACGGGTGCCGGCAAGCTCACCAGCTGGGTGTGGATCACGGCCGCTGGTACAGCCGCAAGCTCTGGCGTATGCGACAGGTTGAACAGCAGGTAAGCCAACCCCGCGTGCAAGGCGCACGCCACGCCAAACGCCACACCGTGGTCGCGCCAGCTGGCAGGGTCAAAAGTCAGGTTGCTCATGGTCACGGCGCCTCGGTGATCAGGCCCAGGCGGCTGACCCCGCCGCGTTGCAACTCGGCGATACCGGCCACCACTGCGGCGTATTCGGTGTTGCGGTCGGCGCGCAGGTACACCTGGGTCTGCGGGTCCTGGGCGACGATAGCTGCAATCTTGTCGCGCATCTGTGCAGTGTCGACGGCGCTGTCGGTCTGGCTACGGGTGTCGACCTCGCTGCCCAGGCTCCAGTAGTAGCTGCCATCGGCCTTCACCGAGAGCGTGACGATGCGCTGCTGGCCGGGTGCCGGCAGCGCCTCGGCGGCCACCTTGGGCAGCTCGATCTGCACGCCCTGCACCAGCATCGGTGCAGTGACCATGAAGATCACCAGCAGCACCAGCATCACATCGATGTACGGCACCACGTTCATTTCGGCCTTCAGGCCATGCTTGCGGACGGGTCTGGCGAGCATCGCGTGTTCCTCCTCAGGCCGCTGCCGCCAGGTTGCTGGCGTGGCCCTGCAAACGCCGTTGCAGGCGGCCTTGCAGTTCGTTGCCAAAGGCGTAGTAGCGGCTGATCAAGGTCTGGCTGCGCGCCGAGTAACGGTTGTAGGCCATCACTGCCGGAATCGCCGCAAACAGGCCTATGGCGGTGGCGATCAGCGCTTCGGCAATACCGGGGGCCACGGTCGACAGGGTCGCCTGCTGCACCTGGGACAAACCCAGGAACGAATTCATGATGCCCCACACGGTTCCGAACAGGCCGATGTAGGGGCTGACCGAGCCGACCGTAGCCAGGAACGGCAAGCCCTGCTCCAGGCGCTCTTCCTGCTCGGCGATGGTCACCAGCAGGCTGCGTTCGACGCCTTCCAGCACGCTGTCGGGCTGCTGGCTAGATTGCAGCTGCTGGAACGCCTGGTAGCCGGAAACGAAAAGCTGCTGCAGCCCGGCATCGGCGTGAGGCTGTTGCGCCTTGATGCCCTGATACAGCTGGCCGACTTCGCTTTCGCGGAACTGCTTGAGAAATGCCCGGCTGTGCGCTTCGCTACGCCGCAGACGGCTGCCACGCTGGATGATCAGGTACCAGCTGAGCAGCGAGGCCAGGGCCAGGCACAGCATGACGGCCTGGACCACCAGGCTGGCTTCGCTGACCAGGCCCCAGACGGTGGTGTGTTCGAGCGGAGTTGGGGTTTGCATGGGGGTGTCCTTTCAATGTGAGTTTTAGTCAAAGGCAATCAGGTTGCGGTGGCATGACAGGCGGCCGTTACTCCAGGCCCAAGGCTTCGGCCACTGCCGCCCACGGCACGTACTTGTAGTTCTGGTTGCCTTCGGGCATGCGCTTGCGACCGTCCTGCACGACCAGCAGGCCCTTTGCCCAGGGCCCACCGAGGTTGGCCGAGGTCACGTCGAGGCCGTCGGTCTCCGAGGCGCCATCGATACCGCGCTGGGCGTCCAGGCTTACCTGGAAGCTGCCGCGCACCCGGTAAGGTGGTTTGGCGTCGACCACCACATAGCTGTCGTTGCCCTGGCTGGAGATCACCAGGTAATCGCCCCCCTTGCCGTGGTACAGCGCCAGGCCTTCGATGTCGTCCTTGACCAGGCCGCCCACGCCGATCACGTTGTCCAGACGGGTCGGGCCATCGCCACGGGCGTCCAGGGCCCAGACCGCAAGGTCTTCTTCGCCGATGAACAGGCGCTGGTTGCGGTCGTCGGCCACGCAACCTTCCGACTGGGTCGCGGTGCTGAAACTGCGCACCAAGGTGCCACCTGCCTGGCCGCTACTGCCGTCGAGGCTGTATTGAACGAAGCGGCCATCCTTGTCATTGGCGATGGCGTAAATGGCCGCATCGGCATCCTTGAAAAGGCAAAGGCCGTAGATTTCCTTGAGCTCCGTCGGCACCTGGCCGATGTCGCTCAACTGGCCGCTGGCCGGGTCGATGGCAAACAGGTGCAGGCTGTTGCGGTCACGGTTGCTGGCCACAGCCAGGTCGACCTTACGTTCGCCAAGCTGGAACCCCTTGCGCACGTCCACATTGTTCAGGCGGCCCACACGCAAGTCCTGCAGCTGCTTGCCGTGCAGGTCGTAGGCCAGCAGCCCACCTTTCTTGTCGGTACCCAGTACCCGACTCAGTTCGGGCTGGCGCGTGTTGACCCAGATCGCCGGGTCGTCCGCCGCATCGCCAAGGCTGGGCACGCCATCGGTCTGCACCTGCGCCTTGATCTGTACCACCGCAGGCGCAATCGGCGCTGGCGTTGGCTTCCAGCCCAGCGTCGCCAGGTGCGTACCCTGGTCGTCGGCCAGCAGCAGTTCCAGGCCCTTGTCGTTCACACGGGCGCTGATCTGCTCCGGCTCTTTCAGCCCTTGCAAGCTCAGGGCTCCATCACGCAGCCATTGCCCGGCGCGGTGCTGGTACAGGTGCAAGGCGTTGGCGACCGGGTCCAGCAGCATCAGGCCCCCGGGCACCAGGGCCACGCCCGCGGCAGCTTTGGCCAGGCTTCCGAACGGTGCCACCAGGTCCACCGGCTCGCGCACCAGGGGTGCTTCGGCAGCAGCTTCGTAGCGCCACAGGCCGACGTTTTCTTCGTTTACGTACAGGCTATGGCTTGCATCATCCGCCTGGCAGAACGCGCTCTGCGGCGGCAGGCTCAGGGCGCGCACCTGGCGTGCCTCGGCCAGCGGCTGGCCATGCTCGGCGACCAGCCACTGCTCACCGATGCCCTCCTCGCCAACCAGGAACAGGAAGTCGTTGGCGGCGCTGTCGCGGTACAGGCACAGGCCCTCGATGGCATAGCGGGTATTGGGCAGGTAGCGCGGGGCGCCCCAACCGCTTTGTGCATCGAAGCGGGCCAGCAACGCCTGTTGACGCTTCTTGTCGACGGTGGCGACCATCAGGCCGGTGCCATCGGTGCGGTGGTCAAGGGTTTCGAAGCGCCCCGGCAACTCGCCAAGTACGCGGCCCTGGCGGTCAACCAGCTGCAGCGCCCTGGCGGTCAGTTGCAGGCGTTCGGCCTGCTTGACCGCCGGCGTTGGAGCAAGCCACTGGCTGGTTTCGCTGTCGATGACGTTGCGGTCGAGTGTTAAGCTCGGCGCCGCGTTGGCACCGGCGTGGGCCAAGGCGACGTATAGCCCCAGCATGGACAAAGTGAACATACGCATGAGCAGGCAATATCCCTGAGGGTGCGGTCAGAAGTGGGTGAGCGTCAGGCCGACCTTGTAGGTCGGGCCGTATTCTTCGTACTGGGCGTTGTAGCGACGGTGGCCGCTGTACACGTAATAGGACTCGTCGGTGATGTTCTGCGCCTCGAAGGTCAACTGCAGCTCGGGGGTCAGGAAGTAGCCTGCCTTGAAGTCGACGTGCAGCTGGTCATCGGCATACTGGTCGTGGGCCTTGTCGTCGATGGCCCCCAGCTCCAGCAGGTAGCCCGACTTGTAGTTGGCGGCCAGGCGCATGTTGAAGCGGTCGTTTTCCCAGCCGACCATGAAGTTGCCCACTGTGTCGGACTGATTGGGCAGGTCGATGCTGCGCCTGCCGGTGGCCCCTTGCAGGGTTGCATCAGACTTGCTGAGGGTGAGGTTGGCGCCCAGCAGCAAACCGTTCCAGGGTGCCGGCAGCCAGTCGAACTTCTGCGAGTAGGCCAGCTCCAGGCCATACAGCTTGGCGCCCCCGCCGTTCTCGAAGGTGAGCGCTTCGTCGAAGTCCACCCAGGCGCCAGTGCCCGCCAGGTCGGTGCTGTAGATGAAGTGGTCGATGTCTTTGTAGAACAGGAACGCCGAGGCGGTGCCGGCGCGGCCCATGTAGTGCTCGATGCCCAGGTCGAAGTTCATCGACTCCAGCGGTTTGAGTTCGGGGTTGCCGAACGACGCATCGTTCTCATCGATGACAAAACCCGGCGCCAGCTGGCCAAAGGTTGGCCGTACCACGGTGTTGGTCCAGGCGGCCCGAATGGCCGTGGCCGGCGACAACTGGTAGCGCGCGTGCAGGCCTGGCAACCAGTGGTCATAGCGATTGTTGCTGCTGACGTTCTCGTACACACCGTCGCGCAGCCCAGTACCTTTGGCCTCGAACCTGGTACCTTCGTAACGCACACCGGCAATCAGGCGCCAGTCGCCGATGTCCAGCGTGTTCATCAGGTACGCCGCGTTGATGTCCTCGCTCATGTCGAAGTCATTGATGCGCGAGGCTTCCTCATCGTAGTAGGCCGCACGGTCGAGGTTACCGATCAGGCCCTTGATTGCGCTGGCGCTGATGCCGTTGCCGAAGTTGCCCAGGGCGTAGTCGACATTGCTGCCCTGATAATCGGCAAGGCTGATGTCATCGAACCCGTCATAGGCCCAGGTTTCGGTGTCGCTGGTCTTGTCGCGGCGGCTGAGCTTGCCGCCAAACTTGACCTGCGAGGCGTCGGCGAATTCGTAGTCGCGGGCAAGGTCCAGGCGGATGTTCTTTTCCTGGTCCTTGCCGTCAACCTTCTCCCACTCCACTTCGTCGAGGGTGAACCGGGCCGGGTCGTAGAAGTCGTTGCCCACGCTTAGCCGTGGCTTGCGCGTGCCGTCGAAGCCGACCTCGTCGAAATCGCCGACGAACCTGGCGCCGGCAATACCACCCGGATCGTGCTCGGTGGCCTGGCTGTAGCCGGCCTGGGCACTGATGGTCCACTGGTCTAGGATGCGCTCGCCGCCAAGTACGTAGGACTGGATTTCCTGGGTGTCCTCGCGCGATTTCAAGTCGCGCCAGCCTTCGGCCTCGCCACGCTGGCCGGAACCCTGCGGGTCGGCGAACTCCAGGCCTTGGGCGTTGCGCGTCTCGGTGTCCTTGAACTTGCTGTAGAGGGTGCGCAGGTAGTAGCTGGAGAAGTCATCCGGCTGGTAATCGAAGTTCAGGCCCAGGCCGGTGCGCTCACGGGTAATCTGGTAGTCGCGGGCCTCGACCTCTTCCAGCCGGGCGCCGTCCTCGAAATCCCAGTTACCGCCGGTTTCGACGTTGTCCGAGCCAAACTTGCGCTTCTGCCAGCTAAACGCCGCAGCCACGCCAAAGTTGTTGATGCCGTCTCCCAGGCTGAAGCGGTCGCTGACCGCGCCGGAAAACTTCGGGCTGTCGCGGCTGACGTTGGTGTCATGGCTGGCTTCGCCGGTAAGGGTGTAGAACAGCCCGTCATGGTCGAACGCCGACAGGCTCTCCACTTCGATGGTGCCGCCAAGGGAGTTGGCGTCCATGTCCGGGGTCAGGGTCTTGACCACCGACAGCGACTGCACCAGCTCGGCGGGCAGCACATCCAGCGCCACGGCGCGGCGGTCGCCCTCGGGGGCCGGTACCAGGGTGCCGTTGATGGTCACACTGTTAAGGTCCGGGGCGATACCGCGGACGCTGACGAAGCGGCCCTCGCCCTGGTCGCGCTCCACCGACAACCCGGGGATGCGCTGCAGGGCTTCGGCGGCATTGTCGTCGGGCAGTTGGCCAACGCCATCGGCATGCACCACGCTCTTGATGCTGTCGGCGCTTTTCTGCTCGCGCAGCGCCTTGTCGATGCTCGCCGCCTGGCCGATCACCTCGACCCGCTCGACCGCATCTTCCGCCCAGGCTGGGGCGGTGGTAATGGCAACGGCCAGCAGGCTGACCCGGAATCCGGCGTTGCGGATGTGACGAAACGGCATTGCCACCTTGGAACCCTCGCTTGCAGTGACCCGATGAACCCGGGAATGGCTGCGAAAGCTAGAAAGTGTGTGTGGCACTTGCGTGACAGCGCTGGGCTGGGCGGCTTGAAAACGCGGCTTTCACGTCGTTTTCGGCGCAATTTGAGCTGATATGACCTGAGGCCTGCTGCGGCCCTGGCGATGCCCTGCAAACCTGTGGCGCAGCTGTGGGGCCGGTCTGGGGGCGTTGGGCCGTTACCGGCCACTTGAAATTGCGTTTTTTCCTGACGATCAGCTGAGCCAAAACGACCCCCCGCCCGGTAACAGAACCGTCATCCGCCTTTGTTTCCTTTGCGCCCATCACGCCTTCCGGGCTCATCGAGGAAACCCCATGCACCGCCCCCTGCTACTGGCCGCCCTGCTCTGCGCCGCACAGGCTCATGCCCAGGCCAATGAATCTGCTCCGATCCCTCGCTCCGCAGGCCTGCCCTACGCCGCCGGCAAGCTGGCCGACCGTATCGTGCTCACCCCCGGCCAGAACGCCGCCACGCAGATGGCCATCAGTTACCGCACCGACCTGGCCCAGGCCGACGCGGTGCTGGAGCTCGGCCCGGCTCTCGCCGGCCCTGCGCTGGCAGCCAAGGCCAGCCCATTGAGTGGCAGCACCCAGCGCCTGGACAGCGACAACGGCCCAGCCAACTACCACCAGGTGCGCCTGGAACACCTGCAACCAGACACCGCCTACGTCTACCGGCTCAAGGGCAGCGCGGGCTGGAGCGAATGGCACCAGTTCCGCACGGCCAAGGCCACGTTCGCGCCGTTCTCGTTCATCTACCTGGGCGACACCCAGAACGACATCCTCGCCATCGCCTCGCGCACCATTCGCCAGGCGCTGCGCAGCGTGGCGCACCCTGCCCTGGTGGTGCACGCTGGCGACCTGGTGGCATCGCGCGACGATCTCGCCCACGACGATGAATGGGGTGAATGGAACCAGGCCGGCGGCTGGTCGTACGCTGCCATCCCACAGCTCACCGCGTTCGGCAACCACGAGTACCTGGAAACCCTCAACCCCGATGGCAGCGAAAGCCGCAGCCTCAGCCCCCATGTAACGGCGCAGTTCGCCCTGCCGCGCAACGGCGCCCCCGGTGTGGCGGCAACCAGCTACTTCAGCGATTACCAGAATGTGCGCTTCGTGGTGCTGGACGGCACCTCGGCGCTCGATCTGGGCACCCTGCAAGCGCAGACCGACTGGCTGGAGCAAACCCTGAAAAGCAGCAAGGCACAGTGGAACATCGTGGTCATGCACCAGCCGGTCTACACCTGTGCCCGCCCCGACGATACCGAGCCGCTCAAGGCCGCCTGGCAACCGCTACTTGAGCGCTACAAGGTCGACCTGGTACTGCAAGGTCACGACCACTGCTACAGCCGCCTGACCCACGCCGAAGGGCGCCAGGCCACGCGTGCCGCACGGCAGGCCAGACAGCCGATCGGCCCGGTGTACATGGTCTCGGTGACCGGCTCGAAGATGTATGGCCTGAACGACCGCGCCCGCCACCAGCCGGACCGCACGGCCGAAGACACCCAGCTGTACCAGACCATCACCGTCGAGCAGAACCGCCTGCAGGTGCGCACCTATTCGGCTGACGACCAGCTTTACGACGCGTTCGATATCACGCGTGATGCCAAAGGGCGCAAGTTCCTGCAGGAACCCAAGCTGGCGCTGGCCAACGAACGTTACTGCAAGGCCAGCGTAGGGCCGGACGGGCTGCCGTGCACGGCGCGCGGCAAATGAGCGTCATCGTATTGAGATAAACGCCTTGCATGCTGCTCTGCCTGTGCCGGCGACAGTGCCGGCACAGGCAATGACACACTCACAGGACACCCCATGCGCCTCAACCCCCTGTTCAAACAGCACGCCCTTACGCTGGTCGGCCTGGTACTGGCCGCCAACGCCGGCCTGCTCGTCTACCTCGCCGCCGGCACGCTTAAAGCGTGGGCCGAGATCAACTGGACGGACGTCGCCGGCGAGGGCGGCACTTGCCTGATCCTCTGCGGCTGGCTAGTGATGCTGCTACGCGGGCGCCCTGCTGGCCGGGTCACCCGCCTGCTTTCGCTGGGCCTGTGCTTCATCGCCTTCTCGATGTGGATGGACACCCTCGACGAATTCATCCGCCTGCCCGACGACGCGGTCTGGGACAACTGGCTGGAGACTGCGCCCATGCCGCTGGGCATGCTGCTGCTGACCCTGGGCATGTACCACCTGCAGCAAGAACAGCACGCCATCACCGCACAGATGCGCAAGCGTGAGCAACTGTTCCGCGAGCACCGCCTGTTCGACAAGCTTACCCCGCTGTCCGGTGCCCGGTACCTGCGCCAGCACCTGCAGCAGGCCATTGCCCAAGCCGCCCGCGAACAGCAAGCCTTGTCGCTGATCGTCGTCGACCTGGACGATTTCAACCAGATCAACCAGCGCTATGGCCAGGAAGAAGGCGATCTGGTGCTGCAAGTGGTCGCCCAACTGCTGCTGCTCAACCTGCGCCAGCACGACATACTCTGCCGCCTGGCCGGCGACCGCTTCGTCGCGGCGCTGCCCAACACCGGCGAACGCCAGGCCCAGGCCATGGCCGAGTCGCTGCGCCAGAGCATCGCCCACCTCGCCCATCACACCGGCCGGCATGGCGAACGCCTGCACCTGACCGCCACGGTGGCCAGCGTGATGGCGCTGGACGAAGACGAAGACCACCTGCTGAAACGCCTCAACTACGCCCTGGCCCAGGCCAAGAGCCGCCAGACGCACCAGGTACAACGGGCATGAACGGCTATGACGGCGACAGCCGCTTCATCACCGCCCACCACCTGCCCGCTGCGCTGATCGACCTGGCGCGTTCGCGGCAGATCGACACCCATCACCTGCTACGCGGCTGCGGGCTGTTTTACGACGACGTGGTCAGCGGCCAAGCGCTGATCAGCCCACAGCAGTTCCTTCGCCTGATCGGCAATGCGCAGCGGCTGCTCGATGCCGACGACACCAGCTTTCTCTACGGCCAGCGCCTGTGGCCCGGGCACCACGGTGCCGCCAGCCTGTTGCTGGAGCAGGCCGACCACCTGCTGCAGGCCCTGGAGCGCATCGAGCAATACCGCGCCCTGCTGTCCCCGTTGCTCAGCCCGGTGCTGCGCCTCGATGAGCACTACCTGCACCTGTACTGGCGGGAAAGCTGCGCCATCGACGAGCAGCGCCGCTTCCTGCTGGAGGCCAGCATGACAGCGGTGGTGGCCCTCGCGCGGCGCCAGCAGCAAGAGCACCTGCCCTGGCGTTTCCGGTTCCGCCATGCCGAACCGGCCTACGTCGAACAGTACTGGGTACACCTGGGCGATTCTCTGGCCTTCGACTGCCCATCCACGGTGATGAGCCTGCCCCGCGAATACCTGCTGCGTGCCTGGCCGGGTGCCGGGTCGACCGCCCAGCACGTGGCACGCCAGGCCTGCGATGCACAGCTGGCGGCCTGGGGCTGGCGGGCGAGTTTTCTCGACCTGGTCTACGAGCACCTGCTCGGGCTGATTCGCCAGCCGCTGAACCTGGAACGGGTAGCCGCCGCCTTCGCCACCAGCCCCGCTTCGTTCAAGCGCCGCCTGGCCCGTCATGGTTCCAACTTCCAGGAGCAACTGGACCAGGTGCGCTGCGACCAGGCGCTGTACCTCTACCAGGTCAAGGGCTACAGCAACGACGCGGTTGCGCAGTACCTGGGCTTCAGCGACAGCACCAACTTCCGCCGTTCGTTCAAGCGCTGGACCGGGCGTGTGCCAAGTGAACTGGAAGCCTTGTGGGGCTGATGCCCGGGATTGTCGTGCCGGGATTACCAACGTAATAAACGCGGCCCTAGCGCCGCCCCCACAGCGGTCGGCACCAGCAACCCCAGTACGTACCACAGCCCCCAGAACGGCACGGCCATTTCCGGGCAATGCAGGCAATAAGCCAGGGTGGCCGTGGCCCCCGCAAGCATGCCACCCGCCGCCCCGGCCTGCCGCAGGCGGGTGGGTGCCAGGCCGCGCAATGCCCAGAACACCGCGATGAAAGTGGGAACCGAGAGCAAGGTGATGTTCAGCGGGCAGGTGCGCCAGGTGCGCCCCAACAGCAGGTCCGCCCGGGCGTCCACCGGCGCCCCCAGCAGGCTGATCGCCGCGCCCAGCCAGACCAGCAGCAGCGGTAGCCCCAAAAGGCCCCACAGCAGCCCCCCCTTCACCCCCGGCCTGGCCAGCCGCTGGGTCAGCCACAGCGCTAGCAACGCCAGGCTGCCGGGCAGGGCCAGCTTGGCCCAGAACAGCGGGGTGTGCGCCACTTGCGCCAGGTCGCCACGCACGCCGAAGATGGCCACCGTCAGCAATACCGCGACCAACCCGCCAGCCACCAGCGCCAACAACATGCGCCGGCCCAGCGCGTGACGGTCCACCGGCCCTTCCCCGGCCGCCAGCAAGGCAATCAAGTCATCGGTCTTCATCGTCGCCCTTGCCTCCAATCAGCTTGGCCAGTGCCTTCAGGCCCCGGTGGATGCCCACTTTCACCGCCGAACTGGAAAGACCGGTCATGCGCGCGGTCTCTTCCACCGACAACCCCTCCAGTTTGACATGGACGATGGGCAGCCGTTGGCGCGCCGGCAACTGCTCCAGGAGCTTGCCCAGGTCGCGTGTCGCCTGGGCCGCTTCTTCCTCGCCGGGCGCGAACAGGTCGCTGTCATCGTTCAGCGCCTCGTGCAACGCGCCGTGGCGAGCGTAACTGCGATAGTGATCCGCCAGCTTGTAGCGGGCAATGGCCTGTACCCAGGCGGTCAACGGTTGCTGCGCCTGGTAGGTATGGCGGGCGTTGTGCACCGCCAACAACACCTCTTGCAGCATGTCTTCGACATCCGCGGGGCGTTGCCCCAGGCGCCGCAGCAAAAAGCCTCGCACATGCGTCGCCAGCGCCGCCAGAAACGCCCGATAGGCGGCTGCATCGCCCGCCAGGCCTTGGAGCAGCAGTGCCTGCAACTGGGCCTCGCGCGCGCTTAGCGCCTGCTGAGAAGTAGTTCGTAGCATCGACCACCTTGGTTACACCCAACGTGAAAGTTTTCCATTCAACGCGTGCCGCCTTCATACGTTAGGCGACTGGCACACCGCCGGAAAAATTTTTCAAGCTGCTGTAACCCGTTCAACCCACGCTGCGAACTACTCCATGAGCCGCCGGTAACCACCACGGCCCCACTTCCCGGAGACGCATCATGAAAACTCTCGCCCTCGCCACTGCCGCACTTGCCCTGGCTTCGCTGGCCGGTGTTGCCCTGGCCGCTGACGCGACCAACACAGCCACCACTGGCGCCGCCATGGAAAAATGCTACGGCGTCGCCATGGCTGGCAAGAACGACTGCAAGGCCGGCGCCGGCACCAGCTGCGCCGGTAGCGCCAAGAAGGACTACGACGGCATGCACTGGAAGAACGTGCCCGCCGGTACCTGCACGTCCATCAAGACGCCCAACGGCATGGGCTCGCTGACCCCGCTCAAGTCCTGAGCGCAGGCCGCCGATCATGAACGGGACTTACTCTGCAGGCGCCGGCCTTGGGCTGAAGGCTGAGCACTATGCCGACGCCTGGACGTGCCGGGCCAGCGGGCTGTGGTTCGAAGTGCACCCGGAAAACTACATGCTCGGCGGCCCACGCATGGCCTGGCTACAACGCATTGCCGAACACCATCCGCTGTCGCTGCACGGTGTCGCGCTGTCGTTGGCGGCGGACATCGCGCCAGACGAAATGCACCTGCACCGCCTGCGGGCGCTGATCGACCAGCTGCAGCCGGCGCTGGTATCGGAGCACCTGGCATGGTCGAGCTGGCGCGGGCAATACCTGCCCGACCTGCTGCCGTTTCCCCGCAGCAACGAGGCCCTGGTCCGCATCAGCGACAACGTGCAGCGCACCCAGGATGCGCTGGGGCGCAGCATTTCGCTGGAAAACCCCAGCCACTACCTGCCCATGGAAGGGCATGACTGGGACGAAATCGACTTTTTAGCCGAACTGGCGCGGCGCACGGGGTGCGGCTTGTTGCTGGACGTCAACAACGTGCACGTCAGTGCCCACAACCTCGGGTTCGACGCAGCGGCGTACCTGGCGCGCTTCCCGGCCCAGGCCATCAGCGAAATCCACCTGGCCGGCCACAGCCACGACGCCCAGGCCAGCCTGCTGATCGACTCCCACGACGCCACCATCGCCGCGCCGGTCTGGGCCTTGTACCAGCAGTTGATCACCCGCATCGGCCCGCGCCCGACCCTCATCGAGCGTGACGGCAACCTGCCCGCGTTCAGCGAGTTGCTGGCCGAACGCGACACCGCCCAGGCACTGCTCGATAGCGCAGGAGCACGACCATGACGCTTTCCCTTGGCCAGTTTCAGGCCGCCTTCGTCGAAGCGCTGTATCACCGCCCTGCCCCGCAGCTGGCCGCGCTGACCGGGCACGCTGCTTTTGCGGTGTACCGCAACAGCGTGCTGGCGGGCTGCGTCGATGCCCTGCGGGCAAACTTCCCCAGTGTCGAAGCGCTGACAGGCCCGGCCTGGATGCAGGACGCCGCGAGCGCCTATGCGCAACGAACGCCCCCCGACGACCCGCGGCTGATCCACTATGGCGCGGCCTTCGCCGACTTTCTCGAGCAGATGCAGGCCCAGCACGGCCTGCCATACCTGGCCGACGTCGCACGCCTGGATTTCGCCTGGTGCGAGGCGTTCAGCGCCCCCCGCGAGCCCTCCCTCGCGCTTGCCGACCTGGCCGGCATGACGGCCACCGACCTGGCGAACAGTTACCTGGCCCCCCGCCGCAGTGTGCGTTGGCGCTGGTTCGCACGGCACCCGGCGTTCAGCCTGTGGCAGCACAGCCGCGAAGGCCAGGCGTGGCCGCATGACCAGCCCTGGGTCGCCGAAGGTGCTGTGTTCAGTGGCACCGCCGAAGGTGTCGCCCAGCAAGCGCTAGAGGTCGGCGGCTGTGCCTTTCTCGATGCCTGCGCTCAAGGTCTGCCGTTGGAGCAGGCCTCACAGGTTGCACTCGCACGCCAACCCGACCTGGACTTCACCGACCTGCTCGGCAGGCTGCTGGCAGCCCAGGCATTCCATCCACTTGCATTCGCCTGAAGGAAACGCCATGGACACCCTCCACGCCACCCGCTCCGACAGCCTGCGCCAACGCTGGAACCACCTCGCCGATCGTGCACAGCTACTGCTCAGCGACACCCTGCTGTGCCTGGTGGCGCGCATGGCCATCGCCTCGACATTCTTCCTGTCCGGGCGCACCAAGGTCGAAGGGTTTCTCAGCATCACACCCAGTACCTATGACCTGTTCCAGAGCGAATATGCCCTGCCGCTGGTTTCGCCCTGGCTTGCGGCCCACCTGGCCACCTATGCCGAACACCTGTTCCCCCTGTTGCTGGTGCTTGGCCTGTTTACCCGGCTGTCGGCGCTGGCCCTGCTGGGCATGACCACGGTGATCGAGATTTTCGTCTACCCGGATGCCTGGCCGACCCATCTGACGTGGGCGGCCTTATTGCTACTGTTGATCGCGCGAGGCGCCGGTAGGTTGTCGCTGGACCGGGCCCTGGGGCTGCGTTGAGCCTCTGGCAGTGGGCCGGTTCGTCGGTCCGCGACCCCACGCTTTTTTTGAACTCCATGCGCAGGCGCCCTCTCCCAATGAAGAGACCGCAAACTGTCCCGGAGCCCGCCATGGCCAAGCCCCTGCAGGAGTACCTGCGCAAGCGTGACTTCAACGCCACACCCGAGCCGGCCGGCAAGCGTGCCCACCCACGGCCGGCTCACGGGTTGCAGTACTGCATCCAGAAGCACGACGCCAGCCACCTGCACTATGACTTTCGCCTGGAGCTGGATGGCACCCTTAAAAGCTGGGCGATTCCCAAGGGCCCTTCCCTCGACCCCAAGGTCCGCCGCCTGGCCGTGCATGTAGAAGACCATCCGCTGGACTACGCCAGCTTCGAAGGGCACATCCCTGAAGGCCACTACGGCGCCGGCGACGTGATCGTGTGGGACCGGGGGCTCTGGGAGCCCGAAGGCGACCCGCGCGAGGCCTATGCCAAGGGCAAGCTGCGCTTTCGCCTGCAAGGTGAAAAGCTGTCGGGTGTCTGGAACCTGTTTCGTACCCACCTGGCTGGCAAGAAAGAGCAGTGGATGCTGGTCAAGTCCCACGATGGCGAGGCCCGCAGCGAAGCGGACTACAGCATCGTCGAAGCCCTGCCGGACAGCGTATTGAGCGACCGTACACTGGTCCCCCGCCGCCCAGCCAAGGCGGCGACCTCCACGCGCAAGCGCAAGGCCAGCGCTGGCGCCCTGCCGGAGATGCTCCAACCGCAGCTGGCAACCCTGGCCGATTCCCCCCCCGAGGGTGACTGGCGATACGAGGTCAAGTTCGATGGTTACCGCATGCTGGCCCGCATCGACGGGGACGATGTGCGCCTGTTTACCCGCAATGGCCACGACTGGAGCGCAAAGCTGCCCCATCAGGTGCAGGCGCTGAAAGCGCTGGGGCTCGACTCGGCATGGCTGGACGGTGAGATGGTGGTCACAGACGAAAACGGCGTGGCCGACTTCCAGGCCTTGCAGGCCGTCTTCGACAACGAGCACGACGATGACATTACCTACTACCTGTTCGACCTGCCCTACCTCGGCGGCAAGGACCTGCGTGAACTGCCTGTGCAAGACCGCCGGGCGACCTTGGCCAAACTGCTGAAGCACAACGCATCGGCCATCCTGAAGTTTTCCGAAGACTTCAACCAGCCGGTCGACGCGCTGCTCGACAGCGCCTGCCGGTTAGGCCTGGAAGGCCTGATCGGCAAGCGCGCCGACAGCCCCTACGTTGGCCGGCGCAGCAGCGACTGGGTCAAGCTCAAGTGCACGCAACGCCAAGAGTTCGTGATCGTCGGCTACACCGCGCCCAAGGGCAGCCGCCAAGGCTTTGGGGCCCTGCTGCTGGCGCTGCACGACACCGACAGCGGCCAGTTGCGCTACGCCGGCAAGGTGGGCACCGGCTTCAGTGCTGCCACGCTGACGAGCATCCTCACCCGCCTGAAACCCCTGCACACCGCCAAGCCACCCTTGCCTGAGCCCCCCAGCGGTGCCGATGCGCGGGGCGTGCACTGGCTCAAGCCAGAACTGCTGGCCGAGGTCGCCTACGCCCAGATGACCCGCACAGGGATCGTGCGCCACGCGGTTTTTCACGGGTTGCGCGACGACAAGCCCGCCACTGCCATTGCCCTGGAACGTGCCATGCCGGTAACGAACGCAGCACATGCAGAGCCCAAGGGTTTGAGCAACCTGCACCTGACCCACCCCGACCGCGTGATCGACAAGACCAGTGGCACCAGCAAACGACAGGTGGCGGAGTACTACGCCCAAGTCGCCGACTGGCTGCTGCCACAGCTCGAACACCGCCCCGTGGCGCTGGTGCGCGCACCGGAGGGCCTGGACGGCGAGCTGTTCTTTCAGAAGCACGCGGGGCAGTTGCACCTGCCCAAGCTGACCAGCTACACCAAGGCCCAGGCCGGCCAGGCGGCAATGGTGCTCAACAGCGCCGAGAGCTTGTTGGGCGCAGTACAGATGAACATGCTTGAACTGCACACCTGGAACGCCACCGACAAAAATTTCGACAGGCCTGACCGCTTCATCCTCGACCTCGACCCCGACCCGGCATTGCCATGGAAGGCCATGCTCGAGGCCACCCAGCTGACCCTCACCCTGCTCGATGAGCTGGGCCTGAAGGTGTTTCTCAAGACCAGCGGTGGCAAAGGCATGCACCTGGTCGTGCCGCTCACCCGTCGTGCCGGCTGGGAGGAAGTGAAGGACTTCAGCCATGCCCTGGTCAAACACATGGCAGACTTGTTCCCGGACCGGCTCAGCGCGGTCTCCGGGCCCAAGAACCGGGTCGGGCGCATCTTCATCGACTACCTGCGCAACGGCAAGGGCGCTACCACCGTGGCCGCCTACTCGCTGCGCGCCCGTGAAGGCCTGCCAGTGTCGGTGCCGATCTGGCGCGAGGAGCTGCCCAAACTCAAGAGTGCCAACCAATGGAATATCGGCAACTTGCAGGCGCGGCTTGCGCAGGTGGACGACCCTTGGGCCGAGCTTGGCTCGACCCGGCAATCGATCACCCTGCGCATGCGCAAGCAACTGGGGATCGCATGATGGACTTCGCTCACCTCGACCGCCTGCTGCACCGCTTCGGTACCCGTTCGCGGGCCATCGATCTCGACCCCTTGCTGCCTGAACTGTTGCAGGCACTTCGAGCCGAACAGCTAGACCTGCTACCCCTGCCCGGCCACGGGCGCACCCTCGAGCGCTGGCGGGCCTTGGCGCGGGTTGCCGGTTGCGATCTCGGCCTGGCCAAGCTGTATGAAGGCCACACCGATGCCCTGGCGGTCCTCGCCGAGTGCGGCGCCGCCCAGCATGCTCACGACGGTATCTGGGGCATGTGGGCCGCGGAGCCGCCGGATGCCAGGGCCCACATCGTCGCGCGCCATGGCGAACGGGTTCAGCTGCAAGGCCGAAAAGCATGGTGCTCGGGCGCGCTGCAGATCGATCGAGCGCTGCTGACCGCCTGGGAGAATGACCAGCCACAGCTGGTGGCCATTGAACTGTCACACCCCAGCCAGCGCATCCAGGCCGAGCAATGGCAGGCCGTAGGCATGGCCAGCACCGCCAGTGTTACCGTCGAGTTCGACAACTCACCGGGGCTGGCCATCGGCACACCCGGCCAGTACCTGTCCCGCCCAGGCTTCTGGCAGGGCGGCGCAGGTATCGCTGCCTGCTGGTACGGCGCGGCCGAGGCGTTGGCAGGTTACCTGCGCGAGCACTGCAACAAACCTCGGCCCGACCCCCATGCCGATGCCCACCTGGGGGCGGTCGATGCGGCGTTGTACGGTGCCCGCGCCGCCCTTCGCGAGTGCGCCGCGTGGATCGACCAGCACCCCCAGGACGACGCCAGTTTCGAGGTACGCCGCACCCGCGCCCAGATCGAGCAGGCGGTCGAACAGGTCATTCAGCATGTTGGCCGAGCCCTGGGGGCTACCCCCTTCTGCCGCAGCAGCCATTTCGCCCGGCTTAGCGCCGACCTGCCGGTGTACCTGCGCCAAAGCCACGCTGAACGCGACTTGGCCGAACTGGGTCAGCAAGTGACCAGCACACCGACAGGAGCATGGCAGCTATGAGCGAGAACCTTATTGATGCGGCCACGGGCACGCCGTGGAGTGACTGGCAGCATTCTGCGCATCTGGCACGCGCCACCTGGCTTGCGCCCGAGCAGCTGTGCCCACCCGGCCGACGCCTGGTGCTGCTGGCGCCGCACCCGGACGACGAGGTGCTCATGGCCGGCGGGCTGCTTGCCAGTTTTCGCGGGCGCGAACAGGACCTGGTGCTGATTTCCGCCACCAACGGCGAGGGCAGCCATCCGCACTCACCACACTGGACCGAGCAGCGCTTGCGTCACCAGCGCCCCTTGGAGAGTCGGCATGCCCTGCAGCAGCTAGACCTGGACCTCAACCGCCTGGACTGGCGGCGGCTCAACCTCAAGGACGGCGCATTGCCCCGCGATGAGGCCTTCCTGGTCCGTCACCTGGAACAGTTGCTGGAGCCCGACGACCTGTTGCTGACCACCTGGCGTGGCGACGGCCACTGCGACCACGAGGCTGCAGGCCGCGCCGCTGCCCAGGCAGCCCAGGCGCGCAGGGCACAGCTGGCCGAAGCGCCGGTGTGGGCCTGGCACTGGGCCGCACCCGACGACCCACGCCTGCCCTGGTCGCGGGCGCATCGCTTGCAGGTCGACGAAACGCGCCAGGCCCGCAAGCGCGAGGCCTTGGCTGCCCATGCCAGCCAATTGCAACCAGACGGTGATCGCCCGCCCGTGCTGCCTGCGCATTTGCAGGCGTGCCTGCTGCAACCATTTGAACTGGTTTTCCTGTGATGGAGTCGCCATGAGCCTCGATGCGCAATACTTCGCCGACCTGTACGCCGACAGCGAGGACCCCTGGGCGTTTCGCACCCGCTGGTACGAACGGCGCAAGCGCGACCTGCTGCTGGCCAGCCTGCCCCGTCAGCGCTATGAGCGCGTGTTCGAGCCGGCCTGTGCCAACGGCGAGCTGAGCGTGCTGCTGGCCGAGCGTTGCGTCAGCTTGCTGTGCCAGGACATCGACCCGACCGCCGTGGGGCTGGCGCGCCAGCGCCTGGGGACCGCGAACCATGCCCAGGTCGAGCAAGGGCATCTGCCGGGCGACTGGCCAGGCGGGCAGTTCGACCTGATCGTGCTCAGCGAAATCGGCTACTACCTCGACCCCACCGATTGGCTGCAGGTGATCGAGCAGTCGGTGGCCAGCCTCACGGCCGATGGCGCCCTGCTCGCCTGCCACTGGCGCCACCCCATTGCCGGTTGCCCACAGGACGGCCGCGAGGTTCATGCCCTGCTGGCGAGGCACTTGCCGCTGTATCCGCTATTGCGTCACGAGGAGGCCGACTTTCTACTCGAGTACTGGACGTGCCAGCCCAGCGTGGTCGACCTGAATGAGCCCTGCCCATGATCGCCGTCATCATACCCGCCCACAACGAGGCCCGGCGCCTGGGGCACTGCCTCAAGGCGGTCAAGGCTGCAAGTGCGCGAGCCGAGGCGGCAGGCTTGGCGGTAGAGGTGCTGGTGGTGCTAGACCGTTGCAGCGACACCAGTGCGCTCGTGGCCCGACGCCACGGTGTGCATACCCTTGAAGTGGACGCTGGCAATGTCGGCGTCGCCCGGCGAGCGGGCGCGGCATGGATGATCGCCCGCGGCGCCCAATGGCTGGCATGCACCGACGCCGACAGCCGCGTCCCGCAGCACTGGCTGACATCGCAGTTGCAATGGCGCGCCGAGGTGGTGTGCGGCACGGTGCACATCGAGCGCTGGCAACCCTGGCAAAGCATCGCCCTGCGCCGGTTGTACCGCAGCCTTTACCAGGCCCGCGAGGGGCACAGGCATATTCATGGTGCCAACCTCGGTGTGTGTGCCAAGGCCTACGAACGCGTTGGCGGGTTCCAGCCGCTTCCGGCCCACGAGGATGTTCAACTGGTGATGGCCCTGCAAGCCAGCGGGGCGCAGATCGTCTGGACCGCCGAACACAGCGTGGCCACCAGCAGCCGGCGTGATAGCCGCGCAAAACAGGGGTTCGCCGACTATCTCAGTGGCCTGGAAGGCCAGGTGTGACCACCTGGCGAGTCTCTACCATCAGGAGGCCTTGCGCGGCCGTTTGCTAGCCGGTTTTGCGCCCTTGGCCTTGCCACCGAGGCTGCGTTTGAGCAGTTCGGTAAGGTCGAGGATATCCGCGCCTTTCTCCGCGCTGGCGCCCTCCCCTTTGGCCACTGTCTCGATCTTGCCCTTGCTGGCTTTCTCTTCCACCAGGTCGAGAATGGTCTGGCGAAATGCGTCGTGATACTCGTCCGGGGCCCAGGACCCACTCATGTCTTCGACCAGGCGTTTGGCCATGCCCAGCTCACGCTTGTCGACCTTGGCATCGGTCACGCTCTTGTCCAGCTCCAGGGTTTCAATGCTGCGCACCTCCTCGGGCCAGCGCAGGGTAATCAGCACCAGGGCGTCTTCCAGTGGCCGCAGCAGCGCGAGGTGCTGACGGGTATGCAGCACCACGGTGGCCAGGGCTACCTTGCCGGTGCTCTCCAGCGTATCGCGCAACAGCGCATAGACTTTGCCGCCGCGCCGGTCAGGGCTCAGGTAGTAAGGTGTGTCAAAGTGCTGAAGCGGAATCTCGCCAGCCTGCACGAACGAGAAAATATCGATGGTCTGGGTCGCTTCAGGGCGAGCATCGCGAATTTCCTGCTCACTGATCACCACGTAGCGGCCCTTCTCATACTCCACGCCCTTGACGATGTTGTCCTTGTCGATCTCCTTGCCGGTTACCTTGTTCACCCGCTTGTAGCCCACCGGCTCCATGCTGCGCTTGTCGAGCCAGTCAAAATCCACGCGCTCGGAGCTCACCGCAACGTTGAGCGAAACCGGGATGTGCACCAGCCCGAAACTGATCGCGCCTTTCCAGATAGCCCGCGCCATGTCTACCTCCTATGGGTTAGCAGCGAACGGAGCCCTTACTGAAACTGACTGACGACGGGTGCGAAGGTTTAGTTTGGTTGCACGACGCCAACGGGGGTCTGCAATGCCGGATAAATTGACCCGACTGCAAGCAGCCGAGCCGTCAGATGGAGACCAGCCGCCGAGCATCCCTTCGCACGGCTTGAGGGGGGACCCCAAAACCACGGATGAACACCTCCCGCATATGCCGGCGGTCCCTGAAGCCGGTTTCCCTGGCCACCACATCCAGGCTGTGCAGGCTCTGCTCGATCATCAGCCGGGCAGCCTCCAGCCGCAGGCTCTCGACAGCCTTGGCCGGTGACTGGCCGGTCTCGGCGGTGAACACGCGGGTGAATTGCCGTGGGCTCAGATGCACCACTTCAGCAAGCTCTTCCACGCTCAATGGGCGGCTGAGGTGCTTGCGGGCGTAATCCAGCGCGCTCTGGATACGGTCCGACTTGGGCGAGAGCGTCAACAGTTCGGAGTGTTGCGACTGCCCGCCAGATCGGCGTTGGTGCATGACCATCTTGTGCGCCACCGACCTGGCCATTTCGCTGCCCAAGTCCTTTTCCACCATACCCAGCGCCATGTCCAGGGCGGCAGTCATGCCGGCAGACGTCCATATCGGCCCATCGACGATGTAAATCCGGTCTTCCTCGACGTCGATCTTCGGGTGCAGCTCTCGCAACTTGTTCGCATAAGCCCAGTGAGTGGTCGCGCGCCGACCATCCAGTACGCCCGCTTGCGCCAGCACAAAACAGCCGGTGCAAAGGCCAGCAGTACGGCGCGCACCGTCGACAAAGCCCCGCACGCTGGCGAGCACCTCCTCGCTGGGGGGCGTCAGAGGCGTCAGCGTGCCGGTGACCATCCAGGTGTCGGCCAGGCCCGGCGCCCCCAAGGGCAGCGTGTCGATATGCATCCCCAGTGACGAGCACACCGTGCCGCCACCGATGGAAAAGTTCTGGACCCTGTAAACCGCGTCGCCCGCCATGATGTTCGTAAGCTCGAATACGGTTTGCGTCGCCAGGGACATGATCTGGAAGCCTTCGGTGATGAGGTAGCCGACTCGGTGCATCGCTGATCCCCTCTGTGCAATGTCCTAAAACAGCACTATATGCGTCGTTTGAGACAAACACCACCTGCTGCATGATGGCCCCACACCCAACCCACGGAGCATCAGCATGACGCAGCAAAGCAAGGGCACCGCGCTCATTACGGGCGCCTCATCCGGTATCGGTTCGATTTACGCGGAGCACCTGGCCCGTCGCGGCTATGACCTGGTGCTGGTGGCACGCGACCGGGAGCGCCTCAACGCATTGGCTGGCCGGCTTACCACCGAAACCCGGCAGAACGTGGAAGTATTCCCGGCAGACCTGGCCAACGCCGATGACCTGGCCAACGTAGAACGCAAACTGCGCGAAGACGCCAGCATCAGCCTGCTGGTGAACAACGCCGGTATCGGTACCCATACCGGGCTGCTGGAAAGCGACGTTGAGCGCATGGCGCACATGATCACCCTCAACGTCACCGCCCTCACCCGCCTTACCTATGCAGCTGTCCCCGGCTTTGTCGCTCGCAAGCAAGGCGCGGTCATCAATATCTCGTCCGTCGTCAGCCTGGCACCCGAACTGCTCAACGGCGTGTACGGTGGTAGCAAGGCCTACGTCACCGCGTTCACCCAGTCGCTGAACAAGGAACTGGCGGGTACAGGCATCCAGGTTCAGGCAGTACTGCCCGGGGCCACCGCGACCGATTTCTGGCAGACCGGTGGTTTGCCCGTCGAGAACCTGGACCCAGGCATCGTGATGTCTGCCCAGGACCTGGTAAACGGTGCCCTGCAGGACTTCGACAACGGCGTGCTGATCTCCCTGCCGTCGCTGCACGACCTGCAAGCCTTCGACCACTTTGAGGCCAGCCGGCAAGCCTTGTTCGGCCAGCTGTCCAGCAACCGGCTCGCGCAGCGCTACAGCGCCAGCTGATCAGCAGCGAATGGAACGTAGTCGAGCATGTGTGGGGCGGCCAGGCCAGGTCACGGGCGCTTCACACCATTTTCACTGCAAGCGAGAAAGTCTTACTCCACTCAGGCTGTTTTTTGAGTTAATCGAAACGAATAGTCTGAAGCCACTTTTCGCATCCCCAAGAGGCAACGCCAATGAAGGCAGTCGTTTACACCCAGCCCGGTCTACCGATCCACGACCCACAATCGCTGTATGACGCGCAGCTGCCCACGCCAAAACCGGGCCCCCGTGACCTGCTTGTGGAAGTCCGGGCAATTGCCGTCAACCCGGTTGATACCAAGATCCGTGCAAGCCGTGGTGGTGAGCAACCACAAGTGCTCGGCTGGGACGCTGTCGGCGTCGTCCGCGAGGTGGGGCCACAGGTCACGTTGTTCCAACCGGGCGACGAGGTTTTCTACGCCGGTGCCATTGACCGCCCAGGCAGCTACAGCGAGCTTCATGTGGTGGATGAACGCATTGTCGGGCATAAGCCCCGCAGCCTGGACAACGCCAGCGCCGCGGCCTTGCCGCTCACCTCCATTACCGCCTGGGAGCTGCTGTTCGACCGCCTGGGCGTTGAAGAAAACGGCGGCAAGCAGCAAAGCCTTCTGGTGGTCGGTGCTGCCGGCGGGGTTGGCTCGATCCTGGTTCAACTTGCCCGCAAGCTCACGCAGCTCACAGTCATTGGCACCGCCTCACGGCCCGAGACCCAGGCCTGGGTGCAGCAAGCGGGAGCCCACCATGTGATCGACCACTGCGCATCGATTCCACTTCAGTTGGAAGCGCTCAAGCTGGGGCCGGTCGACTACGTCATCAGCCTGACCCATACCGACACCTATCTTGCGCAACTGGTGGAAGTGCTGCGGCCACAAGGCAAGCTCGCGCTGATCGACGACCCCGCACAACTGGATGTGATGCCGCTCAAGCGCAAGTCGCTTTCACTGCACTGGGAGCTGATGTTCACGCGCTCGCTGTACCAGACCGAAGACATGATCAAGCAGCACCAACTGCTCGAGCGCGTTTCGCGGCTGGTCGATGATGGCACGCTCAAGACGACCCTGGGCGAGCACTACGGCACGATCAACGCCGAGCACCTCAAGCGTGCCCACGCCATGATCGAGAGTGGCAGAGCACGCGGCAAGATCGTGCTGGAAGGTTTCTGAAGCCCGATCAGGTGCCCGACGGCCACGCAGCGGGGCCAGACACCGCATTGACGCCCTCCAGCGTCGCAAACGAAATGTCTTTCGCCGTGAGCAGGAAATCACTCATGTAAGGCACTTCGAGCATGTCGCTGCGTACTGCTGCGAACAGGGTGGCCTGCAACCCTGCTTCGCCCAGGCGCCTGGCCAGCACATAGCCACGGGAGGTGTACTCGTGCACCGCCCAGTTCGGCAGGCAGCAAACGCCACGGCCGCTGGCCACCAACTGCATCATCATCACGGTCATTTCTGCAGTACGTACCTGGGCAGGTTCGATGTCGGCCGGGTCGAAGAAACGGGTGAAGATGTCCAGGCGGTTGCGCTCGATCGGGTACGTGATCAGGGTCTGACTGGCAATGTCGTCAGGTTGCAGATACGGCTTGTCGCGCAGGGGATGATGTTTGTCGATGGCCAGCATGGCCTCGTACCCGAACAACGGCACGTACGTGATACCGGGCAGGGGCACCGGGTCGGACGTCACCACAAGGTCGAGGTCACCCCGCTCCAGGGCCGGCAGCGGCGCGAACGACAACCCCGATGCCAGGTCCAGTTCGACTTCCGGCCAGGTGCAGCGAAACTCGTCCAGCGAGGGCATCAGCCATTGATAGCAACTGTGGCACTCGATGGAGATGTGCAGCCGGTCGGCCGTGCCGCCTGCCAGCTTGCTCAGGTTGCGCTCCGTTGTGCGGATCAGCGGCAGCACCTGGTCGGCCAGCTGCAGCAGCTTGAGCCCCGCGGTGGTGAAGCGTACCGGTTTGGACTTGCGCACAAACACGGGCATGCCAACGCGGGTTTCCAGCTCCCGAAACTGGTGCGATAGCGCCGACTGGGTCAGGTGCAGGCGTTCGGCAGCCTCGGGCACGCTGTCCGTTTCGCGCAAGGCATGCAGAGTGCGTAGGTGTCTCAAGTCAATCATGAGCAGAAGGCAACGCTCAGGCCACGCCAGGCGCGGCAAGGTTGCAATATTGTCCTTTGAAATACAGCAATGGTTGCGTCGCCACAGCGTTATGTACGTTCAGCGCTTTCACTTCCCCCACCACGATCAAGTGATCGCCGGCAGGGTGTTCGGCGTGAATCTCGCAGTCAAGCCAATGCAGGCTACCGGCAATGACCGGGTTACCCAGCGGCGACACCTGCCAATCGACACCCTGCCACTTGTCAGTGCCTTTTCGGGCAAACTGGTTGGATACGCCCACCTGTTCACCCGAAAAGATATTGACTGCGAATCGGCCTGCGCTACGAATACCGGGATAACTGGCCGAACTGGACATCACGCTGAATGACACCAGCGGTGGGCTGATTGACACGCTATAGAACGACTGGCACGTGAAACCGATCGGATTGCCGTCGATGAGCGATGTGATCACCGTGATGCCCGAGGCGTAGTGCCCGAGCGCTTCGCGAAAGCTCAAGGGCTCGATGGCAGTACTGGAAAGTGACATGGTAAGTCCTGACGTTCGGGTGCCTTTAACTGGACGAGAGTTCTCTGCGGACGATTTCTGCACCCGCACTCAACGCTCTGAGCTTGCCGCTGGCGACCCTACGCGGTAGAGGCGCCATGCCACAGTTGGTGCAAGGATAGAGCTTGTCTGCCTCTACAAATTGCAGGGCCTTGCGCAGGGTATTGGCCACTTCCTCGGGGGTTTCAATGGTGTGGCTGGCCACGTCGATCGCGCCGACCATCACCTTCTTGCCTCGGATCAGCTCAAGCAGGTCCATGGGTACATGGGAGTTGTGGCATTCCAGCGAAATGATATCGATGCTGGACTTCTGCAGCTTGGGGAAGGCTTCTTCATATTGCCGCCACTCTGATCCCAAGGTCTTTTTCCAGTCCGTGTTGGCTTTGATGCCGTAGCCATAGCAGATATGCACAGCGGTTTCACACTTGAGGCCTTCGATGGCCCTTTCCAAAGTGGCGACCCCCCAGTCATTTACCTCATCAAAGAAGACATTGAAGGCGGGCTCATCGAACTGGATGATGTCAACACCGGCAGCCTCCAGCTCCCTGGCTTCCTGGTTGAGGATTTTGGCAAATTCCCAGGCCAGTTTTTCACGGCTTTTGTAATGGCTGTCATACAGCGTATCGATCATGGTCATGGGGCCTGGCAGCGCCCACTTGATGGGCTGACTGGTCTGCTGGCGCAGGAACCTGGCATCGTCGACAAACACCGGGTTTTTCCGGGCAACGGCACCCACCACCGTCGGTACGCTGGCATCATAACGGTCACGGATCCTGACGGTTTCGCGGTTCTCGAAATCAACGCCGCTCAGGTGCTCAATGAAGGTCGTCACAAAATGTTGGCGCGTTTGCTCACCATCACTGACGATATCAATGCCGGCGTTTTGCTGCTCCTGCAATGACAAGCGCAGGGCATCCTGTTTGCCTTCGATCAACGCCTCATCCTGCAATTTCCAGGGTGACCAGAGCGTTTCGGGTTCTGCGAGCCAGGAGGGTTTAGGCAAACTGCCGGCAGTCGAGGTGGGTAACAGCTTTTTCACGAGGTAAAACCTTATATAAGTTAATCAGCAGGCGTAATTGGCGGACCACTGCTCAAGCATCGCGTGGTGCGGTTTGATAAAGTGCTCCTCGACAAACTGCCCCTGCTCGATGGCCAACCGGCTACGCTCCTCCCGGTCATAAACAATACGGGTCAGCGAGTAATCCTGATGCTGCAAGCTGGGCCGATAGCACTTCCCTGCGGCAGAATTTGCATTGTAGATTTCGGGACGATAGATTTTCTGGAATGTGTCCATCGTGCTAACGGTGCTGATCAACTCAAGGTTGGTGTAGTCACTGAGCAAATCGCCTGAAAAATAGAAGGCCAACGGCGCAACACTGTTGGGCGGCATGAAATAACGCACCTTCAAACCCATCTTCTCGAAATAAGTATCCGTCAAGGAGTACTCATCCTGCTGATATTCAAAGCCCAACACAGGATGCTGATTATCCGTTCGATGGTAGGTCTTGCTGCTGGAAACACTCAGGCAGATAACCGGAGGTTTGTCGAAGTGCTGCTGATACGTGCTTGAGTTCACGAAGTGCTTGAACAGCTTGCCGTGCAGCTCTCCGAAATGCTCTGGCGTGCTGAACACAGGCTGGTTGGCATTGTGCCCCAGCAGCACTACGCTGAAATCGTAATCGCGCACGTAGGAAGAAAAATTATTCCCTACCATGCCCGCGATGCGCTCGCCGGTTTGTCGGTCGATAACAGTCGTTTTCAATATTTCAATCAGCGGCAGCGCCTGATCGCTGCCCTCGGCATCGATACTCATCTCGACGGAAATGATGTCAAGCTCGACGGCGTAGCGGTCGCCTTTGGGGTTATCCCAATGCGCCAGGGCGTTGAAGCGGTTATCTATCATCCCCAAGGTGCTGCGCAAGTTCTCTTGCCGGCTCGCGCCCCTCGCCAGGTTGGCGAAGTTGGTGGTAATGCGGGTGTTTTCGGACGGGTGATAGTGCTCGTCGAAGCGAATGCTCTTGATGGAAAACTTGAAGTCTTTATTCGTCATGACCGGGAGCCTGCTCAAATATCCATACTCTCTATAATTAGCCGGTATTTTAGGTTGGGGGCATGACCGAGGGAACTGAATTGATTTCACAGAACCTTTAGCCATGCTCATGACGGGCGCGGGCAATAATGCGAAAGATTCGCCAGGTTAAAGTGTGCCCTACCACCACTCGATGATCGCCGCGCTCCAAACGGCGCTCAGGCATCGTTGCCATCGCCGCCAGGCTCCCGCGCCGGTGCGGCAAACCACTTGTCCCGCGGCACCCACTTCTCCTGCACCGGGTCCCCCAGGTAATGCGGCGACATGATCTGCACCCCATATTCGTTGAACACGTCCTGGATGTTGGCGTGCAGCAGGCTCAGCAACTCCGCACGCGGCCTTGGCGCGCTAGGCACTGCCTGGGCCACCAGGCGGTATTCGGGGTAGAAGTCCGAAAGCCCGGTCTGGAACACCTGCGGGCTGGGGTTTTGCAGAATGCCATCGGTGCGCTGCGCCGCTTCCACCAGCATCGCCTCAACCTGGCGCCAGGGCGTGTCATAGCCGATGGTGACCACGGTATCGACAATATAGCCCTGCCCTTGCACCGCCCGCGAATAGTTGCGCGTCACCGAACCGGTGATCATTGAATTGGGCAGGGTCAGCACCTCACCAAGGCCGGTGCGAATGGTGGTGTTGAAAATGCCGACTTCGGTCACCGTGCCTTCGTTGTCGCCTACCCTCACGTATTCGCCAGCCTTCAGTGTGCGCGAGTAGGTCAGGATCAGCCCTGCCGCCGCCTGTCCCACCACGCTTGTGGCACCCAGCGAAATCATCAAGCCCAACAGCACCGAAAGCCCTTTGAAGGCATCGGTACCAGAGCCGGGCAGGTACGGGTAAGCCATGACCAGGGCAAACAGCCAGATCGCCAGCGAAGTGAGCCGTGTCGTGGGCCGCAGAGTTTCTTCGGTCAGCCACTTCAATGTGCCCGGGCGGGCCATCCGCTCCAGCACGCGCCGGCTGAAACCGCTGATGCCACGGGCGATGAAGAAAATCATGACGGCCACGGCAATACCGGGGATGGCGTGCAGGATGCCGTCGAGCAGGTAGCGCAGCAGGTCGAGCAGGTGCAGGTTGAGGCTTTCGCCCCACGGCCGGGTGTAAGGGAACTGCGACAGCACGAAGCTCAGCCACTGGTAGCTGAGCAAAAGCACGATCACCCAATACATCAGGCGCAGCAGACGGTCGATCAGGTAGTACACGTACTGCATGTCGAACAATGGCAGCTGGCCTACCTTGATCTGCCGCGCGCGCTCACGCATCAACTGTGTCAGGCGCCCGCGCAGCTTGCGCCGGCCCAGGTTGGCGCCCTTGATAAGCACCACGAACACCAGTGTGGCGATGACGGAAAAGCCCAGCGCCTTGAGCATAAAACGCAAGCTGCGCGCCTCGCCGGTTTCGTCCACCACCTGGCGCAGGGTGGCCGCTGCCTGCTCGGCGGCCGCGCGGGTGTCGCCGCCCTCCACGCCCAGGTCCTGCGGCGCGACGATGAAGGCCCGGCGCCCACCCAGCAGCACCAGGTGGCTGTTGACGATCGGGTCAATGCTCACCTTGAGCTCGTCGGTGCCGCGCAGTGCCTCCTCGATCACCGACGTGGCCCGCTGCACGCGGGCAGCAGGCGTTTCGCCCAGCAGTGTGGCGTGTAACGTGATAATGCTGCGGTTGGCGATTTGCAGTTCTGCCGGCTCACCCGGTATACCATCGGTGGCGCTGCCGATGGCGTCCTTGCCCTGCCCCACCATCGGCAGCAAGGCGCACAGCACCAGCAACACAGTCAAAAAGCGATTCATTGCGCACTCCCTGGCCCATGGCACGAACAGCGTTGCTGTAGTGATAGCACAGCCTCCACCGGCCGGGCCCAGGGGCCAGACGGTCATGGCGAATCGCCTTGAGAGGGCTATCGTTGCTTGTCTGGGCAACGACTACCGAGCGAGGGGCGCAGCCATGAACACCAGTGATCTACTCGAACAGTTGCTGCGCGCCGGGCAAGGCTCGCAAGGGCGTCAAGGCAGCGGCGGCATGTCATGGCAAGACGGCCTGGGCGGGTTGGGCGGCTTGCTGGGTGGCCTGTTAGGTGGCCGTGCTGGCAGCAGCACGGGCGGCTTGCCCCAGGGGCGCTCTGCGGGCGGCACCAATTTCGCCGCCCTGGCGTCGCTGGGCATGATGGCGTTCCAGGCCTATCAAAGCTGGCAGCGCAGCCAGGCGACAGCCCCGCAACAGGCGGTGCGTACTGTCGATCAGTTGTCCGGCCCCGAGGCCGAGGACCACAGCCATGCCATCTTGCGCGCGCTGATTGCGGCAGCCAAGGCAGACGGCCGCATCGACCACCAGGAAGAGCAACTGATTTACGCTGAAATCAAACGTCAAACCAGCGACCCACAGCTACAGCAATGGCTGGATGAAGAAGTCAGCAAGCCGCTCGATGTTGCCGAAGTGGCCCAGTCGGCACGGGACCCGGCCATGGCAGCAGAAATGTACCTGGCCAGCGTGATGCTGGTGGATGACCAGCAGGACGCCGAGCGGGCCTACCTTGACGAACTGGCCAGCGCACTGCAAATCGACCCGGCATTGCAGGTGCATCTGGAGCAGCAAGCCAAGGCAGGTGCCTGAACGGGCTGTCAATTTACCCAGTGCAAACCAGACGTCTGAGGGACTGCGAAAAAGCTGTCGGTCAGTCGCGGCCTCAGCCTGGAGCCTACGTACCTCAGAAGTTGTATTTGATGCCCGTCATGATGTTTCTTGGAGCACCGTACATACCGTGGTCGCCGGCATAGCTGAGGTATTCGCGGTCGAACACGTTGTTGAGGTTGACTGACGCACTCAGATGCTGGTTGAAGTCGTAGCGCGCCAAGAGGTTGGTGACGGCGTAGCTGCCCTGAGTGAAGGTGTGCAGGTCGGCACCAGTTTTGCTCTGCCAGTTCACACCGCCGCCGAGGGTGACCTTGTTCAGAATTCCCGGCAGCCGGTAGCTGGTGAACGTCTTGAGACTGTGGCGAGGCAGGGTGGTAACGATGCGCTGGTCGTCAGCGTCGGTGCTGACCGCATAGGCATAACCTGCGGATGCCTGCCAGCCTTCGGCCAGTTCACCGTCCAGGGTGAACTCAGCGCCCTTGGTGGTGGTGCCCTGTTCTGACTTGTACGTGTTGCCGCCTGGGGTATCGATCCAGATGGCCAGGTTGTTCTGCTCGATCTTGAACAGCGCGACGCTGGAGTTCAGCTTGCCGTCAAAGTGGCTGCCTTTGACCCCGACTTCATAACCCGTGCCTTCCATGGGATCCAGGGGTTTGTTGTTGATGTCGCGAACCCAGGACGACTGAGGGTTGAAGATTTTCGTGTAGCTGGCATACAGCGACCACGTGTCGTTGACGTCATACACCACGCCGGCATAGGGAATGTAGACGCCGGTTTCCGATTCCTTGGTCTTGGTTTTTTCTGCGTTGTAGGGCTTATCCTCGATGTCACGGTGCCAGTCGATCACGCGGCTACCCAGCAAGACACTGAGATCGTCGGTGACGTGCAGTCGCGTGGCGAGGTAGGCGGCGTATTGGGTTTCGTCGGCAGTGGATTTGCCCGTGACGTCGAACTCCGGTTTGACCGAGCCGCCGTTCCAGTTCAGCAAGTTGTCGATCGCGCCAGCCGGCGAGCCGGAATAGTCGTATTTCCAGCCGCCGTAGCTGGGCACGTTCTCGTAGTAGTTGGACAAGGTCACACCGGCGATCAACTCGTGTTCGCGGCCCAACAGCCCGAACGGGCCGGTCAGGTAGGCATCGATGTTGTTCTGGCGCGGGATCCCGGAGAAGCGCACCGGCAACTGCGTGGTGCCGCTTCCGTCCGGGCTGAGGCTACCGTTGACGTAGTTGAAGACCTCGTCAAACTTGTTTTCGGAGTGGGTCAGCTCGATCTTCCCGCTCCAGCCATTGGCGAACTGCTGCTCGATCGAGGTGAAAAAGCTGGTTTGTTCATGGTCGTTGTAAGACCACGTTTGAGCCGAATTGAGCGAGCGTTTGAGGTGGGTGCGAGACCCGTCGGTAAAGCGCGTCGGCAGGCCGGAGCGCATGGGCGAGTCAACGTCTGTACGTTGGTAACTGAAGCCCATCGTCAGCAAGGTGTCTTCAGTCAGGTCGAACTCGGTAATGCCGTAGATCAGCTGCGAGTCCTGCTTGTAGCGGTCGACCCATGATTGCTCGGTCTTGAAGTCGGCGACCAGGCGACCGCGTACGTTGCCGGTTTCAGTCAGCGGGCCAGATACATCAAAGCCGGTTCCGTAGCGGTCCCAGTTACCGGCTTCTGCGGTGACGCTGGCCTGAGCCTCGAAGGTCGGACGCTTGCGGATCAGGTTGATCGTCGCTGAAGGGCTGCCCAGGCCGCTGATCAGGCCGGTAGCACCGCGCACCACCTCCACCCGGTCATACATGGCCATGCTCTGGGTGTAATTGTCCATGCGCTTGACGGTGGGCACACCATCGATTTCAAAGTTCTGAATCTCGAAGCCGCGCGAGAAGTAACCATCGGATTCCGCACCCAGCCCGTCGCGTAACACAATGATGCCCGGTGTGGCATCGAGGGTATCGCTGAGATTGGTGAGGCGCTGGTCATCCAGGCGCTGGCGGGTCATGACGGTCAGCGATTGCGGGGTTTCCTTGGGGGTCAGGTTCAGGCGGGTCGAACTGCTGGATGAGTAGGTGGTGTAGAGCCCGGTACCTTCTGTAGTCGACCCGGGCGCCTTGCCCGAGATCGAAATGCTTTGAAGCTCCAGCGCGGTAGAGGCCGGCGCTCGCTGGAGGGTGTATCGCCCATCCGGCTGGCGCACCGCAATCAGTTGGCTGCCCGCAAGCAGCGCCTGTAACGCGCCGTCGATCGTGTAATCACCCTTCAAGCCGGGGCTGTTTTGCCCCGCAATCAAGTCATTGGGAAACGACAACAACAAATGGGCTTGCTGGCCCAGTTGATTGAGCGCAGTGCCCAGGGGCGCTGCGGGAATTTCGTAGTGTTGCACGGTGCTATCGGCGGCTGCCCACACTGGCGATGAAGTGGCAATCAGAACCGCTGCAGCGCGACCCAAGGTGCTGGCAAGCGGGGTTACGTAGCACGACGAAATACTGCGGTGATGCATGTGAAGTTCCCCGATGTTTTTTGATGTATGGCCTATGAGTCTCGCCAAAAATCAAAACGGCTCATCAAGGATGAAAAAACTTCAAACGTTAGCTGGCGAGGGGCGCAAGTTGACCCACAGGCGAGTGAAACGCTGTACATCCAGTTTCAGCGTCTGGGCGACGGCATCGATGATTCGATCACTGTCTGCCAACGGGTAGGTGCCCCATACTCGCAGGTTGGCCAAGGCGGCGTCGCAGCCAAGATAGCCATGACGATACCGCCCAAGTTCGTCGAGAAACGCCTGAAGCGGTTGGCCGTTGGCGACGATCATGCCTTCGGCCCAGGCGGGAGCGGATGCTTGCATGACGCCCAGATCGAGCATCCCAAGCGGCCCGAAACGCGCCACCTGCCCGGCGTGCAGGGCAGTCCAGGTGCTGGCTTGAGTCGGGATCACCTGAAGCGCGCCGCGATAAACTGCCAACTGGGTTGAGCCATTGTCGAACTGACGTATCGTGAAACGCGCCGAGGACGCTTGCGTGCGAACCTGAGCGGTATCGACAAGCAGAGCCGGGCTCAAGGCGGTGTCAATCAAGGCCTCGCCGCTGATTAATCGAAGGTGCCAACCACGGTCAGTGCCGTGAGCATTTATCGCACTATGGGTATTGAGTTCCAACGACAGATCCGAGGCCAATGCAACTCGTCGCTGCTCGCCCACCCCCGTGGTGTAATCGGCACCAATCCGCGACACCAATTCGCTGTCTCGGCTCAACCATGCGCCGGTGCCCACAGCCAGCAGCAAGGCCAGCCCCTTTATTGTCTGACGCCTGCTCAGCCCTTCCTGGGAAGGCAGCAACAGGGCCTGTCGGGCAAGGCCTGGATCGCCTCGGGTGCGTAATGCGTCGAGTTGCGTCCCCAGCGCCAAGGCTTTTTCCCAGGCCAGCTCATGCAAGGGGTTTTCACGGCGCCATGCCATGAAAGCGGCCTGTGCAGATGAATCGAACTCGGCCTCCTGCATATCGAGCCACCACTCCATTGCCTCCTCACACATTTTCGGCGATAGCGTTGGTTCTCGGATAAAGGCGTTCCCGGTGCTAGTCATCGCAGCAATTCCGTCACCAGCATGCATTGCGCACCCGCCTTGATGATATGGCGTTTGACGGTAGCGATTGAAATCCCCAGCCGCTCGGCAATTTCTGCGTGGCTGAGCCCGTCCAGTTGTGACCAGAGAAACGCCTTTTTGACGGCGACGTCCAGTTTGCACAGTGCTTCGTCGAGGCGGACCAGCGTCTCGAAGATGATCAACTGGGTCGCCAAGTCCGGCAGGACGCTTTCGTCTTCCGCCTGGAGCGCATCCAGATAGGCTTTTTCCAGGCGTGCGCGGCGGTAGTGGTTGGACAGGACACTGCGTGCCACCTTGGCCAGGAAAGGCCGAGGCTGGCGGACTTCAATCACCTCGTCACTGGCCAACAGACGCATGAAGGTGTCCTGCATCAAATCAGCAGCGCGGTGTGAGCAGCTCAACTGCCGATACAGCCAGCTGCGCAACCAGCGGTGTTGCTGTTCGTACAGGGCAGTGAACTGAGCGGTATCGACGGATGCCATTGGCGGCCACAAGAACGATGCAAATGAGACTTAGTATCATATTTGACTAATCGGGTGCCGACAAGAACGCAAAAGGCCGCCGCGTAAGGCTGGTCGGATGAATGAGGGCTGAAACCGATGCGGCCAGTTTCTGCATTGCGGGGGTTGCCATGAATATATGGAAATACGTATATTCGGCTTTCCATATGTATTGGTGCCGCGATGATCACTCCGCCCGATGTCTTCAAATGCCTGGCTGACGAAACCCGCGCTCGCGCCACCCTGCTCATCGCCAGCCTGGGAGAGCTTTGTGTGTGCGAACTGATGTGCGCGTTGGGCGACAGCCAGCCGAAGATCAGCCGCCATCTGGCGCAGCTGCGCAGCAATGGCATGTTGCTGGACCGGCGCCAGGGCCAGTGGGTGTATTACCGCCTTAATCCGGCGCTGCCCGCCTGGGTTCACGAGATGCTGCAGGTCACCTTGCAGGCCAATTCGCAATGGTTGGCCGACAACACACTTCGGCTCAAGTGCATGGACGACCGCCCCGTTCGCGACGCCGCCTGTTGTTGATCACCCTTTCGGCCCTGGCACTGCGCCGGCGCCCCTGACGTCCGCCACGAAGCAAAGGAGCCCTCCATGCGAGTCCTGTTCATGTGCACGGCCAACAGCTGCCGCAGCATCCTTTCTGAAGCGCTGTTCAACCACCTTGCCCCGGCAGGTTTCGAAGCGATCAGTTCAGGCAGCTTCCCCAAGGGGCAAGTATTGCCCCGTAGCCTGAGCACGCTGGAGCAGGCCGGTATTTCGACTGCTGGCCTGAGTAGCAAGGGCAACGACGCATTCGAGGGCAACCCGCCAGACATCGTCATTACCGTCTGCGACAGGGCCGCCGGCGAAGCCTGCCCGGTGTATTTCGGACCCGCGCTGAAGTCACACTGGGGGCTGGAAGACCCGTCGGATGTGGTGGGTGACGAGGCGCGAGTCGACGCGGCCTTCCAGGCCACGCTGGCCCACATCGAGTCGCGCTGCCGAGCCTTCTTCGCCCTTCCATTCGCTAGCCTCGACCGTGATCAGCTCAAGCACGCGCTGGATCGCATCGGCACGCAATAAGCAGGAGTAAAAAATGTCCGATCATCTCCCCAACCTCGACCTCGCGTTGTTCGATCTGCCCCCAACGGCAACCGTTGCCAGCGAGCACAAACCACGCATCCTGCTGCTGTATGGGTCTACCCGCGAACGCTCTTTCAGCCGCTTGCTGGTAGAGGAAGCCGCGCGCCTGCTGGAGCACTTCGGCGCCGAGACCAGAACCTTCGACCCTTCTGGCCTGCCGCTGCCTGATGATGCGCCGGTGGAGCACCCCAAGGTGCAGGAATTGCGCGAGCTGGTGCAATGGTCGGAGGGCCAGGTCTGGTGCTCGCCGGAGCGCCATGGGGCGATGTCTGCGGTGTTCAAGGCGCAGATCGACTGGGTGCCCTTGGCGATGGGCGCCGTTCGCCCCACCCAGGGCAAGACCCTGGCGGTGATGCAGGTGTGTGGTGGCTCGCAGTCGTTCAACGTGGTCAACCAGCTGCGGGTGCTTGGCCGCTGGATGCGGATGTTCACTGTGCCGAACCAGTCTTCCGTACCCAAGGCCTACCTGGAATTCGATGAGGCTGGCCGCATGAAACCTTCGCCTTACTACGACCGCGTGGTGGATGTGATGGAGGAGTTGGTAAAGTTCACCGTGCTGCTACGCGACCGTCAGGATTACCTGGTGGACCGCTATTCGGAGCGCAAGGAAAACGCCGAACAGCTATCTGCGCGCGTGAATCAGCGATCAATCTGAAGTGGCTGCACGGCCCGCTTGCACCAGGATGGCTAGCCCACCCTGGTGCGCTTTAGCGACGATCAGCGGTCTTGGTCACGCTGCGGGTTATCGCGTTGCGATTGCTGGCCGCCCATGCGGTCTTTATCCGCCTGGTTCTGCTGGTCGGTTACATTGTCTTCAGGCCGGCCGCCTTTGCTACCGGTATCGCTGGAACGGTCCCAGTCCTTGTTCATCTTGTCTTCGGGCTTCTGCCCTGGCTGGTTATGACCCGGTTGTTGCTGGTTCGGCATGCCACCGCCCGAGCCTTGACCGCCTTGCTGCCCGGTACCCGCGGTGTTGCTGCCCGCACCGGTGTCAGCATTGCCCTGATTGCCGCCCTTGTCTTGATTATTAGCCATGATCGCTTACCTCAAGTCAGACACAGAAAGGCCTGTGTATTCGTACGACTGCGGCTTTGCTGGCGTGGCTGTATTTATTCGCCGCCTTTCGGATAAGCGATACCAAATGCAGCGACTTGATACTGAGCCGCGCTAAATACCGATGTGCTCCAGGACGAAGCTCTGGGGAAACAGTCACGCCGTGTCCAGAAAAATTGGGGCAATTCATCTGTTTAAGCTGATCTGTAGCGCTGCATGGCTTATCCTTGTGCATCGCAATCAACTTCGAAGCAGTGAATTGAACAATGGGTTTTGAACAACTAGCTGAGCTACGTGACCGCCTGCGGGCGGAGAAAGTGCAGGAAAAGGCCGAAAGCCCGAAGCCCCCCAAGCGCAAGTCTCCGCCCCAGGCGAAGCCTCGTGAGCAGGACCCGGCGGTAGCGGCGATCTGGCCGTTGCAGAAGCATTTTCCACTGGCCTTCCCTGTCAATCCGGCCCCCAAGGTTCCGCTCAAAGAAGGCATCTTCAAGGATGCCGAGCAACATCTGGAGCTGCTTGGCATCACCAGTGAACAGCTCAAGCTGGGTATTTCCACCTGGTGCCGGGGCACCCGTTACTGGGCAAGCATGGTCGAGAACGCCCCGCGTCTGGACTTGAATGGCCAGGTCGCCGGTATTGTGACCGCCACTCAGGCGATCCATGCGAAGCAGCAAGCTGCTCGCCATCGCGGCCAGGACCGACGCAATCGTGCCAAGTCGAAAGCACGTGCTGCGGCCCCCGTTGCCGAGACCGCAGCCGAGCAAACTCCAGACTGAATTCAGACGAAACAGTCGAAGGGTTGGCGCTGCTTGTGCGCATCGCCAACCAGCACATCCTGGCGCTGAAGATCAGTCAGCCACAACTGGACTTGTCCAGGATGGAACTGGATGGGTCGTGTGGCTGAAGGTCGCTCTCGGATGCAAGCTGCGCTTGAATCCAGCCGATGAATGCCCGCACGTGCGCTCGGCCCAGGTTCTCCTGGCGGGTAACCAGGTAATAGGCAAAGCGCGAAGGCCATGGCCGGTCTATCGCTACCACCAACCTGCCGCTTCGCAGGTCTTCTTCCGCGTGCTGCGCCTGTACAAGCGCGATGCCCTGGCCACTGGCAGCCGCGCGTAACAACAGCAGGTCTTCGTCAAAACTCGGCCCGCGGCGGCTCCGCTGATCGGGCTCGACACCATGCGCCTGCAACCACAACCTCCAGTCCGCACGGTCGGCATCCTGCAGCAGCGGGTAGCGCAGGCAGTCCTGCGGCTCATCCAGCGCCGGCCCGCCGGCAAGCAGGCCAGGGCTGGCTACCGGCAGCAGCACAGGCGCCAGTAGCGCTATCGACTCCAGCCCAGGGTAATCGCCCAGGCCATGGCGCAAGGCAATATCGACAGGATCACGATGCAGGTCGACCAGCTCGGCCGTGGACTGCACACGCACGTCGATTTCCGGGTGCTGTGCATTGAAATCCGCCAAGCGTGGCACAAGCCAACCGGACGCGAACGAGGGTTGGGTGCTGATCGTCAGTGTTTTAGCGCGCGTCAGCACTTCAAGGTCCAGCAAGGCGCTTTCGATCTGGCCAAAACCGCGTGAAAGCCCCGGATAAAGGCTCGCGCCAGCCTCGGTGAGCTGCACCCCATAACGGCTCCGGGTCAGCAGGATAACGCCGAGGCGATCCTCCAGCAGCCGAATCTGTTGACTGATTGCGCCTGGGGTAACGCCCATACGCTCGGCGGCTGCCTTCAGGCTGCCCAGCCGAGTGGCTTCGGTGAAAGCGCGCAACGCGAGCAACGGCAAGACCGCACCCATGCAAATACCAACCTTAGAAAAACTGATGTTAGGGCGTGAAAGGATCGTTCGTAAGCCCCCTGCCTGATGCCTAGCATAGCGTTGACCCACACAAACTCGAATCAGTTTTTAGAAGGTGAACAGCATGCAAGGATTGCCCGTTACCCCCATCAACAGCAAAGGCGCCAGCGCCGATGCCTTCGCCCAACATCCTGGTTACCGTCGCATGTTCGCCCATGGCCAGCTGACACTGGGAATCTTCCTGCCGCTTCGCTTCCATGACGGTGACATGGTTGTGCTTCGTGGGCAGGCGCAGCTGGTCAAAGAAATCGACCGCCTGGGCTTCGCAGCCGTGTGGGTACGCGATGTGCCCTTGTACGACCCGGCTTTCGGTGACGCCGGCCAGGTATTCGACCCGTTCACCTACCTGGCCTATCTGACGGCCCATACCCGCACTATCGCCTTGGCAACCGGAAGCGCGATCTTCTCCCTGCGCCACCCCATCGACCTGGCCAAGGCTGCGGCCAGCCTGGACTGCCTGTCAGGTGGGCGGCTGGTGCTGGGTATTGCCTCCGGCGACCGCCCCGTGGAGTTCCCCGCCTATGGCCTGCCCCATGAAAAGCGCGGGGAGCGCTTCGCGCAAAGCGTGGACTACTTCCGTCAGCTGCTGGCTGGCCCTTCTGCGCCGATCCATTCGCCATTGGGCCAGCTCGATGGCGCCCGCCTGCTCCCCTGCCCCGTTACCGGGCGCATCCCGTTACTGGTGACCGGCTCGTCACGCCAATCCATGCAGTGGCTTGGCGAACAGGCCGACGGCTGGATTACCTACCCCGAAGCCACCCATAACATCCTTGGCCCGCGCCGCCTGGCCGAGAAGATCCGCGCTTGGCGAGCGGCCATTCCTGGCGGCGGCTTCCGTCCGCATGTCACCAATGAATGGATCGATCTTGATGAAGACGCCAACTTCCCGCGCACGCCGCAACAAGGTGGCTATGTGTTGCGCACAGGCCGCAATGGGTTGATCGAGCTGTTGCATGAGTGGCGCGAGGCCGGGGTCAATCATGCTGCACTGGGCATGCAGATGGCCCAACGCCCGGCGCAGGAGATCATCCAGGAGCTGGCAGAAGAAGTGCTGCCACTGTTTCCATCGCTGACGGGGCCAGAGCCCCATGGGCAGAACTGGTAGGCATTGCGGTGGCTGCTGGTTGTCAACGGCGCGCGCATCGGCTTTACATTCAGTTCGTATGATAATAAGGTTTTAATCATACGCGGCGTATGTAATTTCTGGTCCAGCCGGAAGCGCACCTGTCGATAAGGAGAGTCGAGCATGTTCACAACCTACCGCACGTTGTTCCAGTCAAGGGGAACCAAGGGCTTCGCTCTGGCGGGCCTTTTGGCGAGGCTTGCGTTGCCGATGACAGGTATCGGGATCATCACCCTGTTGTCGCAGGTTCGCGGCAGTTACGGCCTGGCGGGTGCGGTAGCAGCCACCTTCGTGTTCATCTATGCCCTGCTGTCACCGCAGGTCTCACGCCTTGTGGACCGCTTCGGCCAGCGCCGGGTATTGCCGGCAGCCGCCGGGCTCAGCGTGCTGGGCATCCTGCTTCTGGTGGCGTGCAGCTATTGGCAGACGGCGGACTGGACATTGTTCGCTGGCGCAGCCCTGGCCGGCTTCATGCCAAGCATGTCGGCAATGGTGCGTGCACGCTGGACTGCGGTCTACCGCGGCCAGCCCCAGTTGCAGACAGCCTTTGCGCTGGAAACCGTACTCGATGAAGTCACCTTCATCGCCGGCCCGCCGATTTCAGTTGGCTTGAGCGTGGCGGTGCTACCCCAGGCAGGGCCACTGGCCGCCGCCGTGCTGCTGACCATTGGTGTGCTCGCACTGGCCGTGCAGGTCAGTACCGAACCGCTGGTAGAGGCCGATGCTGCCAACGGGCAAGGCACCGTGTCGGTCTTGCGTCTCGCCGATGTGCGGCTGCTGACCCTGCTGCTGGTGGCGATGGGCGTGATTGTCGGTACCGTCGACATCGTCAGCGTGGCGTTTGCCGAGCAGATGGGCATGCCGGCTGCAGCCAGTGCAGTGCTGTCGTGCTACGCCATCGGGTCCTGCCTGGCGGGGCTGGTATTCGGTGCCTTGAAACTCCATACGCCACTGCGCAAGCTGCTCCTGCTGGGTGGGTTGGCCACCGCAGCGACCACCTTGCCGCTGCTGCTGGCGGGTAACATCGTCGGGTTGGCTGGCGCAGTGCTGGTCGCGGGTCTGTTCTTCGCCCCCACCATGATCGTGGCGATGGCGCTGGTAGAGCGCATTGTTCCGCCAAGCAAGCTGACCGAAGGCATGACCTGGTTGCTCGCCGGGCTCAACGTCGGGGTTGCCGGCGGGGCTGCGGCATCGGGGCAGGTTGTCGATGTATTGGGTGCCAAGGCCGGATTCAACGTTGCCCTTGGCGCCGGCGTGGCGGTGTTCCTGGTTGCTTCATGGGGCTACTACCGCCTGCGGGACCGCACTGAAGAAATGTCGTATTCGGTTTGATCCCGTCCGCCCGCCATGTATCGAGCAAGGCGAAGCAAGGAGAAAGCAGGCGCTTGTCAGTGCGTGTCGAGATCAAGACAATGGATACAGGTTGTATGACGGCACTCGCATACGCTCACCTCATGCCATCTGAAGACAAGGAGTAGCTGGATGGTTCGACGCACACGCGCCGCAATGGAAGAAACCCGGGCCAGGTTGCTGGAGACCGCGCGCAAAGTATTTAGTGAACGCGGCTACGCGGACACTTCGATGGATGACTTGACTGCCCAGGCGGGCCTGACGCGGGGGGCGCTGTACCATCACTTTGGCGACAAGAAGGGGTTGCTGGCGGCAGTGGTCGAGCAGCTCGACGCAGAGATGGATGAGCGCTTGCGTGCCATTACTGACACCGCAGAAGATGGGTGGGAGGGTTTTCGCCAGCGCTGCCACGCCTTTCTGGAAATGGCGCTGGAGCCTCAGATCCAGCGGATCGTGCTGCGTGACGCCAGGGCGGTGCTGGGTGGCGGCTCGCCGGAGGCACAGCAACAGTGTGTCGAGTCGATGCGCAAGCTGATACATGAATTGATAGTGCAGGGCGTTATCGTCGAAGCGGACGCTCAAGCGCTGGCTTCGCTGTTATATGGCAGCTTGGCAGAAGCGGCTGCGTGGATCGCGGAGGCTGAAGAGGGCGCTGCGCGCTTGGCGCAGGCAAGCGTGGCGCTTGATCTGCTGTTGCGCGGAGTGCTTAAAAGCCAGGTTGCCTGATGAGCAGGTAACCGCCCTCCTCCCCTGGGATAAATCTTCCAAATCCGCAAGCCTGCTCAAAAGTAACCGAGCACCCACTGCTGAACGGCTGACGTGTCATTGATGTCGCCATCGAAACTATAGCGGGGGTCATAACTTTGATTATTCCCCCGCACTCGCCCTCTCCACACTTTCAACGGTAACCAGAACTGCGCACCACTAGGCAAGGCCTGAGAACCGATATCGATATACAACGTGTCGCCACTCGTTGATAACCTGAAATGGATCGCTCCAGGAACGGCCAGAACCGCATCTGCAAAATCCAGACAGGCACTTGCACAGAATGAGTCCGTCACCAGCACACGCTGCCCTTTGAATCTTACTGGACTGGAATCCTTTACAGGGCCCTGGTCGAGCGATGACGTATCGGGCTGTCGACCAAGCTGTTACCACCGCGATTGCCACGGGTGTCGAATACCACCAGTTTGGCGTTCTCGATGTGCCTGAGCGTGTCGAGCATTTGTTCGAGGATAGATCGCCAGTTTAGCTATGAACTTAATGAAATAGTTGTATCGATTACCGACAAGGGTAGGTAGATCAATGTAAGTGGCGCATACAGGCGGCGGGGGCGTGCGAAGAACACTGCCAACGGCAATGTGAACATCACCATATCCAACACTGCCCATAGCTGGAAGGGTGAGGCGTTGAAGAACAAGATATTGGTCACGCTACCCAATCCAAGGTAGGTACAGATCGCCAGCAAGGCAAATCGCCCATCCTGCTCAAAGTAGACCTGAAGGCCATACAGTTCGTCCTCGCTGCGACTGGGCAGGATCAACGCCGCTGCGCTGAACAGGGAGAGGGTCAGACTGACCAGAAGCAGGAACTCGACGAAAGAAAAGTCTTTCTTGAATGTGGGAAGATCATTGAGGGCCCACCAGAATTCCAGCTGGAAAAGAAAAATTGTGAATGCCCACGCAAGGGCTACCCAATCTGGTGGTGCCGTCCGGCGGATCCGGAAAACGGTCATGACGCCCAAAAGAATCCTGGTGATGGACAAACCCAGCACCATCGAAAGCACGGTCACCAAGATAGGGAAATTGCCCACCGCCGCCTCCTCGGATGTACGCTGTTTCTCGCAAAGCGTGCCGTCGTTGACCTATACAATTCCTTGGTCAAACTTCCAGGACAAGGCCATCGGCCGAACCACCTGAAGAATGACCGAAGCGAGCCTCTGATGCGCTTGTGTGACCGCCATGGCCCAGCTTAGGCTCTTACAGGATCGGCGGGAGATAGACAACTCGGTCTCGCCCTCCCTGTTTGGCTGCGTAAAGTGCGCTGTCGGCACGCCGCAGTGCATCATCGATCTGCTCGCTATCGGCGACTAAAGTAGATCCTAGGCTGAGGCTCACCCTTAGCGCACCGCTGGAGAGTTGCATCGGTCTGCTGCCAACGAGCAGGCGCACGCGTTCCGCGATCCGCACCAGCTCGTCAGCGTCCTTTACCCGTAGCAATGCGACGAATTCCTCACCGCCCTGGCGTACCAGCAAATCGTCCGGGCGAAGGGCTGCTCGCAAGCGACGCGCACACTCGCAGAGCACCTGGTCACCGTCAGCATGACCATACTTGTCGTTTACCGACTTGAAGTGGTCAAGGTCCGCATACAGAGCACCCAGCTTCAGACCTTTCTCCTTTGCCAAACGCCGTTCACGATCCTGGAAGGCCGCCACCGCGCCGCGGTTCCATAGCTGTGTTAGCGGATCAAGCAAAGCCTTGCGTTGCTCACGGTCCATTTCAAGCCGTAAGTCGTGGTTGGCCTGTATCAAGCTGCGCAATTGTAGATAACCCTCTGCGAGCGTGGCCAAGTCTCTGAAGTTGGCCTGTTGGGCCTCACTTAGCAGGCGTGGGCGAGGGTCGAACATGCATAACGTTCCGATTGCTTTGCCGTTCCCGGCACGCAAGGGGTGACCGGCGTAGAAGCGGATGTAGGGTGCGCCAATGACCAGCGGATTATCGGCAAATCGCGCATCGTACTCGGCGTCAGGCACCAGCAGGGTGTCGTCACCCAGAATGGCGTAGCCGCAGAAGGACACATTGCGCGGAGTCTCGTTTACATCTAGCCCAATCCTGGCCTTGAACCATTGCCGATCGTGATCAATCAGGCTGATCAGTACAGTATCCACGTGCGCCACTTCTTGAGTGAGGCGCACCAGGGTATCGAGGTAATGCTCAGCCGGTGTATCCAGAACATTCATCTCGTCAAGGGTACGCTGGCGCAGCGTTTCGTCAGTCGGTATGGGGCAAGCCGGCATGTCTTTTCTCCAGCCCATGGGTGGTAGCGTCTGCAAAAGGCCCTACGCTGATTGAAGTCTTCACCACACATACTGCAATCGCAACGTCCAGGTGTTCACATCCGGTGAACCTGTGCGCTCGGAGACAGTATCCGAATAGGCAATCAACCCGCCGAACTGGGGCGATAGCATGAAGCCCAGGCTGGCACCCAGCAGTGTGTTCTCTTGCTGGTTATCCTGGTTGACGCCATTGATTCTGGTTTCCCCGCCTTTGTTATAGGTGGCGTCGAGAGAGGCCCACAGCGCACGGTTGAAGCTGTAGCTGTAGTGCCCTTCGACGGCATACAGCGGCTTCTGCTCAAGCTTGTTGTCGCCCAGGTAATCCTCATTGTCGCCATACAGTGACACGTAGGTGTTGACCTCGAGCCAGGTCGGCCCGATGGGCGTGCCAAATGCCAGCTCCGGTTTGAATACCCAGCGGTTGGCGCCGATGTTGATGATGCGCTTCTTGTCGTAATCGCCGGTGGGCGCCGTGACCCACATGGCCCCGGTCAGGAATGTCTCGGGCTGCCAGGTGGCAAACTCTTCCTGGGTCAGCGCCGGCCCGCCAAACAGGTTGTGCACGAAAACCAGCTGCACATCCCCCATCCCGCCATTGTGCTTGGTCCCGTCGAAAAACCGCGCACCGTCGAATGATGCACTGACATCGGCATACGGCTGGATTACCTGTATCGCAGAGTTGCGCCCGTCGATGCCGAAGGATCGCGCGTAGCGCAGGATGTACAGGTCGGCGTTCAGTGACAGCCCGTCGATCGGCAATGAAGTGTCGATCGGCGTGTTGGTGTCGATGAGGTTGTAGTAGCCGAAGATCATGTTCAGGTCGGTTGGCAGGTTTTGCCAGTCGCGAGCGTTTCTGGGGCTGGACGATGGCCAACATCTACAACCGCAGGCTGAAATTCAAGGACCTGCCCGAAGCAGGGCTGATGGGTGGCATCGTGCCGGTGGCGCCGATCAATCACCTGTCCATGCTCACCGACTACATCTCGCCGGGCGAACGCCTGGTCGCTTGCCCCAACCAGGACGTGGTCTACGGCGCTGGCAGCATTGCCCTGGATATTGAGCCGGTGGTGCTGCAAGTACCGGATTTCAAGGACCGTTTCTGGGTGTACCAAGTGGTGGACCTGCGCTCGGACAGCTTCGCCGAACTGGGCAAGATGTATGGCAGCAAACCCGGGTTCTATCTGCTGGTCGGGCCTGAATGGAACGGAAAAGTACCCGAAGGGATTACCCAGGTATTCCGGGCCAAGACCAATACCGGTTTTGTCATCCCCCGTGTTTTCCAGGGTGACACCGACCAGGACCGCGAAGCGATTCAGCCATTCCTGTCGGGTATCGACATGTACCCACTTTCGCAATTCGATGGCAAAGCCAAACAGCGTGACTGGCGCAAGTCGCCCAAATTCCCTGCGCAAGCGGCGGGTGATGAAGAAACCCGCTGGGTGTTCCCGGAAAAGTTCTTTGATGAACTGCCGGCCATTCTCGCAGATGCCAAACCCTTGCCCGGTGAAGAGGCCCGCTACGCTCAATTGTCAAACCTGGCACAGATTGCCCAGCACGACCCTCAGCTGAAGCAGGCGATGATTGACGAAGCACAAAAAACCGATGAGGAAGTGGTCAAGCCGCTGTTGCAGTTCCGCAACTACGGCCAGCAACTGCCCCATCACTGGAGCACGATCACCAACGGCGCAGCGTTCGGTACCGATTACTTCCTGCGCACGGCGGTCGCCCGGTCGAACATCTTCGTCAACAAACAAATCGAGACCAAGTATTTCTACCAGGACCTGGATCAAACCGGACAACGCCTCAACGGTGCCCAACGTTACAGCGTGACGTTCGCCAAGGATGCCTTGCCGCCGGTAAAAGGTTTCTGGTCACTCACGCTCTACAACCAACAGCACTTCTTTGCCGAAAACGCCTTGGGCCGGTACTCCCTGGGTACCAAGAACAAAGCGTTGAAACACAATGCTGACGGCTCGCTGACGCTGTATGTGCAGAGCGAATCGCCGGGTGTCGACAAGGAAAGCAACTGGCTGCCCTCGCCGAAGGGCGCCGATTTCTCGCTGTACGTTCGAGCCTACTGGCCTGAAGCCTCTGCAATGAATGGCCAGTGGACCCCGCCGGCGGTGGTCAAGGCCAACTGACAGCCGCATCAGGCACCCTTTCAAACTGCGCCACATAAGGACATCCCATGAGCAGCTTGCGCAACACCCTGACCGCCCTGGCCGTAGCGGTCTCGCTGGGCAGCGTCGCCAATGCCGCCACGCGTTACGAAGAGCTGGCCAACCAGCCTTTCGAAAATGGCTTCCCGACCGAAGCCACCGCCCGCAGCCTGATCGACGAACTGGTCTTTCAGCGTGCAGTACAGTCGTACCTGTGGGCGTTGCCAGCAATCAACATCTGGTCGATGAAAGAGGCGTCGGAGAAACAGTTCGGTGCCGGCTACAACATCCTGCCGACCTGGAAGAAGCGCATCAATGCCAAGACGCTGGTGACCACCCCGAACTCCGACCTGGTCTACGCCATGAGCTACCTGGACCTGGCAAAGTACGGTCCGTTGGTGGTCGAGGCACCGCCCGGGGTGCAGGGCATGTTCGATGATTTCTTCCAGCGGCCGATTGTGGGGCCGACCATCGATGGCAAGACCTGGCGCGGTGACGTCGGCCTGGCCGGGCCCGACAAGGGCAAGGGCGGTACCTATGTACTGCTGCCGCCAGGTTATGACGGCCCTGAGCCTACCGAGGGCTTCGTCTACCGCTCGCGCACCAACAATGTGTTCCTGTTCTGGCGCACCTTCTTCAAGGACCCGAAGGACCTGAGCGTGCCGGTGGCCGAAGTGGAGCGCACGAAAATCTATCCGTTAGGCAAGAAGGATTCGGCGCTGCCCATGCAGTTCCCGGACGCTACCGGTGCGCCGATCAACATGCTGTTCCCCGAGGACGGCCGTTACTTCGAACTGCTCTCGCGCTTCATAGAAGCGGAAGCGGTCGACCCGGCGGACATGGACATGCGCGGCTTCCTGCATACCATCGGCATCGAAAAGGGCAAGGCCTTCGCCCCGGATGCCGAGCGACGCAAACTGCTGGATGAGGCGGCACGCACCGCGTTCAAGATGAGCAAGGTGGTCACCAGCCATCTGCTGATGAAAGAGCCAGGGGGGCTGTACTACACGGATCGCCAATATGTGAACACGTTCGCCGGGGAAAACACCGAGTTTCAGGCCAGCGGCACGTTCACCAATCTTGAACAGCGAGTGGCGTTCTTCACCTCTGCCTACTCGGACAGCCCGGGCATGGTGATGAACATGGTCGGTGCCGGCGCCAAGTACCCGGCGACTACCCGCGATGCCGACGGCAAGTTCCTCGATGGCGCCCACACCTACAAGCTCAATCTTCCGGCAAATGTGCCGGCGGCGTTGTTCTGGTCGGTGACGGCCTATGACAACCTCACAGCCTCGGGCCTGGACAACGGCCAGCCTTTCCCGTCGCTCAACCAGATGGACAAGCCCGCGCAGAACAGCGACGGCTCGACCGACATCTACTTTGGCCCTGAATCACCAGGCACAGGGAAAAACTGGATTCGGACCGTACCGGGCAAAGGCTTCCTGGTGATCGTGCGCCTATATGGTCCCAAGCAAGCGTTTTTCGACCAGAGTTGGAAGCCCAGTGATCTGATCAAGCAGTAGCAAGAGGCTGCGCCAGCCCTTGCAGGTGTCGATACCCAGCCGCTTGGGCGACATCGGCCAGGTGCCAGATCACGCCGTTGGCGCCCCATGAACCATCGGAGACTACGCAGTTACATCGGAGGTAGGCCCAACTTGATATTGCTCATCGGTCACTTTTTCCAGCCAAGTAACGTTCTTGCCATCCAGGGCTTCCTGCACGGCGATATGGGTCATGGAGGTGGTCGCGGACGCGCCATGCCAGTGCTTGTGGCCAGGCGGGCACCAGATCACGTCACCTGCACGAATCTCGACAATGGGTTCACCTTCGCATTGGGTCCAGCCGCAGCCCGCCGTGACGATAAGGGTCTGCCCCAGAGGATGGGTGTGCCAGGCGGTGCGGGCGCCCGGTTCGAAGGTGACGCTGGCGACCGAGACGCGAGCGGGTTCAGGCGGGAAGTTGAGCGGGTCGATACGAACGGCGCCGGTAAACCATTCCTCCGGGCCTTTGATCGATGGCTGTGAGCCTGCGCGCTTGAGTTCCATTGGGTTGTCCTCGTGGTGAGTTAGTTAATCGCGTTGTTCGGGCTTGGGCAGCGCAAACGCCACCACGTAGTCACCCTTTTCAGTTGTGGCGGAATTGCCACCAGCGCTGACCACCACAAACTGGCGACCACTACGGGGTGACAGATATGTCATTGGTGTGGCCTCGGCGCCGACCGGAACCTTGCCTTTCCAAAGCTCTTTGCCGGTGCGCACGTCCAGTGCACGAATGGCAAAGTCCTGTGTGCCAGCCATGAACACCAAGCCGGCGGAAGTGGATATCGGCCCGCCACGGGTCGGCATGCCGACGGGCATGGGCAGGTGTGTGGCGATACCAAGCGGGCCGGTTTCTTCGGCCGTTCCCAACGGCATGGACCAGACCAACTGACGCGTTGCCAGGTCAATCGCACTGATCGTTCCATACGGAGGTTGTTGGCACGGCACACCGAGTGGGGACAGGAAGCGCCCTTGTTCGATGCCCCACGGGGTGCCGAGCTGTGGGGCGTTGCCTTCATGGCCGCCGTTGCTCATGCCCTTGTCGTAGGCCTGGCGCGGAATCATCCGGCTCCAGGTCGCTACACGGGTGTCGTTGACCACCAGGTAACCCAGGTTCTCGGCAATGGTTACCGAGCCCCAGTTCATGCCTCCCAGCCAACTTGGGTACTGCAAGGTCAGCTGCTCGCTCGGTGGGGTGAATTCACCCTCGTAACGGGAGCGGCGAAAGTCGATTCGGCAGATCAACTGGTCGAGCGGAGTAAGCCCCCACATGCGCTGTTCGCTAAGCGGCTCGGTACCAATGGAAGGCATGCCGACCGAGTACGGCTGTGTCGGTGCCGTCCAGTCATCTGCCACACCGCCCTGAGGCACGGCGCGGTCTTCAACCTTGGCAATCGGCGTACCTGTGCGACGGTCGAGCATGAAAATCTGGCCGCGTTTGGTGGTTTGAATCAGCGCAGGGATCGTCCCACCCTGCCCGTCCGGCACATCGTAGAGCGCCGGTTGCGAAGGCACGTCGTAATCCCAGATGTCGTGCCGTACGGTTTGGAAGCGCCACTTCTCGCGCCCGGTGGCAATGTCCAGCGCCACGATGGACGACGAATAACGCTCGTCTGCCGCCGTGCGGTGACCGCCCCAAAAGTCGGGCGTCGCGTTGCCGGTTGGCAAATAGATAAGCCCCAAGGCGTCATCGAATGCTGGGGTCGACCAGACGTTTGGCGTGCCTGCCGAGTAAGTCCCACCTTCCGGCGGTAACCGGGTGATCGCGGGATTGCCCAGGTCCCAGGCCCATACAAGCGCCCCGGTGTGTGCATCGAATGCCCGAACCACACCCGAAGGCTCGCCGACTTTCTGGTTGTCCCATACCAGCCCGCCTACCACCACCAGATTCAGCACCACGGTGGGCGCTGCAGTGGGGAAATACAGTTCCTGGTTTTGCTCACCCATACCCACCCGCAGGCTTACGCTGCCGCCGTCACCGAAGTGTGTGCAGGGGGCACCGGTCATGGCATCAACTGCGATGATGCGGGCATCTACGGTGGTGGCAATAATCCGAGGCATACACAGGGAAGAGGCGTTCTGCGCGCTGCTCTCCGTAGTGTTTGCTGCGTCGTCGTAATAGCTCACACCACGGCAACGTGGGTAAACGTTGTTGGTTGCGGCCTTAGGGTCGAAACGCCAGATTTCTTCACCGGTATCGGCATTCAGGGCGAACAATTTGCTGGATTGGGTGCAGCCGTACAGTATGCCGTTGACGTGCAGGGGCGTAACCACGTGACCTTGGCGGCCCTCGGGAATTTCGCCGGTACGGTAGGTCCACGCCACCCTGAGTCCGGCAACGGTGTCTGGGGTTATCTGTTCCAGCGCAGCGTGCCGAGTGCCGGAAGGCGTCCGCCCGAAGTAACGCCAGTCAGGGCCGTCCACTCGTCCCACCGCGACGCCTGGCACCGGGGCAGTGGCGCCATCTGCGGTTTGAATCGGCTGTGGTTGCAGTGCCGTGTAAAACGTTGCGCCCAGGGCGACAATCAGCACAGCGGCCAGACAGAGACTGGGGCGTTTGGCCTTGGGGCTAGTCGGAGCACATAACAACAGCAATACCGCCAACACCGCAAAGAGTACCAAGCGGGAAAACAACGGCCAGAACCCAAGACCGACTTCCCACAACGACCACACCACCGTGCCCGCCAGCACCAGCAAATACAGCACCACACCCAGCCAACGCTGCCGGGCAATCAATACCCCCGCCACCAGCAGCCCCAGCCCTACCAAGGCAAAGTACCAGGAGCCTCCCAAACTGATCAGGTAGGCGCCGCCAACGGCCATGCCAAGCCCGGCCAACAGGATGAACAAGCCAAGGATGACCAGCATCGCTGAGCGTAAAGTAGCGGTGACGGCAGGTGGCATATGCTTACGGCTCCGAATCCATTTGAATAGGCGTTCAGTGGACGTGGCTTATCGCATCACAAAGCCGCCATCGACAGAAATGGACTGCCCTGTCACGTAGCTGGAGGAGTTACTGCACAGCCACAACACGGCATCGGCAATTTCTTCGGGGCGGCCGTGGCGGGCCATAGGGATGAGTTGCAACATGCCGTCGAGCGCGTCTTTCTGCCCCGAGGCCACCATCTGATCGGCCATGGGGGTCCATATCAGGCCGGGACACACGGCGTTTACACGAATGTTCCGGGCGGCGTATTCCAGAGCGGCGCTTTTGGTCAGGCCGATCACACCATGCTTGGCAGCGTGGTAGTTGGCCCGTTGTGCGCCGCCCACCAGGCCACCCAGCGAGGAACAGTTGACGATGGCGCCGCTGCCTTGCTCACGCATGTGCTGCAACTGGTATTTCATGCAGGCCCACACACCCCGCAAGTTCACCGACATGACCCGGTCGTAATCCTCCCTGGAGGCATCAGCAGTTTCGGCTAACTGGTTCTGGATGCCGGCATTGTTGAACGCGGCGTCCAAGCGGCCAAAGGCGGCAACGGTGGCTTTAACCATCGCTTCAACCTGATCCAGGTCGCTGACATCGCAACCCAAACCGATGGCTCTGTGGCCCTTGCTGACCAGCGCTTCAGCCGCCGATTGGGCGGCTGCGCCGTTGATGTCGGCCAGAGCAACGGCAGCGCCGGCATCAGCGAATGCCTTGGCGGTAGCCAGGCCAATGCCAGATGCTGCACCGGTGACCAGTGCGACTTGGTTTTGAAAGGAAAAGCTCAAGGATAAATCTCCGCTAGCACAATTCACCGAAAAACTGCGAGGCCGGACCCGCGGCATCTCTTATGGTTGGCAGGCTAATCAGGAAAGCTTCTGAGAACTAGTCAGGGAAAACAGGATGCTCCAGTGAGTAAGGCTCATGAATAGGGGCACAAGATCTGGGTCATTGATGAGCGTTACTCACAACTTCATGCCGATTCGCGTCAGTAGTCGCTACGCTTGTGCTGCATTAAGTTGCCCACTGAAATGATCTTCGCCTCAGGAGCTTACTGATGCCAAAAATCACCGCCGGGTTAGCCCTTGCTACTGCACTGATCTCGAATGCGGCCATTGCAGCCCACCCTGCCCCCGATCAACCCATGCTGATTGTGAAGAATGATGAGCAGCCCTCCATCGAGGGGCCGGCGAGCGGTTTTGTCGGTAGCGCGCGGATTGATCCGCTATTCCCCACCCGAGCGCCGTCTCGGGTGTCGGCGGGTTACGTCAACTTCCAACCGGGCGGCCGTTCGATGTGGCACACCCACCCGCTGGGGCAGGCTTTGGTGGTGACCGCCGGCACAGGCTGGGTTCAGCAAGCGGGTGGTAAGAAGCAGTTGATCAAACCAGTGGATGTGATCTGGACGCCCCCAGGTGTCAAACACTGGCACGGCGCAACGGCCACCACCGGCATGACCCATATGGCCATTCAAGAGTCTCTCGACGGCAAGAACGTTGAATGGCTGGAACCCGTCAGCCAAGCGCAATACGAGGCCGCCGAATGAAGTGTGGAAGCACAAAAGCTGAGTGCCAAACCGCGAGGTGTCTGATTTCAGCAAACACGAACTGGCCTGATCAGGGGCTGATCGGCCCCAACGGCTGAACCTCGCGAATCAGGTCAATCAACAACCGCAAGCCCACCGGCAGTTGCCGGTGGCTTGAGTAATACATGTGAAAACCCGGCGCGACGCTGGACCAGTCATCCAGCACCCTGAGCAAATCGCCGGAGGCCACCAGCGGCGTGATCACCGGCTCAGGCGCGTACATCAAGCCAGCGCCGTGCCGAACCAATGACACGCCAATGCGCGTCTCATCAATGGTGATCGCCCCCGGAACAGCGATGGCCAACTGTTCGCCATCCTTCTCGAACTCCCAGTCGTACATCCGGTCATTGCCCAGACGAATCCGTAAGCAGCGGTGCTTGAGCAAATCGAGCGGATGCTTCGGCTCGCCAAAGCGATGGAGGTAGTTGGCAGAGCCTGCCACCACCCAGCGAATGTCCGGCGACAGGCGCTGGGCGATCATGTCTTCCGGCACCGTACCGCCATAACGAATGCCTGCGTCATGCCCGCCACCAATCACATCCACCAAACGGTTGGTGACCGTCAGGTCGATTTCGATGTCGGGGTAACGGTCATTGAAAAGGGGTAATACGGGGCCAAGGAGAAAATCCGCGCCATCGCTCAAGGTGTTTAAACGAATGCGTCCAGTGGGCTCATCGCGGTAGCGATTGAGCACCTCCATCGCCTGGCCGATTTCATCGATAGGCCCACTGATCAGGGAATGCAACTCTTCGCCGGCGGCGGTCAGCGTCACACTGCGGGTGGTTCGATTCAGCAGCCGAACACCAAGGCGAGTCTCCAGACCTTTGATTGCATGGCTGAGCGCCGACGCGCTGATACCCACATCAAGGCCTGCCCGGTTAAAACTCTGGTGGCGGACAATAGCCAGAAAGTAAACGAAGTCGGCCAGGTTGGCACGGCTGAGTTGCATGGGCGGCTCCTGCTGACAAAGACGGTTCGCGGATGTCTCTATACCAGCATTAGCAGCTTTCGTTAACAGGCCCCTCATTCGAAGCTCATTTCTCAGCGCCGGCCTGGCCAGGCGCTGGGGGCAATCACAGCGCCACCTGTGCCAAACAGCCAGGCAAAGCCCGTTTGAACCAGAACACTGGGTGCGTCACCCACGGAAGGTCGCTGCGCACGCCAAAAATGTCACGGACAGCATTACGACTGCCTGGGTGTCAACACAGAGGCGGTAGCGTTCTCGCTGGAGAAAACAAGGAACGCCAAGTGGGCCTCATAGCGATTGAGCACATCATCTATGACCTGCTGTTTGGTCAGGCCCATCAAGTCATAACCGCCAGACCCCGTCTGGGTTAACACCTCCAAACGGTAATAGACATCGATCTCGCGCGTCATGCGGCCACTGAACATGGGCACAGGCGCCTCGACAATAGCGACGTGGTAATGGAAGTCACGGAATTCGTCCATCGATACCCGCAACAACGGTTCCTCGATACCGCTGGTATTGACCAGGTTTTCCCGGGTGACGTGATAGCCCTGATGGCGGAATTCAGCGACGACTTCGCCCAGCGCTGGCCCGACTGTCCGGTCCAGGAACTGGGTGACCTGGTGCAGCGATGGGTACGCCCGCAGGTGCTCGAGCCGTTGCTTCCAGGAGCGCTCCGGTACATGCCCCCCGCTCGCCGCCATCGAGGGACGGCGCAGCACGCGCCCTTCACGTTCAGCACGTTCCATGCGCAATACCTTGTAGAAGGATGCCATCACCAGATAAGCAATGACCGTCACCGGTAGCGCAAAGATCAGCGTTGCATACTCCATGGTCGTGACCCCACCTGCGACCAGCATCGCCACAGTGAGCATGGCCGTGAGCAAGGCCCAGAAAATCCGCAACCAGCTCGGGCCGTCCTGGGAAGGGTCGGGAATCGTTGCAGAAAAGTTCGACATCACCATCGCCCCGGAGTTGGCGCTGGTGAGGTAGAACAGCAAGCCTGACAGCGTTGCCAGTCCAATCAGAAACATCGACCCCGGGAACATCTGAAGCAGTGCATACCAACCCCGCTCGGGGCTGTCCATCGCCAGCGTGGCAAACTCGGTGTTGCCCTGGAGCACCTGAAAAAGTGCGCTGTTGCCGAACAGCGAGACAATGATGAAATCGCACAGTACCGGCGCTGTGACTGCCGCCAGGACGAATTCACGCAAGGTGCGGCCCCGCGAGATTCGCGCCAGGAACACGCCGACGAATGGCCCCCAGGCCAGCCAGAAGGCCCAGAAAAACAACGTCCACCCCCCCATCCAGCCGGCCCCTTCGGGCTCGTAGGCAAACGTCTGGAATGTACGCGCAGGAAAGGTGACGAGAAACTGACCGATGTTCGACACCAGTGCATTCAACAAGAACGCCGTCTGCCCTGTTATCAGGATGTACAGCATCATCGCCACGGCGCTCCAAAGGTTCAACTCGGCGATCCAGCGGATGCCTCGGTCAACCCCGGAGGTGGTGGCCGCAATGGTAAGCGCCACAGCACCCATCACCAATGCGATCTGTAATGAGAGGCCCTGTTCCAGGGCGAATATCAGCGAAAAACCAACACTCAGCAGTACCACACCTATACCCATCGACGTGGCGACTCCGAACACGGTGCCGACCAGCGCAATGATACTGATGCCATCGCCCAAGGGGCCGCGTACGCGTTTGCCAAACAGCGGGTAAAGCGCGGCGCGAATCGACAGCGGCATGTCCCACCGATAGGCGAAATAACCCATGGCCATTCCCAGCAGGGCATACATCGCCCACCCTGCGATGCCATAGTGAAACATGGTCCAGATGACCGCGTCCTGCATGGCCTGGGCAGTACCGCCTTCGCCGCTGGGCGGGTGCAAGTACTGTACGACCGGGCCGGTGACCGAATAGAACAGCATGTCTATGCCGACCCCTGCGGCGAACAGCATGGCAACCCAGGTCACCAGCTTGTACTGCGGCCGCGAGTGGTCTGGGCCGATGCGCACGTCCCCTTCCCTGGATAACGCCACCCACAGCACGAAGCCGACGACCAGGGTCATCGTCAGCACGTAGTACCAACCCAGGTTCGTCGCAATCCAGTCGGTTGTCCGCTTCATCGCCGAGCGTGCTGCATCGGGCATGAGGATCGTGGTAATGGAAAACACCAGGATCACCATTGACGAGATCAGCAGGACGCGCCAGTTGATGCGCGCCTCCTGATTTACGACCAATTGGCCGTGACCTTTGCTGAGGTCACTGCGAGATACGGGAGGATCGTCAGCGTCGCCTGGTCGGCCAGGGCGGCGTGCCGTGCCGCCGAATTTGCTGCGCTCGAGTGCTGGCATCGACTTCACGCAGGGGCCAGCAGTCGTTGAAGTGGTCGGATCGTTACCGTTGCAGTGATGATCCTTGGGAGGTACGAAGGGCATGAGCTTTCTCCTGTTGCGTACTTCATTCAACTCCGCCTGATCAGGCCTGCCTCACAGTAGGAGCGAATTCCATCCATTCGGTTGTTTCATGCGATTGCACGCGCGCGTATGCGCGTTTGGGCAGCAGTCCCCAAGGCAGGCTCGCCCGGCGCCAGCGCAAGTGCGTGAAAGGGCCTGATGATGACGACCACATTGATCGTGCGGGGCAGGATTGCCGGTTCTGGACCAGGCTCCGTTGGCCGGGCGCAAGGCAGACAGCACAAGAGTGTCACGCATGTCGGCTGGGTACACCGCAGTTCAGGCCCGCAGTGTCAATCAAGCGTTTCAACTGAGCCTTGGCTCAATTGAGGGTGGAAGCCCTGGGCACGGAGCATCGCCAGGGTTGGCGTCGTCGCTGTTGCCGGACGACGTATGGGGAATGTTCTGGTGGAACCCGCGAATTGTAACGATACAGGCAGTCAAATAGAAGGCTCACCCACAGCTATCGGTCAGAAGCGGCGGAAAACGATGTGGCCAGTCGATCTGGATTGACTGGCTCCCTCAGGGCGTGAAACGGGCATTGAGCGCAAATGGATTGGGTGCTCGCGTAATCCTGAAATAGCATGGACTATTCACATTCAAGATGGCGCACTCGCAGTGAGCATATCCATGGAGCGAAAAGTAATCCCCTCAGCCACCTCTGATTGGGTCATACGCAGCACTACACCTGGAGCGCATCGAAGCGTGGTTTGGCGGCCATGGCTACGACCCGCATCGTCACGATACCTATTCGATTGGCCGCACCCTTGCCGGCGTTCAGAGCTTTCACTACAAGGGAGCGCTGTGCCACGGTGTGCCCGGCAACACACTAGTGCTGCATCCCGACGAGGTGCATGACGGCATGGCGGGCACGGATGTGGGTTTTCGCTACCGGATGGCCTACATCGACCCGTCGCTGATACAGAACGTTCTCGGAGGGGAACCGTTGCCTTTCATTGCTGGCGGACTATCCTGCGACCCGCGCTTGTACCACGCCAGCGAGGCTTTCGTGCAGGCACTGGATCATCCTCTGGAAACCCTGGAGGAACAGGACGCCGTTTATGACTTGGCAATGGCGCTTCGCGCAGTCGGCGGCAAGCCGCGTGGCCGCAAGCGTCTGGATTACCGCTCTGCCGAGCGTGCCAGGGCATTCATCATGGAGCACCTTCACGTGGGCATCACCCTGGAAATGCTCAAACAGGCGAGTGGGCGTGAGCAATGGAGCTTGTCGCGAGACTTTCGCGCCCTCTACGGCACCAGCCCATACCGTTTTGTCACGCTAAGGCGCCTGGACGCTTTCCGCAGGCTGATTCTGGATGGCTTCACACTGGTCGATGCTGCCCTTGCCTCAGGCTTTCATGATCAGAGCCACATGACCCGGCACTTCACTCGCACCTACGGCGTGCCGCCTCTGCGTTGGCTGGAACGCTTACGCACGGTCCGCTGAGTTGCAGGATCGTACAAGAACAGTGCGCGTTCCGTTCGATAGGCTGGTCACTCCAATCAACAGAGGATCAGCTATGTCCAGCAAGCAGCAGCAATTGGCATCACAGCCTGTGAACCTGACTCAAAAAGCTTCTCTGATCGAGCAGCAATGGAGCCCAAGGGTTGTCGCCGAAATGAACGACTACCAGTTCAAGGTGGTACGCATCGAAGGTGAATTCATCTGGCATTCACACCCGGAAACTGATGAAGCTTTTCTGGTGCTCGAAGGGCTCTTGCGCATCGATCTCCCCGAGGGTTGCGTTCATGTGAAGCCGGGCGAACTGTATGTCGTACCACGTGGGGTAGAGCACAGAACAGCGGCAGAGACGGAAACAACACTTATGATGATTGAGCCGCAAGGCGTGTTGAACACCGGTCATGAAGGCGGGGAGCGAACAGCGCTGAATGACGTCTGGATCTGAGTCGACATCGCCAGCAGTGGCTAGCCTCATCAGGGCGTGAAGCGGACACCTGTCGAGAGGCGGCCACTTCATGCCCCAGGGTTTGTCAGTTCCGGACCTTGCCTGGACGTCACTTCATCCTGGACAAGAAGCCTTCAGGGTAAAGCCTGCCCCTGGAGGGAGAGTCAATGGCCCCGGGGCCAAGGGGCCAAAGCTGCCGGCCTGCCATGCACAGGCGTCAACGCAGGTAGTCCTGCACCCACTTCACCCAACAATCGGCGCCTATCTTCACCAACGCGTCGTTGAAGTCGTAATGAGGGTTGTGCACCGAGCAACCATGGAACTCGCCCGTACCGTTGCCCAGCATGAAGTAACAGCCTGGCCGTGCCTGCAGCATGTAGGCGAAGTCTTCGGTGCCCATGACTTTCTTGGGCATCTTGTCCAGCATCGCCCCGTCGGCGAACAACGGCCGCAGGCTTTCCCGCAGCAACGCGCTTTCGTGATCGCTGTTGCACAACGCTGGCGCCAGTTGGGTGATTTGCACCTCGATCTCCACGCCAAAGCTTTCGGCGTGCCCCCTGGCCAGGGCGTCAATGCGGCTGTTGATCTTCTGCTGGGTCTCGGCCGTGTCGGTGCGCACGCTCAGTAGCATGCTGGCCTCGTCAGGAATGATGTTGTAGACGGTACCGGCCTGGATCATGCCGATACTGATAACGGCATAGTCCTCGACGCTCAGGTTGCGCGACTTGATGGTCTGGATGCCACTGATCAGGCTGTTCAACGCCATCACCGGGTCTACCGACAGTTCCGGCATCGCCCCGTGCCCGCCTTTACCGGTGATACGAATGCTGACCCGTTCGGAGGACGCCATGGTCGGCCCGGCCTGTACCACACAGGTGCCCACCGGCATGCCGGGCATGTTGTGCAGCGCATACACCGAGTCACACGGGAAGCGCTCGAACAAGCCGTCGTCGATCATCGCCTTGGCCCCGGCCAGGCCCTCTTCGTCCGGCTGGAAGATCACGTTCAACGTGCCGTTGAAGCTGCGCGTGGCTGCCAGTTGCGCAGCGGCTGCCAGCAGGATCGCGGTATGCCCGTCATGGCCACAGGCATGCATGCGGCCGGGGATCTTGCTGGCATGCGCGAAGGGGTTTTTCTCGCTCATGGGCAATGCGTCCATGTCTGCCCGCAGGCCGATGCTGCGCCGGCTGTCCCCTGCTTTCAATATGCCGACCACCCCATGCCCGCCTATGTTGCGATGCACTTCATAACCCCAGGCCTGCAACTTGTCGGCCACCAACGCCGCCGTGTCCGGGGTGTCGCCGCCAAGCTCCGGCGCGGCATGAATCTGCCGGCGAATCACGACGAACTCATCCAGTTCAGCCACCGGGGCCTGAGTTTGGTTGCTCGGGAAAGTAGTCATGTTCAAAGTGCCCATGTCACTCGCATCCTTTGTTTTCGGGGAAGTATTTGAGGCAGGCCAGGCTGACAACGCCGCCGGCCAACAGGAAGTAGGCCGGCGCCATCGGGGTGCCGAGCGCAGCAATCAGCCAGGTCGCCACCAGCGGCGAGAAGCCGCCGAAAATCGTCACGCCCAGGCTGTAGCTGACCGAGGTGCCGAACGAGCGCCGCGCTTTCGGGAAACCCTCCATCATCAGCGCAAAGAACGCACCGGCACCGATGCAGGTCGGCAGGATCAGGACCGCCACGCACATCATGGCCAGGCCCATATGCTGCACCTGCCCAAGCAGGTAGAACACCGGCAGGGTCAGCACCACCGGCATGGCAACCGTCCACCCCAGCAGGCGCTTGCGCAGCTGGTACTTGTCGGCAAACTTGCCCGCCAACGGGCAGATGACCGCCATGCAGCCGCTGCTGATACAGGCAATCGCCATAGCGCTGCCGGCCGGGTAATGCAAGGCCGTGGTCAGGTAGGTGGGCATGTAGAACACGAACAGGTACATGCCGATGGTCGAGCTGGCCATCAGGCCGATACCCTGGGCGATACGTTTGAGCAGCTCGGCGTCCAGCACCTGGTCGGCCTTGTGCGCCGGGGCGGCCTCATGGGTTTCTGGCAAACGCGTGCGAATGTACCAACCGACCGGGCCGATCAGCAGGCCGAACATGAACGGGACCCGCCACCCCCAGCTTTCCAGGGCCGCGGGGTCGAGCAACTGGCTGAGGGCAAAGCCAAAGCCGGCCCCCAGCAATGCGGCGTATCCCTGGCTGGCGGCCTGCCAGCTGACGTTCTGGCAACGGTTGCCAACCGCACTGGACTCCATCAGGAACACCGAGGCAGTACCCACCTCCCCGCCGGCCGACATGCCCTGGATGAGCCGGCCAGCCACCAGCAACAGGGTTGCGAAAATGCCGATCTGCGAATAGGTGGGCGCAAATGCGATCAGCGCAGTACCCAAGGTCATCAGCCCGATGGTCAGGCTCAATGCCGCCTTGCGCCCGCGCCGGTCGGCATAGCGACCGATGACCATCGCCCCCACCGGGCGCATGAGGAAACCGACACCGAAGGTGGCCAGCGACATCAGCAACGAAGCCATCGCCGACTCGGAGGGGAAGAAATGCTTGCCGATCAGCACAGCAAAAAAGCTGTAGATCGTGAAGTCGTACATTTCCAGTGCATTGCCCAGCGAGCAGGCAATCAAGGTTTTACGTGAGGAAGATGCCTGCGCGGCTGAATGCGCGCCCGTCTGCATGAGGGGCGGTGCGGGTAGCGGTGTAGTCATTGTTATCTCCGATGGCAATTCGCGGCGTGCAGCGAATATCGGCCAATCGGGCACCCAACACACTTGCAGTTTAGGCATGTGGCTAACCATTGGTTAATTGACCGGACCGCTCGCTGACCAATTTGCCCTGAACTGGCGCACAGATTGCCTTGCCTCTGCGCGCTGCCCCGTTAGTGCTCACTCAAGCGGGCAGCAAGCGCGGCCTCGCGCGTGTTCCAAGCCTGTCTAGCGCAGACCTTCTCGCCAACCGTAACGCCCCGCAGTGCCTTGATTAACCAAACGGCATGACATGGCCGAATAAGCAATCACGCTGCAACGTGCTGTTCATCGACGCTACAGCCACCACATCACTGTGCTGGCCTGGAGTCGTGAATGAACACTCGCATTACGTCGTTGCTGTTGATGATCCAAGGGGCATGCCTTGCCGCGCAGGCACAGGCCGAGGGCTTTCCGACGCTCGGCCGGATTGCGCCGGGTTTTGGTTATTACGGGGTGGATTACGGTTTCGATGACAAGCTCAAGGTCTACGGCACCGTGGATGCGTTCGCCAGCTATCACGACTCGCAGCACCACTCGGGCTTTCGCCTGGCCGGCGGCGGCGCCTGGACCAACAAGGTCGGGCTGTATGCCCGCAAGGGGCTGAACCCCGACACCGTGCTGGAACTCGACGTCGAGGAAGGCTTCAACGTGAATGGCAAAGCCCTGGAGGGCACCTGGGACACCATTGGTACCCTGCGCCTGGCAACGGTCGCCCTGCGCTCGCGCACCCTGGGCAAGCTTGAGTTCGGCAAGACCTACAGCATGGGCACGCCCACCTACGCCGACCCGTTCCTGGCGACCTACGGCTCACCCTACACCTACCTGGCCCTGCCGGCCGCCGGCAAGGGCGCTTTTTACCTGGACCTGCGCCCCAAGCACACCCTGGCCTACACCAGCCCGAACCTGAACGGCTTCAGTATCGGCACCGCGCTAAGCTTCGGCTTCGACGATGCCGCCAGCCAGGGGCGCACCGTGCGTGGCGGCGGCGCCAGGCTGCAATACCGCAACAGCCGGGTGATGCTGCTGGCCTCCTACAACCTGTATTACAGCGACCCCTGGGACGACGCTGGCACTTCACGTCAGACCGCCAACTACTACAAAAGCCTGTCGGCGTTCTACGATTTCGGCCCACTGGCCACCAGCCTGACCTGGCAACGCCAGGACGTAGACCAGGCCGGCACGCCCAGTACCACGCTGTACACCTTCGGGGTGATGGCGCCAGTCGGCGAGCGGGATGTGCTGCGCCTGGCCGTGATGCAACGCGAGGTCACCGCCCGCGACAAGGACGCAGCAGGGGTGATGATCGGCTATGACCATTTCATCAACCCACGCTGGGCCGTCTACGGACGGCTCGGCCTGATTGCCAACCAGCGTGCGTCGTCCGTCACCTACGCCGGCACCCCGGTGGATCAGGTTGGCGACAACCCTGGCAACGTGTCGCTAGGCATGTACTACCACTTCTGACGCCACTGGGCGTGTTTGCCTGAGTACCTGCCCGCGCAAGCTGTGGAACAGCTCCTGGGCAGGCGCCGTAAGGCTGTGGCGGTCGATACAGACCAGGTTGATGGGGTAGTCCGGAATCAGCTCCTGCACGGCCATGGCCACGTACTCGCAATCCACCCCAAAGGTGAACCCCCGGTCCACCGCCAGCTCGCTGATGGTCATCAACGATTCGGTGTTCTTCAGCAGCTTGAGCGCCATCATCACCGAGGTGCACTCAATGGTGTTCTGCGGCACCTGAAGGCCGTTCACCTCAAACAGCTGGTGAAACTGCGAAGCCTGGTCGGACAGCTCGTCCAGGCTGATCCAGTGGCCGTACTGCAAGGTGCGAAGCGACTTGGAAAACTTTTGTGCGTTGGACGCGTGGCAAATCACCCTGCCCTTGATACTGCCCAGCGCCTCCCAGTCCAGGCTCAGCCGGCTCAGCGGTTGCTGCGAGGTAATGGCAAAGTCCAGGCTGCCGTCGCGCAGGCGTTGCAGGATCTGGCTGGGGCGCAAGTCGGTGATGGTGATCTTCACTCGCGGGTACTTGCGCCGGAACGCCAGGATGCTCTCATCGACACCATCGAGCATCGCTGTCAGCGATGTGACCCCGATCGACACAGCGCCCAGCGCGGCATCCTGAATGCTCGCCGCTTCGATCTGCAGGCGACGAATGCTCTCCACCACGAGGTTGGCGTGGCGAATGACACGCTTGCCTTCCTCGGTAAGGGCCATGCCTTTGTGCGAGCGCTGCAACAGGCTGAAGCCGACCTCCCGTTCCAGGTCCTTGATCGAACGACTCAGCGCAGGCTGGGTAATGTGCATGAGCTTGGAAGCTTCAAGGATGCTGCCTGCGTTGTGGATGGCGACCAGCGCCTTGAGTTGATGCAGTTTCAACCGTCTTTTCCCTTGTTGTTATCGGGTCGGTTTGAAATAGGCATTGGCGACCCTGACAGGCCCTGACTGAAAGGCCTGGCGGCTAAACGTGATGCAACGTGGCCAGCACGCTCGCCGCATCACTGACCTCGAACTTGCCAGGCGCTTCGACAGCGATGTGTTTGACAACCAGGTTGTCGACCACCATGGCGTAACGCAGCGAACGGCGCCCCAACCCACGCGCCGACAGGTCCTGGATCAGGCCCAGTGCGTCGCTGAATTCGCCGTTACCATCGCCGATCATCCTCACCGTTTCGCCCACCTGCAGGCTGTTGCCCCAGGCATTCATGACAAAGGCATCGTTCACGGACACACAGAGAATCTCGTCAACGCCCGCGGCAAACAACGCTTGTGCCTCAGCGACATAACCCGGGACGTGGCGTTCGGAGCAGGTAGGCGTGAACGCGCCGGGCAAACCGAACACAACCACTTTTTTCTGCTTGCAGCGCTCGTGAACGGAAAAGGCATTGGGGCCGATCGCGCAGGCGCCCTCGTCATTGTTGTACTCGTACAGCGTAACGTCGGGCAATAGATCGCCAGTGTTGATCATCGTGGTCTCCTGGGTGCGTTGAAGGCCGGGCACGCTATGATGCCGCAGTCCACCAGGCCAGGTACACCATGCCCGCCGCAACGTCCGTTCAACGCGCCAATATCGCCTGGGTATGGTCGATGGAAGGAACGGGCACCAGCACACGCCGAGCCGCCAGCCACTCCCGCATGCGCGCCGTATCGAAAATCTGCCCCTCTTCCATCATCACCAGGATGAGCGCTTGTGACATTCGGTAACATCCACACTGGGAGCAATGCCGCTCTTCCCATCCATGGGTGCATTCAACGGATTGCGCCTGCCCTGCGCAAATCAGACAACTCATGTAAGCCCCCTGTTGTTTTTGTCCATGGAGGGTGAACGCAAGGTTACGAAAATCGTATGCCAAGCGCTGTACATGAGATTTTCATGCCAACTTTGAACTCCCTCCCTTTTTCAAAGCGCGATCAGGGCACAACGCTCAACCGGCAACGACGCGTTCCGCTAACTGCACCTGCTGGTCAGCATGGTAGGAAGAACGCACCAATGGCCCGGACGCCACGTTTCTGAACCCCATTGCCAAGCCCTGCTCGGCAAACCAGGCAAAGGTGTCCGGGTGCACGAAGCGCTGCACCGGCAGGTGGCTGCGTGAAGGCTGCAAGTACTGCCCCAACGTCAGCATGTCGACCTGATGCTCGCGCATGCGCTGCATCACTTCGATCACTTCTTCATCGGTTTCGCCCAGGCCGAGCATCAGCCCGGACTTGGTCGGCACCTTCGGTAGCTGTTGCTTGAAGCGCTCCAGCAGGTCCAGCGACCACTCGAAAGCCGAGCCCGGCCGGGCCGCCTTGTACAGGCGCGGCACGGTTTCGAGGTTGTGGTTGAACACGTCTGGCGGTTCCTGCCCGGTGATGGCCAGGGCCACCTCCATGCGCCCGCGGTAATCGGGCACCAGGGTTTCCAGCTGAATGCCCGGCGACAGCCTGCGGATCTCGCGCAGGCAATCGGCAAAATGCCCGGCGCCGCCATCGCGCAGGTCGTCCCGGTCCACAGAAGTGATCACCACGTACTTCAGGCCCAGGTCGGCGATAGCGATGGCCAGGTTCTTCGGCTCGTCGACGTCCAGCGGCCTGGGCCGACCATGGCCGACGTCGCAGAACGGGCACCGCCGGGTGCAGATGTCGCCCATGATCATGAACGTCGCCGTACCGCCAGAGAAGCACTCCCCCAGGTTCGGGCAGGCGGCTTCCTCGCACACGCTGTGCAGCTTGTGCTTGCGCAGCAGGGCCTTTACCCGCGCTACCTCGGGTGTGGTAGGGATGGCCACGCGAATCCAGTCGGGCTTGCGTGGCACATCCTCGGTGGGCAGGATTTTCACCGGGATACGCGCCACCTTTTCGGCGCCGCGCAGTTTTACCCCGGCCTGCACAGGCTGCGGTCGCGGTGGTGTGTGTTGCAGTTGTTCGGTTGGCATGGCTGGCTCCTGGCTGGCGATGAGGCTGAGTTCGCAAGCGGTCCGCTCGCAGCTGACCTGCACTGATTTCAAGGCAAACACAAGACCTGTAGGAGCAGCCTTGCGCTGCGAAGAGGCCATCGGAGCGGCAGATAGTCTTTAGCCTTACCGGCCTCTTCGCAGCACAAGGCTGCTCCTACAAGGTGATGCGGCAGCCTGAGTGATGTGCAGTTCTGTGAGATCGGCCCATTTGCCTGGCGAAGGGTTACTGGTGTCAGGCTGGATATACCGGGAACAGCTTGCACAACTCAGAGACCTGGCCCGCCACATGGGCTTCGACGTCAGCATCACCGAGGTGGTCGAGAATGTCGCAGATCCAGCTCGCCAGGGCACGGCACTGCGCTTCCTTGAAGCCACGGGTCGTCACCGCCGGGGTGCCAATGCGCAGGCCCGAGGTCACGAACGGCGACTGCGGGTCGTTGGGCACGGCGTTCTTGTTCACCGTGATGTGCGCACGCCCCAGGGCAGCATCGGCGTCCTTGCCGGTAATGCCCTGGCGGATCAGGCTGACCAGGAACAGATGGTTGTCGGTGCCGCCTGAAACCACGTCGAAGCCCCGCTGCATGAACACCTGTGCCATGGCCTGGGCGTTGCTGATGACCTGGCGCTGGTAGTCCTTGAAGCCAGGCTCCAAAGCCTCCTTGAAGCACACCGCCTTGGCCGCGATCACGTGCATCAGCGGCCCGCCCTGACCGCCCGGGAACACTGCCGAATTGAGCTTTTTCTCAAGCTCCGGGTCCGCCTTGGCCAGAATCAGGCCACCACGTGGCCCGCGCAGGGTCTTGTGGGTGGTGGTGGTGACCACATCGGCATACGGCAGCGGGTTGGGGTACAACCCCGCCGCTACCAGCCCGGCGACGTGGGCCATGTCGACGAACAGGTAGGCCCCGACCTTGTCGGCGATCTGCCGAAAACGCGGGAAGTCGAGGGTTTTCGAATAGGCCGAGAAGCCCGCCACGATCATCTTCGGCTGGTGCTCGACGGCCAGGCGCTCGACTTCGTCGTAGTCGATCAGGCCGTTGGCGTCGATGCCATATTGCACCGCGTTGTACAGCTTGCCCGAGGACGACACCTTGGCACCGTGGGTCAGGTGGCCGCCATGCGCCAGGCTCATGCCCAACAGGGTGTCGCCAGCTTGCAGCAAGGCCAGGTAGACCGCAGCGTTGGCCTGGGAGCCGGAATGCGGCTGGACGTTGGCATAACCCGCCCCGAACAGTTGTTTTGCACGGTCGATGGCCAACTGCTCGACCACGTCGACATGCTCGCAGCCGCCGTAATAACGCTTGCCGGGGTAGCCTTCGGCGTACTTGTTGGTCAGTTCGGTACCTTGGGCCTGCATCACCTGCGGGCTGGTGTAGTTTTCCGAAGCGATCAGCTCGATGTGGTCTTCCTGGCGTTGCACTTCGCGGCGGATGGCCTCGGACAGCGCAGGGTCGAAATCGGACAGGGTCAGGCTTTTATGGAACATGGGTGTGATTCCTTGATTGTCTGGTGGGCAAATATGGCCCGGAGCGGCTCCGGGCCAGCAGGGTCAGGCGTCTTGATAGCTGGACAGCGGCGGGCAGGCGCAGGCCAGGTTGCGGTCGCCGTAAACGTTGTCCACGCGCCCCACCGGCGGCCAGTACTTGCTCTCGCGCAGGTCGGCAAGCGGGTACACCGCCAGTTCCCGGCTATAGCTGTGGGCCCATTCACCGACCAGTTCGCTGGCAGTGTGCGGGGCGTTCTTCAACGGGTTGTCGAGCGCGTCCAGGGTGCCGTTTTCCACCGCGCGAATTTCTTCGCGGATGCAGATCATCGCGGCGCAGAAGCGGTCCAGTTCCTCCTTGGACTCGCTCTCGGTCGGCTCGACCATCAGCGTGCCGGCCACCGGGAAGGACATGGTCGGGGCATGGAAGCCAAAGTCGATCAGCCGTTTTGCCACATCCTCCACGCCAATGCCGCTGCTGTCCTTGAGCGGGCGCAGGTCAAGAATGCACTCGTGGGCCACCAGGCCGTTCTCGCCGGTGTACAACACCGGGTAGTGCTCTTCCAGGCGCCGGGCAATGTAGTTGGCACTGAGGATCGCCAGCTGCGAGGCACGCTTGAGCCCTGCCCCGCCCATCATGCGGATGTACATCCAGGTGATCGGCAAGATACTGGCACTGCCATACGGCGCTGCACTTACCGCCCCCTGCTGCTTGGGCAGGTGGCCGTGCCCCGGCAGAAACGGCGCCAGGTGCGCCTTGACGCCGATCGGGCCGACCCCAGGGCCACCACCGCCGTGGGGAATGCAGAAGGTCTTGTGCAGGTTCAGGTGCGACACATCGCCACCGAACTTGCCGGGCGCACACAACCCGACCATGGCGTTCATGTTGGCGCCGTCCAGGTACACCTGGCCGCCACACGCATGAATGATGTCGCAGATTCGCGTGATGCCGTCTTCGAACACACCGTGGGTCGAAGGGTAGGTAATCATCAGGGCCGCCAGCCTGGCCTTGTGTTGCTCGGCCTTGTGCTGCAGGTCGGCCACATCGACATTGCCACGCTCATCGCAGTTGACCACCACCACCTGCATGCCGGCCATCTGCGCCGTGGCCGGGTTGGTGCCATGGGCCGACGACGGGATCAGGCACACATCACGCCCGGCCTCGCCACGGCTGGCGTGGTAGGCGCGTATGGCCAGCAGGCCGGCGTACTCGCCCTGGGACCCGGCGTTGGGCTGCAACGACATGGCGTCATACCCGGTGGCCGCACACAGCATGGCCTCCAGCTCATCGGTCAGTTGGCGGTAGCCCAGCGACTGGCTGGCCGGGGCGAACGGGTGCAGGGCGCCGAACTCGGGCCAGGTGATCGGGGTCATCTCGCTGGCGGCGTTGAGCTTCATGGTGCACGAGCCCAGGGCGATCATGCTGCGGTCCAGGGCCAGGTCCTTGTCGCCCAAGCGACGCAGGTAGCGCATCAACTCGGTTTCAGAGTGGTAACGGTTGAACACCGGGTGCTGCAGGTAATGCGTGTCACGCAGCAGCACCGACGGCAGGCAATCGGCACCGTCGGCAGCCAAAGCGGCGAAGTCCGGAAGCGCCTGCCCGGCGCCCGCGAACACCTGCCACAAGGCCTCGACGCTCCCCTGCTCGCAGGTTTCATCCAGCGCGACGCCAACCCGTAAGTCGTCGATCAGGCGCAGGTTCAGCCGGGCAGCGTTGGCCGCCGCCAGCACATCGGCCAACGGCCTGGCGGTTACCACGCTGACGGTGTCGAAGAAGTGCGCCTGTTCGACATGATGCCCAAGCTGGCGCAACCCCTGCACCAGGATCGCCGTCAGGCGATGCACCCGCCGGGCGATCTGTGCCAGGCCTTGCGGGCCGTGGTAAACCGCATACATGCTGGCGATGTTGGCCAGCAGCACTTGGGCGGTGCAGATGTTGCTGGTGGCTTTCTCGCGGCGGATATGTTGCTCGCGCGTCTGCATGGCCAGGCGCAAGGCCGGTTTGCCGAAGCGGTCGATGGACACGCCGACCAGGCGGCCGGGCATGTCGCGCTTGAACACATCGCGGGTGGCGAAGTATGCCGCGTGCGGGCCGCCGAAACCCAGTGGCACACCAAAGCGCTGGGCGCTGCCGATGACCACGTCTGCGCCCCACTCCCCCGGGGGCGCCAGCAAAGTCAGGGCCAGCAGGTCTGCGGATACCGAAACCAGCGCGCCCGCTGCATGGGCGCGTTGCACCAAGGCCCGGTGATCGACAATTGCACCGGTACTGGCCGGGTACTGCAACAGCAGGCCGAAATAGCCGTCCAGGGGCTGGCCCTCCAGCGCCGCCTCATCACCGATGACCACCTCGATACCCAGTGGCCGCGCACGGGTAAGCAACACATCGAGGGTTTGCGGGTGGCAATCGCGGGAAGCGAAGAACGCCGGGGCTTTGTTCTTCGCCAGGCGCTTGCAGAAGGTCATGGCCTCGGCGGCAGCGGTGGCTTCATCGAGCAACGAGGCGTTGGCGATTTCCATACCGGTCAGGTCGCTGACCAGGGTCTGGAAGTTCAGCAGTGCTTCCAGGCGGCCTTGGGAAATTTCCGGCTGGTACGGGGTGTACGCGGTGTACCAGGCCGGGTTCTCCAGCAGGTTGCGCAGGATCGAGGCCGGCGTATGGCAAGGGTAATAGCCCTGGCCGATGTGGTTGCGATACAGCTGGTTGTTCGCGGCAATCGCCTTGAGTGCGGCCAGCGCCTCTGCCTCGCCTTGCCCCGGGGTCAGCGAGAGCACACTGCTGCCTTTTATACTGGCGGGGATGACGCTGTCGACCAGCGCATCGAGCGACTCATGGCCGGTCAGCGCCAGCATGGCCTCGATGTCGTCTTCGCGCGGGCCAATGTGACGGGCGACAAATTCATCAAGCGTGCCCAGCGGGATACAGGGGTTGTTCATGGCGGCCACCCCAGTTCAGGCGTTGTCGGCCAGGAAGCGCTCGTAGCCGTCCTGGTCCATCAGGCTATCGAGGTCAGCAGGGTTGCTGGCCTGGATACGGAAGAACCAGCCGTCCTGCATCGGCGAGGCGTTGATCAGCTCAGGGTCTTCGGCCAGTGCCTGGTTGACGGCTACCACCGTGCCTGTTACCGGCATGGTGATGTTGCTGGCGGCCTTTACCGACTCGAGCACCGCGAGTTCATTGCCTTCCCCGTACTCACCAGGCTCCGGCAGTTGCACGAACACCACGTCACCCAGGGCCTGCTGGGCATAGCTGGTAATGCCGACGGTCAGCTCGCCGGTCGCTTCCAGACGCAGCCATTCGTGTTCGGGCGTAAAACGCAGAGTGCTCATGGACGTTCCTCTCTTGTTATCGGGTGGGTCCCTGTGCGGGACTGCCAGATACAAGAGCAAGGGCGATGCCAACTCAATGTTTTCTATATTTATCAGTACCTTAGAACATTAATCCGAACTTTTAGAAGTACCTGCGCCGGAGCGTATTCGCTCCACCGCCAGCGCCCGGCAATCACCTGGTGTGGGGCCCGCCACTGGATACGGGCTCCACGGCAAAACGGAGCGCAATCACTCCAGTGGAGCGCATTCGAACCGGGTCAGCTACGAGACCCGGCTGGCGATGCCGTACTTGCGCAGGCGCTGACCGATGGCCGTGTGGGAAGTCTGCAGCCGCACGGCCAGTTGCCGGGTCGAGGGGTAGCTCTGGTACAAGTTCTCCAGCAAGGCCTTTTCAAAGGCCTGCACGGCCGCCTCGAGGCTGACGATTTCCGCCCCCTCGGCCTGCTGGCTGCTCAATGCGGTGCCGGCCAGTTCCAGGTCGTCGCAGTCGATCACCTCGCCTTCGCTGATGGCTGCTGCGCGGAAAATCACGTTCTGCAACTGGCGCACATTGCCTGACCAGCGATTGCCCAGCAGCAGCGGATGGGTGGCCAACGCCAGGCGGCAGGGTGAGCGCTGTATCTGCGCACAGGCCTGGCGCAGGAAATGTTCGGCCAGCAGCAGAATGTCCTTGCCGCGCTCGCGCAGGGGCGGCACCTTCAGGTTGAGCACGTTCAGCCGGTAGTACAGGTCTTCGCGGAAACTGCCCTCCATCACCATGTTTTCCAGGTTACGGTGGGTGGCGCAGACCACCCGCACATTCACCCGCACCTCGTTGCCACCCCCCACCCGGCGAAAACTGCCGTCGTTGAGAAAGCGCAGCAGCTTGGCCTGCAGGTAGGGCGACATCTCGCCCACTTCATCGAGAAACACCGTCCCGCCATCGGCCAGCTCCAACAGGCCCGGCTTGCCACCGCGCTGGGCGCCGGTAAAGGCGCCGGCGGCGTAGCCGAACAGCTCGCTTTCGGCCAGGCTTTCGGGCAGCGCTGCGCAGTTCAGCGCCAGGAATGACGTATCGCGCCGGGCACTGAGCGCATGGCAGGCACGGGCCACCAGCTCCTTGCCCGTACCGGTCTCGCCCTGGATCAGCAACGGCGCCTCCAGGCTCGCCACTTTGTGCAAGCGCGCCTTGAGCGCCTGCAGCGCGGCCGATTCCCCCAGCAACGCCCCAAGCCCTTCACCGTTGTCATGCAGCAGCGAGGCCAGGCGCTCGCCGATCCGGCTGGGTGGGTACAGGGTCAGCAAGCCGCCCACCAGGCCTTCGGCGCCGCCGCTGATGGGCGTGGCCTCCAGCAGCAGGGACTGGTCCTGAAAGCTCACCTCGCACATGGGCAGGCGAAAACCCTTGTCGATCAGGTTCTGCGCCAGGTTCGGCTCGGCAAACAGCTTGCTCAACGGCTCACCCGCCGGCTCGTGGCCCACCAGGCTGACCAGCGTCGGGTTGGCCAGCAGCACATGGCCAGTGGGGTCCACTGCCAGCACCGGGTCGCTCATGGCGGCCAGCAAAGCCTCCAGTTGCAAGCGCCGGCGGTGGCCCGGCAGGAAGTCGACCAGCGACACCTCCTGCACACCGTCCACCCCCAACAGGGCGGCATACAGTTCATCCAGCACGACCGGGGACAGCGTCGGGGCATCGATGTAGACGTTGGGCGGAATCATTTCCACCGCGTCCAGGTTGAGGTTGCGCGCCCCGAGCAGCGACAGGATTTCCTGGGTGATGCCGACACGGTCGACAAAGTTGACGTGGATTCTCATCTAAGCTCCTCAGCCAAAATCCCTGTTTGGCAAAAAGACAACAAGGGGACAGCGCAGCGCGCTATCCCCTTGGGCAACACATGAATGTGCCGGTCAATCAGCGTCAAACGACAACTGCGCTGTCGCCTGTTTCTTCTGGCGGATGGACCGGTACGCCAGGCCCAGCACGGCAAACCACACCGGTACCAGGTACAACGCCATGCGGGTGTCGGCCTCCAGGGCCAGCAATGCCAGGATGAAGGCGAAGAACGCCAGGCATACCCGGCACATCACGGTGCCGCCCGGCATCTTGTACTTCGACGCCTGGTGCAAAGGGTCGCGCTGCTTGCGGTACGCCAGGTACGACAGCAGGATGATCGACCAGACAAACATGAACAGCAGTGCCGATACCGTGGTAATCAGGGTGAAAGCATCAAGCATGTTCGGCACCAGGTAGATCACCAGCGCCCCGCCGGTCAGGCACACACACGAGAAGATGAGGCCGTTGGAGGGCACGGCACGGCGGGACAGTGCGCCGAACTTGCCAGGTGCATCACCGTCCATCGCCAGGCCGTAAAGCATGCGGCTGGTAGAGAACACACCGCTGTTGGCCGACGACATGGCCGAGGTCAGTACCACGAAGTTGATGATGCCTGCGGCTGCCGGCAGGCCGGCCAGCACGAACAACTCGACGAAGGGGCTCTTGTTGGCCACCACTTCACGCCACGGGGTAACGGCCATGATGGCGATCAGCGCCAGCACATAGAAAACGATGATGCGCACCGGAATCGAGTTGATCGCCCGCGGCAGGTTGCGCTCCGGGCTCTTGGTTTCGGCCGCAGTGGTGCCCACCAGCTCGATGCCGACGAAGGCAAACACCGCAATCTGAAAGCCAGCGAAAAAGCCCATGGCGCCGTGCGGGAACATCCCGCCGTCGTTCCACAGGTTGGCGAGCGCTGCGGCATGCCCGGCCGGCGACTGATAGGCCGCCGCCACCATGTAGAAGCCGGTGCAGACCAGCGCGCAAATGGCCACGATCTTGATCATGGCGAACCAGAACTCCATTTCCCCGAACATCTTGACCGTCATCAGGTTCAGCGTCAGCAACAGCCCGACACAGGTCAGCGCCGGTATCCACAATGGCATGTCCGGGAACCAGAATTGTGTATAGGCAGAAATGGCAATCACATCGGCAATGCCGGTGACAATCCAGCAGAACCAGTAGGTCCAGCCGGTAAAGAACCCCGCCCACGGCCCTAGCAGGTCGGCAGCAAAGTCGATGAACGATTTGTAGTGCAAGTTGGACAGCAACAGCTCGCCCATTGCGCGCATGACGAAGAACAGCATGAAGCCGATGATCATGTAGACAAAGATGATGGAAGGGCCGGCCAGGCTGATGGTCTTGCCCGAACCCATGAACAGGCCGGTGCCGATGGCACCGCCGATGGCGATCAGCTGGATATGGCGGTTGGACAGGTTGCGTTTGAGTTCGTGTGCGTCACCTTCAGGCGGGCAGTGACCGTGCGGCAAGTTATTCATTGTTATGTACCTTGCTAGTTTAATTGTTTTTATAACGTCACAAGTTCAACCCTCGGGACCGCATGAACAACGTTCAGTGCCGAGCGAGTGCAAGGTCGGGAGCAAGGTCTGTGCCAAGCGCAAATACTGCTGGCTAGAGGGGTTCTAGCGAAAAGGGCTGTACCGGCTGTAAAGAAGTCACTCCATCTATTTGCGTCAATCAGGCCGTTGTGCTGCCCAAGGCATCGCCAGCGCTGTACTTGCACGCCCTGTATCGAAATCATTCCAATGGAGCGCATTCAGTCCAATCTCATGGCCTGGACTGGCCTCTGTGGGAGCGGCCTTGCAGCCCTTTCGCGACACAAGGCCGCTCCCACATTGACCGCGTCAACCGGTAGTTTAACGGACAGGCATCTCGCGCACCGGCTTGCGGCTACGCTGCTCTTCTTCCCAGCCCCCCACCAGCCCAACCGGCACATCAGCCGGTGCCAGCGGCTGGCGCCCGCGCACCAGGTCTGCGGCGCGCTCGGCCAGCATGATGGTCGGGGCGTTGAGGTTGCCATTGGGCTCGCTCGGGAACACCGAGGAGTCAATCACCCGCAGCCCCTGCAAGCCGTGTACACGCAACGCAGAGTCCACCACCGCCATGTCATCCTCGCCCATGCGGCACGAGCCGCACGGGTGCATGGTGCTTTCCATGTTGGCGCGCACGAAGGCGTCGATTTCTTCGTCGGTCTGCACCTGCGGCCCCGGCGCCAGCTCTTCGCCGCGGTAGCGGTCCATGGCCGGCTGGGCGATGATCTCGCGGGTCAGCCGCACACAGCGGCGGAAGCCCTCGCGATCCTCTTCGCTCGCCAGGTAGTTGAAGCGGATTTGCGGGTGCTGGTACGGGTCGGCCGACAACGCCCGCACATGGCCCCGGCTCTTGGGCTTGTTGGGCCCGGTCAGCACCATGAAACCATGCCCTTTGAACGGCTTGTCGCCGTCGTAGCGCATGGCCGCCGGCAGGAAGTGAAACTGGATGTCCGGCCAGCGAAGGCCCTTGGACGAACGGATGAAACCGCCCGCCTCGAAGTGGTTGCTGGCACCCAGGCCGTCCTTGAACAGCAACCAGCGCAAGCCGATCAGGGCCTTGCCCAGCAGGTTCATCTTGCCGTTGAGGGTTACCGGCTCCTTGCACGCATACTGGATGTAGATTTCCGAGTGGTCCTGCAGGTTCTCGCCCACCCCAGGCAGGTCGTGGCGCACCTCGATACCGGCGTTTTTCAGCACCGCAGCCGGGCCAATGCCGGAGCGCTGCAGCAAGTGCGGCGAACCGATCGGGCCAGACGCCACCAGCACCTCGCGGTTGCACATGACTTTGTGCGTCTGCCCGCCCTGGTCGTACTCCACGCCCACCGCCCGCTTGCCCTCCAGCAAGATGCGCCGGGTCATCGCATGGGTGATCACGGTCAGGTTCGGCCGGCTCATGGCCGGGCGCAGGTAGGCATTGGCGGTGGACCAGCGCACGCCATCCTTCACCGTCATGTGCATGGCACCAAAGCCTTCCTGCATGTAGCCGTTGCAGTCGTCGGTCTTGATGTAGCCGGCCTCGGCACCAGCTTCGACCCAGGCGCCGTACAGCGGGTTTTGCATGTTGTTACCGTTGTTGGTCGACAGCGGCCCCGCCCCGCCCCGGTAGTCGTCACCACCGAATTTGTATTGCTCGGCACGTTTGAAATACGGCAGGCAATTGCGGTAGCTCCAGTTTTTCGCGCCCAGGCTTTCCCACTCATCGAAGTCACAGGCATGGCCACGGATGTAAACAAGGCCGTTGATCGACGACGAACCGCCCAGCACCTTGCCCCGTGGGCAGTGCAGGCGCCGGTTGTCGAGGTGCGGCTCGGCCACGGTCTCGTAGCGCCAGTTGTACTTTTTGGTGTTCATCGGCAAGGAGAACGCACTGGGCATCTGGATCAGCACGCTGCGGTCGCTGCCGCCGAACTCCAGTACCAGTACCGAAGTACCGGCGTCTTCGCTGAGGCGGTTGGCCAACACGCAGCCGGCCGAGCCCGCACCGATGATGATGTAGTCGTATCGCTTGGTCATTGTTCTAGTCCTGTGCGCGAAGGCCTACGGCCTCGATATTGCGTGCATTACGCTTTGGGTAGCCGCCCCAACCCAGGCGCGCTGCCAGCAGTCGGGTCAGGCCGTAGTGCACCAGCCCGGCCAGCAGGCAGGACGGTAGCGAGGCCGTGGCGAAGGTGAAGAAGTCGGTATGGGCCAGGGTTTGCGGGTTGAACACCACCACGTAGACCGCAAAGCCCGCCACCAGCGCCACCAGTGCGATGGGGTTGAAGCCTTTGCAGTAGCGCAAGGGCGACACGCTCTGTTCGGCGTAGATATGCCGCAGGTTCAGGCGCTGCTTGCGCAGGAAGAAGTAATCGGCGATGCCGATACCGGCCAGGGCGCTGTTGAGGGCGGAGGTCCACACCAGGAATATGAAGAACCCATCGTAGATCCCCGGCAGCAACACCACGATAACCACCGGGATGATGCAGAATAGCGCGATCAGCACCCCCCACCCCACACTGCGCAGGCGTTCGCCTGCCAGCTGGCGCAAGCCGATCACTGCGGTGTAGAGGATGTTGACCATGCCGGTCAGGTTGGCCAGCGCCAGGAAACTCAAGGCGATGATACCGAAGCCCATGCCACCGGCCAGGCGCATCCACGCAGTGGGGTCGCTGCTGCCCAGGGTGGTGGCCGCGAACAGGCTGACCGACTCACCCAGCGAAGCGGCGCCGAAGATGCCCACCAGGTTGGGCCAGAAGGCTGTACGCTGGTTGCTGCACAGGCGCGACAGGTTGCCGATGTAGGGCCACCACGAAAAGCCCGCAGCAATGTTGATTTCCACTGCGACCATGAAGTTGACGTGCGGGTTCTCGAATGGTGGCTGCAAGGGCGGCATGGCCAGCAGTTCGTCGAGGCTGTAGCGCCGGGAAATGAAGTACATCAGTGCCAGCATGATCAGGATCAGGCTGGGTGCGATCACCGCGCTCAGGCGGCGGATCATCTCCGGCCCGCGCATGGCAACCAGCGCCGCCAGCACAATGGCCAGCAAGGCCCCGGCGGTTACCAGCCAACCGTCTGCGCCGGGCTGGCGCTGTTGCACCAGGGTCTGGAGGTTGTCCAGCGCCCGCCCGCACATCAGCCCCAGCACCGCCAGCCACCCCATGGTCAGCACCACCACCGAGAGGAAGTAGACCAGGCGGCTGCCATTGAGGCCGAACATGCTGCGCAGGAAGGTAAACTGCTCGACGCCGTACTTGCCACAGGGCAGGCAGGTGGACGAGGCAGCAAGCACCACGCCGATGATATTGCCGATGATGATCGCCGCAATCCCTTGCAAGGGCCCGACGAACAGCGCGGTGGCGCCGCCGATCAGGAACACCCAGGTGGCCACCGCCAGCGCCGAGTTGGCGTAGGCAAAGCCCCAGAAGCCCCAGACCCGCTCACCGGGTAGCAAGGGGGTGTCGCCACGTTCCGCACCCAGGCGAAACTCCTGCTCGCGGGAGGCGCTCATGGCTGGCCTCCCAGGTAGTACGCGCCAGCAATCATCACCAGCACCAGCAGGGTAAGTGCAACCACGTCAGCCGCCGTCAAGGCGCCCGGCCACTGCACACGCTTTTCCAACTCCTCGTAGGCGCACAGGCGCCTTTCCAGGTCCTGCGCACGCTCCACATCCACTTGGCTGTTCATCGGCATCACCTCGACAGGTTCTTGTTCTTGAAATTCGATGCTTGATTGAACCTGCGTCGCTCGCCAAACCTCAGCGACGCAGACAGGCCCTGAACCTCAGGGCAAGGTGATCCAGACCGCCTTGGTCTCCAGCAGAAACTCCAGTTGTTCCGCGCCCAGGTCCTTGCCATAGCCCGACTGCTTGTAGCCACCGAACGGCATGGCCGGGTCGAGGGTGCTGTGGGCATTGACGTACACGGTACCGGCCCGCAACTGCGGGATCAGCCCGTGCACCCTGCCCAGGTCGTTGGAGTAGATCGCCGCGGCCAGGCCGAACAGCGAGTCGTTGGCCAAGGCCAGGGCCTGCTCCTGGGTATCGAACGGCTGGGTGACCAGCACCGGGCCAAAGATTTCCTCGCTGACAATGCGCATGTCGTTGCGGCAGTGGGAGAAGATCGTCGGCTGCACGTAAAAGCCCGGGCCGTCCAGCGGCTCGCCGCCATAGTGCACCTGCGCGCCTTCGGCCTTGCCCAAAGCGATGTAGTCCAGCACCCGCTGCTGCTGTTGCTGCGACACCATGGGGCTGATGAAACACTCAGGGTCGAGCCCCGGGGCGATCTTCAACGTCGCGGTGTAGCGCGCCAGCGCTTCGAGAAATGCCGGGTAGACACTGCGCTCGATGTAAGCACGGGTACCGGCGTCGCACACTTGCCCGGAATTGAAGAATACGCCGTTGGCCACGGCTTGCGCCGCCGCCTCGATGTCCGCGTCGGCAAACACGATCACCGGCGACTTGCCGCCCAGTTCGAGGGTGAGGCGCTTCATCTGGTCCATCGCCGTCTTGCCCACCGTACAACCCACCGGGGTAGAGCCGGTAAAGCTCAGCTTGTCGATGCCCGGGTGGCAGGTCATCGCCTGGCCGACCACGCTGCCGCGTCCGGTCACGATGTTCACCACCCCGTCGGGGATGCCTGCCGCCTGTACCAGTTCGGCAAAGCGCAGTGCCGACAGCGAGGTCAGCTCCGCCGGTTTGACCACCACGGTGCAGCCGGTGGCCAGCGCTGCGCCCAGTTTCCAGGCCATGGTTTGCAGCGGGAAGTTCCACGGCACGATGGCGCCGACCACCCCTACCGCTTCCTTGCGGGTGTATGCCAGGTAATTGCCGGGTAGCGAAGGCTCGACGGTGCGGCCATGAATCTTGCTGGCCCAACCAGCGAAATAGCGCAGGGTGTCGACCGTGCCCTGAATGTCGACAGCACGCGCCTGCACCACCGACTTGCCCATGTCGATGGCTTCGATCTGCGCCAGTTCGTCGCCGTGGGTTTCGATCAGGTCGGCCAGGCGATGGATCAGGCGTTCGCGCTCCAGCGGTTTCAGCTGGCTCCAGGCGCCACCATCGAACTGCGCACGCGCGGCGCGCACGGCACGGTCAAGGTCATCTGCGGTACCCATGGGGATGCGCGTCAGTACCCCTTCGGTAGAGGGCTCGACCACCTCGGCGCTGCCACCGTCGCTGGCCTCCAGCCAGGCCCCCCCGATGAACATGCGCTGCGGCTTGCTGAGAAAGCGTTGGGTCGCCTCGCTAACACCAAAGGCCTGCAAATAGGCTTTTACCTTGTTGTCCACAGTACAGTCTCCGGGTCAGCGAGCTTTGGCGCGCGCGTGGAAAATGAAGCCGATGCTGTTCATCAGCAGTTGGGCGGCAAGGATCGAGGTCATGCCGGTGGGGTCGTAGGCCGGGGCCACTTCGACCAGGTCCATGCCGACAATGCGACCGTGGCTGCGCTTGGCCAGCGCCTGGATGATTTCCAGCACTTCGTAGTAAAGGAACCCGCCATGGCTCGGCGTGCCGGTGCCTGGGGCGATGGAGGGGTCGAAGCCGTCGATGTCGATGGTGATGTAGTAGTTGCGCCCTTCCGGGATTTTCGCCAGCACGCCTTCGCAGCCCAGGCGGCGAACGTCACGTACCGAAAGAATCTGCGAGCCGGCCTCGCGAGCGGCGTCGTAGTCGTCGCGGTTGGATGACGACACGTTGCGGATACCCATCTGGGTCATGCCGACGATGTGATCCAGCTCCGAGGCGCGGCGCAGTGGGCTGCCGTGGCCATAGCGCACGCCATGGCGCTCGTCGACGAAGTCCAGGTGGGCATCGAAATGCACGATGTGGATCGGCCCATGGCCTTCGAACGCCTTGATGACCGGGGCATGCACCGAATGGTCACCGCCCAGTACCACCGGCATGGCGCCGGCTGCGAGGATCTGCCGGACGGCCGCCTCGATGTTGGCGTTGCTGCTGACCATGTCGGTGTGCACGATGTCGGCATCGCCCACATCGACCATGCGCACCTGGTCTTCAGTCAGGTAGGTGGCGTCATCCTCGAAGTCGTAGGCACCGGCATGGCCGAAGGAAAACAGGGTGGATGCCTCGCGAATGCCACGCGGCCCGAAACGCGCCCCTGAACGCCACTGGGTGCCCATGTCGTTGGGCGCGCCCAAAATCGCCACGTCGGCGTCGATAGCCTCCCAGTCGGTGCACACCGGCGCCTTGGCGAACGTGCAATGGCCCACGAAAGGCAGGTTCAGGCGGCCGGACTCATAACCGTGTTTTGCCATGTTCTGGTCTCTCCACTTCTTGTTGTATGTCAGGAGACGGGGCGACTGCTCGACCACCGTTGCAGCCACTATGGCAACCACCGGGGCAGGGAAAAATGCGCAAGTGCAGATACATACATCGCCCCTTCCGATGTATTCGAAGGCGATGCGGGCGGACAACGCCAGGCATTGCAGCGGCCTGGCACTCATGGTTAGCTTGCGCAACAAGAACAATGCACGGGCGCTCATATCAGCACGGGCGATGTGAGGCCCGGCCGGGAGGCTATGGTGATCCAGCTCCACGATGTCGACCTGAAGCTGCTCAGGGTATTCACCACTATCGTCCGGTGCGGCGGCTTTTCTGCGGCGCAGGCGGCACTCAATGCCGGCCAGTCGACCATCAGCGAACAGATGACGCACCTGGAAACCCGTCTGGGGGTCAAGCTGTGCCAACGCGGGCGCAGCGGCTTTCGCCTGACCGAGCAAGGGGTGGCGATCCATGAGGCAACCTTGCGCCTGCTCAGTGCCGTGGAGAGCTTTTGCCTGGACGCCGACGTGCTCAAGCAGCACATCAGCGGCAAGCTCAACCTGGGCATCATCGACTCCACCCTGACCGACCCCGTCTCGCCGCTACCGCGCACCACCCAGCGCTTTGTTTCACGCGGGCACGATGCCCACCTGCACATCTACATCGGTGCCCCGGCGGAACTCGAAGAGCGCGTGCTGGATGGCAGGCTGCACCTGGCCATCGGCCATTTCCCGTTACGGGTGGCTGGCTTGTCCTACCTGCCGCTGTATGACGAGGCCCTGGGGCTTTACTGTGGACGGCGCCACCCGTTGTTCGCCAGCAATGCAGCCAACGGCCGGCTGATGGAAGACGTGCGCCAGAGCCGTATCGTGGTGCGTGGCTACATGCAGCAGTACGACCTGGAGCAACTGGGCATCACCAAGGCCGACGCAACGGTGGAGAACATCGAGGCAGCGGCGATCCTGATCATTTCCGGCGCCTACATCGGTTTTTTGCCCGTGCACTTTGCCGAGCAGTGGGTCAAGACGGGCGAAATGCGCCGCCTGGGGGCCAGCACCCTGGACCTCAGCTCACCCTTCGAAGTGGTTACCCGGCGCGGAGTGTCGCGCCCGCCCATCCTGCAGGCCTTTCTTGAGGACCTGGCGGCCTGCACCAGCCAGCCAGGGGTGCCATGAGCCGCAGGCTCAGCCGGCCTGGGCCAGCTGCACCTGCAAAAACGCCATCAATGCCCCCGCCGCAGGTGACAAGCTGCGCCCCTTGCGGGTGAGCATGCCGATATGCCGCTCGACCTTGGGCTCCACAAGCGGTACGAACGCCAGCTTGTCGTTCTCGTGCGGAAAGGCGAGGTACGGCAGGGTGCTGATCCCCACCCCCTCCTCCAGCATGGCGATCAACGAAATCATGTTGGAGATGAAGAGCCGGCTGTGCGACAGCAAACCCTCGGCCTCGGTGCCTGCCAGCAGTTGCGAGGTACCATTGCGGATCATCGGCACGCCCTGCAACTGCGCCCAGTGCAGCGGATCACCCGCCTGCGCCAACGGGTGGTCGCTACGGCAAACCACGCCCACCTGATCGTTCACGATCGGGGCGAATTCAACCTGCTCATCATCCATCCACAGGCTGCTGATACCGAAATCCACCTGCCCTTGGGCCAGCAACTGCTGCACACGTTCGGCGGTGCCATCCTGGATGCTGACCTGCACGTTCGGGTGTGCGGCCACGAACCGGGCCAGCGGCCCTGGCAGCATGCGGCTGGCCACCGAAGGTACCGTGGCGATGCTGACCTGGCCGATTTCATGCCGGGCAAGCAGCGTGGCTTCACGGGCGATACGGTCATGGTGCTCGATCAAGCCGCGAAACAACGGCAGGCAATGCTCGCCGAAGGGCGTCAGCTCTACCCGTCCCCCGCCCTTCTCGACCAATGCCTGGCCCAGCTTCTGCTCCAGTTCACGCACGGCCAGGGATATCGCCGGCTGGGTGCGAAAGGCCTGACGAGCGGCGGCATGGAAGCTCTTGAGTTCGGCGACCAGTACGAAGTAGCGCAATTGGGCGATCTTCAGCTCGGGCAACATGGTTAGCATTCCTTATCAAAGCATTTTTTTTATTAATTTTTATTTGCTGCATATTGCTCGCATGATGAATGCCATGCAAACAGAGGCGTTCATCCATGTCACACAAGACCTACAACAACTACATTGATGGCCAGTGGTGCGAAGGCCACACCACCCTGGGCAACTACAGCCCCTCGGACACCGGCGACATGATCGGCCAGTACCATCAGGCCAGCGCCGAACAGGCCCGCCAGGCCATCCAGGCCGCCCGCGCCGCACAACCGCAGTGGGCCGCCAGCGGCCTGGAAGCCCGTCAGCAAATCCTGATGGCCATTGGCGACGAACTGATTGCCCGCAAGGAAGAGCTCGGCGAACTGCTCTCGCGAGAAGAAGGCAAGCCCCTGGCCGAAGGTATCGGCGAGGTCAACCGCAGCGGCCAGTTCTTCCACTACTACGCCGCCGAAGTACTGCGCCAGATGGGCGAGACCGCCGCCTCGGTGCGCGCCGGGGTCGACATCGAAGTGCATCGCGAACCGGTGGGAGTGGTGGGCATCATCACCCCATGGAACTTCCCCATGGCCACCGCCGCCTGGAAAATCGCCCCGGCCCTGGCCTTCGGCAACGCCGTGGTGTTCAAGCCGGCCAACCTGGTGCCGGCCAGTGCCTGGGCACTCACCGAGATCATCAGCCGCCAGGGCTTGCCCAACGGCACCTTCAACCTGGTGATGGGCAGCGGCGCCGACGTCGGCGAAGCCCTGGTGCAGTCCGCCGACATCGATGCCCTGACGTTCACCGGTTCGCTGCAGACTGGCCGGCGCGTGGCGGTCGCCACCGCAGGTAACCTGGTGCGCTGCCAGCTGGAAATGGGCAGCAAGAATGCCTTGGTGGTCATGGATGACGCCGACCTTGAACTGGCCGTGGAATGCGCGCTCAACGGTGCCTTCTTCGGCACCGGGCAGAAGTGCACGGCCTCGTCACGGCTGATTGTCTGCGACGCCATCCACGACCGCTTCGTCGAAGCCCTGCGCCTGCGCATGCGCCAGCTCAAGGTCGGCCATGCCCTGGAGGCCGGCGTGCAGATCGGCCCGGTGGCCGACGCGCGCCAGCTGGAGCAGAACCTGGCCTACCTGCAGTTGGCCCAGGCCGAAGGCGCCACCCTTATCGAAGGTGGCGAACGCCTGCAACTGGAGAGCGACGGCTACTACATGCGCCCGGCGCTGTTCATCAACAGCCGCAACGACATGCGCATCAACCGGGAGGAAGTGTTCGGCCCCATCGCCTGCGTGATCCGCGTACGCGACTTCGAAGAGGCACTGGCCACGCTCAACGACACCGAATACGGCCTCACTGCCGGCATCATCACCCAGTCGCTGCGCCACGCCAGCCACTTCAAGCGCCGCGCCCAGACCGGCTGCGTAATGGTCAACCTGCCCACCGCCGGCACCGACTACCACGTGCCGTTCGGTGGCCGCAAAGCCTCAAGTTTCGGCCCACGGGAACAGGGCCAGTACGCCCGTGACTTCTACACCGTGGTCAAGACCACCTACCTGCGGCCCTGAAGGAGTACACGCCATGCACGACCTCTTGATGATCGACGGCCTGCAGTACTCCAACTGGAGCCCGGAAATATTCCAGCAGATGCAGGCCGGTGGCCTGAGCGCGGTGCACGCCACCATCGCCTACCACGAGAACGCCCGCGAAACCCTGTCGCGCCTGGGCGAATGGAACCGCCGCTTCGAGACCTGGCCTGAGCTGATCCGCCCGGTGCGCACGGCCAGCGACATCCGTCTGGCGCACGAGGAAGGCCGGGTGGGGATTTTCTTCGGCTTCCAGAACTGCTCGCCGATCGAGGACGACATCGCCCTGGTGGAAGTCTTCCGCCAGCTCGGGGTGTTCGTCATGCAGCTGACCTACAACAACCAAAGCCTGCTGGCCAGCGGCTGCTATGAGCGCGAAGACAACGGCATCAGCCGCTTTGGCCGCCAGGTGATCGCCGAAATGAACCGCGTCGGCATGCTCATCGACATGTCCCACAGCGCTGAACGCAGCACCCTGGAGGCCATCGAGCTGTCGAGCCGACCGGTGATCATCTCCCACGCCAACCCGGCCAGCTTCCACGCCGCCAAACGCAACAAGTCCGATGCGGTACTGCGCGGGATCGCAGCATCAGGCGGGCTGCTGGGCTTCAGCACCTACCCGTTTCACCTCAAGGGTGCCTCGGGCTGCAGCCTGGAAAGCTTCTGCGACATGGTCGCGCGCACCGCCGACCTGATGGGCGTGGAGCATATCGGCATCGGCACCGACCTGTGCCAGGCGCAACCGCTGGCCGTGCTGGAATGGATGCGCAATGGCCGCTGGAGCAAGGACAAGGACTACGGCGAAGGCTCCAAGGATAACGCCAACTGGCCAGCGCCCTTGCAGTGGTTCCGCGACAGCCGTGACTTCGGCAACATCGCCCAGGGCCTGCGCGCCCGAGGCTTTGCCGAACAGGATGTGGCCAACATCATGGGCCTGAACTGGTTGCGCCTGCTGGAGACTGCCACCACGGCGCAGGCCTGAGCCCCTTGCACGGACAGCATCCACAATAACAACAATCGCAGGTTCCGGAGGCTTCATGAAAAACCCAACCACCCTGCAGGCTGAAGGCCAGGCCATGGGCCTGCCAATGGCACGCGACATCGACTGGCCGCTGTTCGTGATCAGCGGCGGGTTCCTCGGCGCCTTCCTCCTGGCGGCACTGATCGACATCGACAGCGTGTCGGCGCTGGTCAACACCCTGTTCGCCTGGTCGACCAGGTTCTTTGGCCTCTACTGGCAAGTGCTGATGCTGGCAACCTTCGCCGTCAGCCTGTTCATCGGTTTTTCCAGATGCGGGCGCGTACGCCTGGGCGGCGTCACCCAGCGCCCGGACATCAGCACCTTCAACTGGATCGCGGTGATCATGTGCGCCCTGCTGGCAGGTGGCGGCGCCTTCTGGGCCGCTGCCGAACCCATGATGCACTTTGCCAGCCCGCCCCCCCTATTCGCCGGCCTGCAGCCGCACAGCGAAGCGGCGGCCACCGCGGCACTGGCGCAATCGTTCGTGCACTGGGGCTTTCTGGCCTGGGCCGTGCTGGGCAGCCTGCTGGCAATCGTGCTGATGCACCTGCACTACGACAAAGGCCTGCCACTGGCGCCGCGCACCCTGCTTTACCCGCTGTTCGGCGAGCGGGCGCTCAAAGGCCCGATCGGCACCCTGGCCGACGCCACCTCGATCATCGCCGTGGTCGCCGGCACCATCGGCCCGATCGGCTTCCTCGGCCTGCAGATCAGCAGCGCCATGCATGCGGTGTGGGGCTTGCCCAACGATATCGTCACCCAGTCGCTGACCATCGTCCTGGTCACGGCCATGTACACCGTCTCGTGCCTGGTGGGACTCAAAGGCATCCGTTTTGTCAGCGAGATCAACGTCTGGCTGATGATCGGCCTGGCGCTGTTCATGGTGGTGTTCGGGCCGACGCTGTTCATCCTCGGCGGCTTCCCGGCGGCTTTTGCCCTGCATGTGGAGCACTTCATCCCGATGGCGATATTCCGCGCCGACCCCAAGTGGCTGGACTGGTGGACGGTGTTCTACTGGGGCTGGTTTATTGGCTACGCGCCGATGGTGGCACTGTACGTCGCGCGGATCTCGCGGGGCCGAACCATTCGCGAGATCATCATGACACTGTCGATCATCGCGCCGCTGGTAACCATGTTCTGGTTCACCGTGGTAGGCGGCACCGGTATCGGCCTGGAGCTGCAAACGCCTGGCATCGTCACCGCCCACGGCACCCAGCCCGAGGACCTGCTGCTGGGGGTGACGCAGAACCTGCCACTGGGTGGCCTGATCAGCGCGCTGTTCCTGTTCCTGAGCTTTATCTCGGTGGCCACCAATGGCGATGCCATGGCCTTCACCGTGGCGCTGGCGATGTCCAGCAACGATAAACCGAAAAAATGGCTGTGCGGTTTCTGGGCCATCGGCATGGGCCTGGCAGCGGTGGTACTGATCACCATCGGCGCTGGCGGCGTGACGGCCCTGCAGTCCTTTATTGTCATTACCGCGGTGCCGGTGTCGCTGGTGATCCTGCCAGCCTTGTGGGATGCAGTGCGCATCGCCCGGCACATGGCCCGCGAACAAGGCGTCTGAACATGATCCATCCAGGTACAACAACAATGCCCAACACCGTGCCTGCAATACCCGCGATGCGCCCTGCCAGCCAGGTCATGGACCTGGCCCGGCTGGGCAGCCACTTCCAGAGCCCGCTGAGCTTCGTGCGCAGCAGCATGCGGCGGATGATGCAGCAGCACTGGCACATCCAGCGCAGCTGCTTCGACCTGGACGGCCAAGGCTTCGGCACCGCGATCTACCGCATCGACACGCCGAATGGCCATTACCACTGCGTGATCTTCTCGGCCTACCTGCCGCCGGAAAAGCGCAGCGACCGGGTCATCGCCGACCAGTGGGACGTCACCTTCGTGCTGGTGAAGGGTGATGTCGATGCCGAGCAACTGGCCGACCTGCAGCGTAACGTGCCGCTGCAGGAGGCTGGCCGCTTCGATGCCCGCGTGCTGGTCCTATCACGGGCCAACCGTAGCTTGCGCAATTTCGACCGGTTCCTGGCGGCGCTGGCGGAGGGGCAACAGCCCGACCCAAGCCAGTTGGCCGAGGTCGGCTACCTGTATCGCACCACGGCAGTGTACGGCAATGGCAAGTTCGGCATCGCCGACTTTGGCTGCCTGCAGGACAACCCGGACTTCAACCAGCCGTTCAGCGCGCAGATGTTCACGGTCTACTTGCTGCGCCACTTCAGCATCGAGCAGATCAACCACATGGCCCAGGCGCTCGACCCGCAGCGGGCAGTGCAACTGGCGCCGGCCCTGCAGCGCTACCTGGGGGTCGGCAACGCGACCGGGTTGGGCATGGCCCCGTTCCTGATCAACCACCCGCAACTGGTGGAACGCTGGATCAGCACCCGGGAAACCGCCTTGGCCCTGGTGTTGGCGCAGCCGGCCGACGCTGACCGGTTGGTGCGCCTGCAGGCACTGCTGGCACGCGCCCGCCTGCATTTGGAACAGTCCCGGACCGAAGACCAGCGCCAGCACGAGCAGAACCTGCAAACCTTGGCCGAGCTTGCTTTACTGACCACCTGGCTTGGCGCACAAGCCACCGGCGCGGGCCTTTGGTCGCGCCTGCTGGCCTGGGCTGAGGCACAGGCGGGGGTGGGCTGCCAGGAACTGCTGGCAAGCCTGCTGCTGGAGCTGTACCCCGAGCAGGTCACGCCACTGGCCGAGCACATGGGTGTCAACGAAAGCTGGCAGCTGGACGCGCAGATGCCACTTGGGCAACTGCGCCAGCTCATCGAGCAGCAGTACGGATGGGCGCTGGGCTACGACTTCAGTGCCGTGGATGCCGAGCACTTCTTCTGGTACCGCTCGGCCGAAAAAGAGGAGCCGCGCCTGGGCATGCGCGCCGAGGAACCGGGGGCCGAAAAAGAAATGCAGCTGGGCATTGCCCGCAATATCCAGCAGTGCCACGCCGCACTGCTGCAACACCTGCAGCTACAGCCCCAGGCGTTGACCGCGCACTTCCTGATCGCCCAACCGGCGTTCAAAGGCACGGTGCGCCGCCTGCAAGGCATGGCACAGACAACCTACGGTGAAATCCGCGCCAACCTGCTGGCCCGGGACATGCTGCCGATTCACCTGCTGCGCTGCAAACTGGCGTTTTTCGGCGCGGGCAAGTTCGACCCCAAGTCCAGCCGCTGGGTGCGTATCACGCTGTTCCAGGGCGCACCACTGGTCAGCGACATCGGCCAACCGTTCGCAGACGACTGGAATTTCGCGGTCATGCCGCAAGGGGAGCGTTGACCATGCGTGTGTCGCTTAACGAAATACAGGTGATGTGCCGCAAGGCCTTCGAAGGCATGGGCTTCGCCCCCGGCGACTGCGAGGATGCCGCCGAGCTGGTGGGCTGGCTGCAATTGCAAGGGCTGGATGGCGTGGGTGCGCTGGAAAAGGCCCTGCTCTACCTGCAAGCCGAAGCTGCCAGGCCGTACACCCTGAGCCACGAGGATAACGCCCTGCTGGTGATCGACGTCAAGGGCCAGAGCGTGTTGCGCTGCGCCGCCACAGTAGTGGAACTGGCGGTAGCCAAAGCCATGCGCAGTGGTCAGGCCGAGCTGCGCATCCACCACTGCCACAACCGCTTGCTGCTGCTGGGTTACCTGAGCCGGGCGGCTGTGCAGGGGCTGCACGTGCAAGCTCGCTGGGAGGACGCCCGTCAGTGCCACCTGGCCGACTTTACTGCCGGCATTCAGCGCCCGGCACTGCGCAGTGAAGCCCGGCCCGGCACCATTGACGCGGCCGAGCAAAGCGTCACGGTGCTGTTCAGCCGGCCTGGCCAGACCGCAACGGCGCCAGCCAACACGCAGAGCACCTTGCATCAGGGCTTTACAGTCAACGAACACACCTGGCAACGGCTCAAGCAGCTGGCCGAACACATCCTCGTCGAAAGCACCGATGCCTCGCGCCGCCACGGCGCAGGCGGCGGCAGCGATGCTGACTGAAGCCGCTCATCACTCAGGAAACCAACGTATGAAACATGCAATCAAGACCGAGCTGTTCGCCTCCAGGGCCCCCCTGGAATGGGCGGTAGTCGGCAACGGTACGCTGTACACCGCCCAGATCCCCATCGACGCACAGGGCCAGGTGGTTGCTGGCGGCATCGAGGCGCAGGCCCGCCAGACACTGGACAACCTGCGCCATACCCTGGAAGCCGCCGGCAGTTCGCTGGATGCCGTGACCCAGGTGCTGATCTACGTGACCGACCGCCAATACCTGGCCACCGTCAACAGCCTGTATGCCGACTACTTCCAGGCCCCCTACCCTAACCGCGCGGCAATCGTAGTGGCGGGGTTGGCACGCGAAGAAATGCTGGTGGAGCTAGTGGTGTACGCCTGCCTTTGAGGGCCTTGAGGCGCTCGCCTGGGGGTTTTCAGCGCCTGTGTGATCGAGCGCCGCGCGGGCGGCGCTCGATATACGCACCACATCAACCCCAAGACATGCCCCCGGAAGACTTCACTGATTCCCCCGCCAGGCACGGCCTGTGCCCCATCTCGGTTCAAAACCCTCTCCCTGATTAAAACCGCCCTTATTTGATGCATCGGCCAAAGCCGCCCGACAGCGCCGGCCGGCCATGCCCCTCGCATTTCCCGCATTCCCGGCACTGCCAAGCGTGTTCGGCACTTTCATTGCAAAGGCTGTTTGTGCCCAACGCACAGCCAATCAATCGCAACCGAGGCTTACGCCAGACACAGCATCCCCTGACCCGAGCAAGGCAGCACCCTGAAAAACGCAGATGAATCGCAATAAAGCTGCCGGCGACGGCGGCAAGGAGTGGGTATGTCCCGGGCTTTTTTCAATGAAATGTACGAAGCGAACGGCAGTTGCCGCCCGCATTACCAGGAGTTCGCCCGCTGGCTGGCCAACACCCCGCTGGAGCTGCTGGAACAGCGCCGGCGCGAGGCCGACCTGCTGTTTCACCGTGCAGGCATCACCTTCACTTTGTACGGCGATAGCCAGGACACCGAGCGCCTGATCCCCTTCGATATCATCCCGCGCAGCATCCGCGCCAGCGAGTGGCGCACGGTCGAGCGTGGCTGTATCCAGCGGGTGCAGGCCCTTAACCTGTTCCTGCAGGACATCTACCACGACCAGCGCATCCTCAAGGCCGGCATCATCCCGCCTGAGCAGGTACTGGCCAACGAGGGCTACCAGATCGCCATGCAGGGCCTGGACCTGCACCGTGGGCTGTATGCCCATATCGCCGGTGTCGACCTGGTGCGTGACGGCGATGGCAGCTACTTCGTGCTGGAAGACAACCTGCGTACCCCCAGCGGCGTCAGCTACATGCTCGAAGACCGCAAGATGATGATGCGCCTGTTCCCCGAACTGTTTGCCGCCCAGCGTATCGCGCCCATCGACCACTATCCCAACCTGCTGCTGGACACGCTCAAGAGCGCCAGCCCGCTGGATAACCCCACTGCCGTGCTGCTCACCCCGGGCCGTTTCAACAGCGCCTACTTCGAGCACGCCTTCCTGGCCCGGGAAATGGGCATCGAGCTGGTCGAAGGCGCAGACCTGTTCGTGCGTGACGAGCATGTCTACATGCGCACCACGGCCGGCCCCCAGCAGGTGGACGTGATCTACCGCCGGCTGGACGACGACTACCTCGACCCGCTGTCCTTCAACCCTGACTCGACGCTGGGCGTACCGGGGCTTATCTCGGTTTACCGCGCCGGCAATGTGGTGCTGGCCAACGCCGTCGGCACGGGCGTGGCCGACGACAAGTCGATCTACCCGTATGTGGACGACATGATCCGTTTCTACCTGAGCGAAGAGCCGATCCTCAACAACGTGCCCACCTGGCAGTGCCGCAAACCCGCAGACCTGTCCCATGTCCTGGCCCACCTGCCCGAGCTGGTGGTCAAGGAAACCCAGGGCTCCGGCGGCTATGGCATGTTGGTGGGGCCGGCATCGACCAGCGCCCAGATCGAGGATTTCCGGGCGCGTATCAAAGCCCGCCCGCACGCCTATATCGCGCAACCCACCTTGTGCCTGTCGACCTGCCCCACCTTCGTCGACAGCGGCATCGCGCCGCGCCACATCGACTTGCGCCCGTTCGTGCTATCGGGCAGTGAAACGCGCCTGGTGCCTGGCGGCCTGACCCGCGTGGCCTTGCAGGAAGGCTCGCTGGTGGTCAACTCGTCGCAGGGCGGCGGTACTAAGGACACCTGGGTGGTAGAGGACTGAACCATGCTTTCGCGAACCGCTTCCGACTTGTACTGGATGTCCCGCTACCTGGAACGTGCAGAAAACCTCGCACGCATGCTCGAGGTCAGCTATTCGCTGTCGCTGATGCCCCAGGCCGGGCGCAGCGACGGCCATGCCGAACTGGCCATGTCGCTGCTGGCCTCGGGCACGCTGGACGACTACATCCGCCGGCACACCGAGCTCGACACCGAGCGCATGCTGCACTTTTTTGCCCTGGACGCGACCAACCCCAGCAGCATCTATTGCTGCCTGCAGGCCGCCAGGACCAATGCACATGCAGTGCGCGGCCGGATCACTGCCGACATGTGGGAGAACATCAACGCCACCTGGATCGAAATGCGCAACATCGCCAGCAATGGCCTTGGCCGCTATGGCATCAGCCAGTTCTGTGACTGGGTCAAGGAACGCTCGCACCTGTTCCGCGGCGCTACATCCGGCACCATCATGCGTAACGATGCCTACAGTTTCATCCGCCTGGGCACCTTCCTGGAGCGGGCAGACAACACCCTGCGCCTGCTCGATGCACGCTACGAAATGTTCGGCGAGGCCTCCGAAGAGGTCAGCGACAGCTCCGCCCGCGGCTATTACCAGTGGAGCGCCCTGCTGCGCGCGCTTACCTCGTATGAAGCCTTCAACGAAATCTATCGCGGCGCACCCAGCGCCCGGCCGGTGTCCGAGCTGCTGCTGTTGCGGGTGGACGTGCCGCGCTCGCTGCATGCCTGCATCGAGGAACTGGACCTGATCCTGGCCGGCCTGCCGGGCAACAGCGGCCGCGCCGCCCAGCGCATGGCCGCCGAACTGAACGCGCGCCTGCGCTACACCGCCATCGACGAAATACTCGACGCCGGGTTGCACCCTTGGCTGAGCGACTTCATTGGCCGCGTCAACCAATTGGGCCAGGCCGTCCACCACTCCTACCTGGAGGTCGTATGAAACTGTCCATCCGCCACGACACCACCTACAGCTACGCCAGCGACGTGAGCAACAGCATCCAGTTCCTGCGCCTGACGCCGCGCAGCAGCGAACGCCAGCGCATCAATGATTGGCAACTGGACCTGCCCTGCAAGGTCAAGGGCCAGATCGACCCCTATGGCAATATCCTGCATGTGCTGACCCTGGACAAACCCCATGGCCACCTGGCACTGACCGCCCGCGGCCAGGTCGAGATCGACCCGGACTGCGAACAGGAAGTAGAGAGCCAGTCCCCCCTGCCGTTCCTGCGCGGCAGCCACCTGACCCAGGCCGATAACGCACTGATCGCGTTTGCCGCCCAGCAATGTGGCAGCCACCGCGACCGGGCAGCGCTGGTCGGGCTGATGCAAGGCCTGGCCGAGCACATGCCCTACAGCCCCGGCGCCACCTCGGTGGGCACCACGGCCATCGAAGCGTTCAGGGGTGGCGCCGGCGTGTGCCAGGACCACACCCACGCCTTCCTGGCCTGCGCCCGCAGCCTGGGGGTGCCGGCACGCTATGTGTCCGGTTACCTGTGCACCGAGGACGAACAGCACCTGGCCAGCCATGCCTGGGCCGAGGCCTGGGTCGACGACGCCTGGTACAGCTTCGACATCACCAACCGCCTGACCCGGCCAGAACGTCACCTGAAGCTGGCGGTCGGCCTGGACTACCTGGACGCCTGCCCGGTCAGGGGCGTACGCCGCGGTGGTGGCGCCGAAGCCATGCAGGCCAGCGTCCACGTACATCGCCAGTGACGGGTTTGCTGCAGGCCGGTCTTGCCGCACGGTGCGGCAAGACCACTCCACTCGCAACACAAGGGAAACCGCATGACTTACTGCGTCGCCATGCACCTGAAGGCCGGGCTTGTCTTCATCAGCGACTCACGCACCAACGCCGGCATCGACCAGATCTCCACCTTTGCCAAGTTGTTCGTTTTCAGCCTGCCGGGCGAGCGGCTGATCGTGCTGCAGACCGCCGGCAACCTGGCAACCTCGCAGTCGGTGGTGAACCTGCTGCGCCAGCGTACCCAGGGCAGCGGCCCTCATCTGCTGAACGTTGCCACGCTCTACGACGCTACGGTGCTGGTTGCCGACACCCTGCGCGAAGTGGTCAGCCGTGACCGCAGCAAGCTTACTGCCGACGTCGACCTGAGCAGTTCATTCATTGTTGGCGGCCAGATAGCCGGCGGGCCCATGGCCATCTACAACGTCTATGCACAAGGCAATTTTTTCCAGGCCACGCCGGATACCCCGTTCCTGCAACTGGGCGAAAGCAAGTACGGCCGGCCAATCCTCGACCGCAACCTGGACTACCGCACCCCGCTCGATGAAGCGCTGCGCTGCGGCCTGATTTCGTTCGACTCCACCATCCGCAGCAACCTGTCGGTGGGCATGCCGCTGGACTTGCTGGTGTACCGCAATAACAGCCTGGAAACCATGACCCGTCAGCGCATCACCAGCGACGATGCCTATTACCAGCAGATTCGCAGGCAGTGGAGTGACGGTCTGAAAACCCTGCTGGCCGAACTGCCAGCGCCGCCTTATGGCTGAATGAGCGAACAGCCCGGAATCTCTGCTGCCTGTACCGGCCTCTTCGCGGGTAAACCCGCTCCCACAGGTATTGTGCAAATCCTCAAGATTGTGATGATCCTGTGGGGAGCGAATTTACCCGCGAAGAGGCCAGCACAGGCGACATGTCAATGAAGCCAGAGTGCAAAACTGCGGGCTCAGTAGACAGGTTTCAATGGGAAAGCCACGCGGGTTATCCTGCCCCCCTCACCCCTGTCACGAGACTGTCATGTCGTCCGCTGCCACACCGGTGCAAACCCACCGCGCCGACCAAGACTCGCGCAATGCCGCCCAGGTGCTCAGCCTGTGCCTGCCCAGTGACGTACTGCTCTACCTGCTGCTGCCGATGTACGCAGCCGATTTTGGCGTGACCCTGGCCGAGGCTGGCATTCTGCTGGCGGCCAACCGCCTGGTGCGCATCATCGGCTACGGCTGGGTAGTGCGTTTCTATGCCCGCCACGGTGACCGCGCGGCCTGCAGCCTCGCCGCCTTCGCCGCCGCCGTGTGTGCACTGGGCAACGCGGTGCTGACCGGTTTCGCCGCGCTGCTGGTGCTGCGCCTGGTCTGGGGCCTGTGCTTCGCCACCTTCAACCTCAGCACCCAGACCCTCGCCACCGCTGAAGCACAAGGCGCGGCGCGGCGTGCCGGGCGTTCGCGGGCGAGCATTTCCATCGGGCCAATGCTGGCCTTGCCCCTGGGTGCGCTGATGGCCCAGGCCTACGGCCCGCGCAGTGTGTTCTTCGTGCTCTGCATCAGTGCCCTGTTCGGGCTGTGGCGTGCACGTGCCCTGCCCAGCACCGGCCACCCGGTCGCCAGCCGGGGTGGCCGGCGCCTGCGCCTGCCAGACAGCATTGCCACCTGGTCCTTCATCGAAGGGGTGGCCCTGGACGGCCTGTTCATCTTTGGCCTTTCGCTTTACGCACAAACCCACCTGGGTGAGTCCGGAGTGCTGGCAGCGGGTGTGCTGATGGCGGTGCGCTACCTCAGCGAAATGCTCTTCAGCCCCTTCGGTGGGCGCCTGGCCGACCGCTTCGGGCCGCTGCGCATGCTGGTGGTGCTGTCACTGGCCACGTCGATGGCGCTGCTGCTGTTTGGCAGCCACTGGCTGTTCATCGGCGCCTTCTTCGTGCTGGTGCTACGTGCCCTGCAACTGCCGCTGGTGATGACACTGGTCGCCCTGCGCAACCCGCAACAACGCATCCAGGCCCTGGCCGGCAATGCCATATGGCGCGACATCGGCGCTGGGCTCGGGCCGATGCTTGCGGGGGTATTGCTGCCGCAGGTACCGGCGATCTGGGCCTATGCCGGGGCGGCACTGGCGGTTGCCGTGGCAGCCTTGAACTGTGCCTGGTCGGCGCGGCATTGAGCGCTGGCGCCATGCATGACATGGGCTCACCTGTTGGATGAAGAGTGATCGTTTGAACCACACGGGCTACTGCACTTCAATTGGGTGCTGTACTGCTATTAGGTGAAATCATGATTCACGGAAAAACCCTGGAAGCCTGGCAACAAAGCCACCCGATCATCGCCGAGCTGGTGGCCCTGAAGCCAACCAGCTGGTTCAACCCTGGTATCGCCAAGGCTGCAGAAGCCCTGCGCGACGTGGGCCTGACGGCGGCCGACGTGCAAGCCACCAGCGCGCGGCTGCAGCGGTTCGCGCCCTACCTGGCTACCGTGTTCCCCGAGACGGCAGCGGCCGGCGGGGTCATCGAGTCGCACATTACCCCGCTGCCACAGCTGCGCCAGCTGCTTGTCCGGGAGGGATCGCTGCAGAACGTGGGCAGCCTGTGGCTCAAGGCGGACAGCGACTTGCCTATCTCCGGCTCCATCAAAGCCCGGGGCGGCATCCATGAAGTGCTCAAGCACGCCGAGGACCTGGCCCTGGCGGCCGGCTTGATCACGCCCACGGATGACTACACCAAACTGGCGAGCGACCAGGCCCGCGCATTCTTCAGCCAGTACAAGATCGCAGTGGGCTCGACCGGCAACCTGGGGCTGTCGATTGGCATCATGAGCGCCAAGCTGGGCTTCCAGGTGAGCGTGCACATGTCGTCTGACGCCAGGCAATGGAAGAAGGACAAGCTGCGGGCCAACGGCGTCACGGTGGTCGAACACGCCTCCGACTACAGCGTGGCGGTCGAGCAAGGCCGCCAGCAGGCGGCATCAGACCCCAGCTGTTACTTTGTCGACGACGAAAACTCCCCGCAGCTGTTTCTCGGCTATGCCGTGGCCGCCGAACGGTTGGCGCGGCAATTCGACCAGGCGGGCATCCAGGTAAACGCAGATCATCCATTGTTCGTGTACCTGCCGTGCGGCGTAGGGGGCGGCCCAGGCGGTGTTGCGTTCGGGCTGAAGCTGGTATTCGGCGATGCGGTGCACTGCATCTTCGCCGAACCTACACATTCCCCCTGCATGCTGCTGGGTGTCTATACCGGCCTGCACGATGAAACCAGCGTGCAGGACTTCGGCATCGACAACATCACCGCCGCCGACGGCCTCGCGGTCGGGCGCCCATCAGGGTTTGTCGGCAAAGCCATGCAGCGCCTGATCGATGGTTACTACACCGTGACCGACGAAGAACTGTACCGCTTGATGGTCATCGCCCATGAGCAAGACAAGGTCAAACTGGAACCCTCTGCCCTGGCCGGCGTACCCGGTATGCTGCGGGTGCTGCAAGCAGGCGAGTACCTGGCTCGCCAGGGCTTCACCCCAACCCAGCTGCAGCAGGCTACCCACCTCGTCTGGGGGACGGGTGGCAGCATGGTGCCGAACGATGAATTCAATGCCTATCTGGCGAAAGGGCGTAGCGTGCAGGCGACGCCGTGAAACTCAATGGCTCGCACCTGGGCAGCCTGCATGTCTTTCTGGTGGCGGCACGGCACTTGAGCTTCTCGCGCGCCGCCGATGAGCTGTGCCTGACCGCCAGTGCCGTGAGCCATCGCATCAATCGCCTGGAAGATGAGCTGGCGCTCAAGCTGTTCCACCGCATGCCGCGCAAGGTCAGCCTCACCGAAGACGGCGAGCGCCTGTTCGCGGTCATGCAACGGACCATGGATGAGTTAAGCGAGGCCGTGCAGGAACGTGCTCACGCCGAAGTCGCCGGCCAGTTGACGTTGTATGTGCGCCCGTCAGTCGCACAATGCTGGCTGGTGCCGCGGCTGGCGCAGTTCACCGCCCGCTACCCTGATATCCAGCTGGATATCAGGGTGGGCAACGAGAGCATCGATTACCGCACACGCAAGATCGACCTGGTGCTGTGTTATTCGGATGGCCATCATCCGGGGTTGCAGAGCATCCACTTGATGGACGAGCGGATCGCCCCGGTGTGCTCCCCCCGTTACGCAGAAACCCATGCACTGACCGGTGACCTGCACCCGCTGGATCACTGCACCGCCTTGCATGACGTGGCGGCTTGGGACAACGCTGCATTCGATGCAGAATGGCAGCTCTGGGCCAGCACCACAGGTGCGGGTATCAGCCTCCCGCGCCGATTCCTCACATTCGATCGCTCCGACCTGTGCACGCTCGCCGCGCTGAATCACGTAGGCATCGCCATTGGCCGCGAACAGCTGGTCAAGGATCGCATTGCACGAGGTGAGCTGGTTTTGCCGTTCGGTGGTTTCGTCGACACCCCCAACTATGGCTATTACCTGGTCTACCCGCATCATGACCCGATGCCCAAACGCCTGCAGGTGTTGATCGACTGGCTCTTGAAAGAAGCCTGCACTGACCTTTAGCAGCGGCCAGTGCAGGCCCAAGGACTAGGTCAGGCGCGGATACACTGGGCAAACGGGCGGGGAGATATCCGAGCCGGTAGGGTTGTGGCACACCGACTGGATGAGGAACAAACGGGGCCAGTTCAGCCTGTGTCATGTCCAAAGCCTCAACAACGCCGCGAACCCGCGTTACAGGTTCGCAGCGTTCCGCGTTCACAGCCGTGGCTCAGGCTATCAGCAAGGGATGCCCGCCAGCGGCCAGACAGGTGCTTGCGTCGCTTTGGCCATGGTGCGTTTTCGCGCCCACTGGGTCAGTGCGGCCATCAGGGCAAAGCCGAGCAGGATCATGACGGGATAGGCCAAGTAACTCATGCCTTTTTCAAGGTAGTCGGTACCGATGACGGCAGCCCCGGTGAGCCACAAGAACATCAAGGCGTTCGTCTTTCCTGAGCAAAAGCACCGACCAGCGGCATTTAAAGCAGCATTAGTTAGCTTGCTAACTTCTTGCAGGCTGACCGAACGGTAAAGTTTTCTGATAACTGGGTCCACACTTCGCAACGGGCGCAGGCTTCAAGCAAATGCAGTAACCGCGCCCCCAATGAGCCCCGCACAATCAATGCTCCTGCAGCAACTGGCTCAATACCGCGCGCAATTTCCCAGGCTTGACCGGTTTGTTCAGTAGCGGCGCCCCCAGTTTCTGCAAGCCCCGCCGGCATTGATCGCTGCGGTCGGCGGTGATGATCACCGCCGGTATGGCAACCGCAAAATGCTCACGCAAATACCTGACCACCTCGCAACCCACCACGCCATGGTCCAGGTGGTAGTCGGCCAGGATCAGTTCCGGGGCCTGCCCCTGCAAGGCCAGCAAGGCACCTGCCTGGTCGGTCGCGGTCACCACTTCGCAGCCCCACTGCCCAAGCAGCGCGCCCATGCTCTCGAGGATGCTCACTTCGTTGTCCAGTACCAACAGGCGGCGGCCCGGTAGCGGGTTGCCGACGCTTGGCAACGGCACGGCCTGGTGAGCGGCCAGCGGCACCTCTTTACCCAGCGGAACCTCGATGCTGAACACCGAGCCACGCCCCGGCCACGAACGTACCTCAATCTGGTAGCCGAGAATCTTGGCTATCCGCTCGACGATGGCCAACCCCAGCCCCACGCCCTTGCGATCCGCTGCGCGGCCGACATCCAGTTGGTTGAACTCAAGAAAGATCGCCTGTAACCGGTCTTCGGCAATACCCCGCCCGGTATCCCACACTTCCAGCCGCAAATGACCACCCCGGCGCCTTGCCCCCAGCAAGATCCGGCCGTCGTCGGTGTAGCGGCAGGCGTTGCTGAGGAAGTTGCGCAGGATACGTGTCATCAGCCGCAGGTCAGTGCTGATGGCACAGTCCGGGATGCGCGCATGCAGCTTGAGGCCTTCCGCATCGGCCACCGAGCGGAACTCCGAGACCAGTGGTGCGAACAACTCGTCGAGGCGGTACACGGCCACGTCCGGCTTCACCGCTGCCTGGTCGAGACGGGAAATGTCCAGCAGGTCGGTCAGCAAGTCTTCGGCGCCCTCAAGGGCCTGGTGGGTACGCTCCACCAGCACGTGCTCGGCCTCTGGCAATGGCCGCTCGCGCAAGGTGGAGATCAGCAGGCGGGCGGCGTTCAGCGGTTGCAGCAGGTCATGGCTGGCGGCGGCCAGGTATTTGTCCTTGCTGCGGTTGGCAGCTTCTGCAGCATCGCGGGCCTCCAGCAACTCATCGGTACGCGCAGCAACCCGTTGCTCCAGCTCGTCATTGAGCTGTTGCAGGCGTTGCTGGGCCAGCTTGCGTTCGGTGATGTCGGCGACAAAACCCTCCACCAGCCCCTCCTGCCCGGGCTTGAGCAGCAGGTTCATCAGCACATCGAGGTGGCTGCCGTCCTTGCGCCGCAAGCGGGTTTCATAGCCGTGCAGGCTACGCTCACGGGCGAGGATCGCGGTAATCGCCTGCAACTCCTCGGCACCGCCGTCGAACAGGTTGGCGGCCAGGTCCGTCAGGGAAAACAGCACCGCTTGCGGGTCGCCGTAGCCCAGCATGCGCGCCAGCGCCGGATTGGCGGCACGCATGCCGTCCTGCAGGCTAGCCTGGAAAATCCCGTGCACGGCATTTTCGAACAGCCACTTGTAGCGGTTGCGCTCGGCCTCCAGCTCGTCCAGGCGGGCGGAAAGCTCCGGGTAATGGCTTTTGCGTGCCGAGTGGTCGCCCAGCCCCAACAGCCCGGCCAGTGCCCGCTGCTGCTCGTCAGAGGGCCTCGCCATAAACGACCTCGACATCACGCTGGCTCGACGCACGGGGGTTGGTGAGGATGCACGGGTCATCCATCGCATGTTGCGACAGGAACGGAATGTCTGCGGTGCGCACCCCGTGCAGGCCCAGGGTTTCATGGAAGCCGATGGCGTGCTTCAGGGCAATCAGGTGCTCCACCAGGCGCCCGCAGATCTGCCGGTGGTTGAGGCCGCGGCAATCAATACCGAACACCTCGGCAATCACCTTGAAGCGCTCTGGCGCCGAGCTGTAGTTGAACGCCACCACGTGCTCCACCAGCACCGCGTTGCACAAGCCATGGGGCAAGTCGAGGAAGCCGCCCAGGCTGTGGGACATGGCGTGAACCGCGCCCAGAATCGCGTTGGAGAACGCCAGCCCCGCCTGCATGCTGCCCAGCATGATCTTCTCGCGCAGGGCGATATCGGTGGGGTTGGCGATCATCTCCACCAGGTTGCCGTTGATCAGGCGCATGGCTTCCAGCGCATGGGGGTCGGTCAGCGGGCCGTGGCCGGTGGAAACAAAGGCTTCAATGGCATGCACCAGCGCATCGATACCGGTGCAGGCCGACAGGAACGGGTCCATGCTCAGGGTAGTTTGCGGGTCGATCAGCGACACGTCCGGCACCACCGCCTTGCTGACGATGGAGAACTTCATGCGCTCCTGCTGGTTGGAGATGATCACGAACTGCGAAACGTCCGCCGAGGTGCCGGCCGTGGTCGGGATCAGGATCAGCGGGGGGCTGGGCACGCGGATCATGTCCACGCCTTCGAATTCGAGGATGCTGCGCCCGTGGGCCACCACGATACCGATGGCCTTGCCGCAATCCATCGGGCTGCCGCCACCGACGGCGACGATAACATCGCAGTGGTTCTGCCGGTAGATCTCGGCGCCGAGCATCACCTCTTCGACCCGCGGGTTGGGCGACACGGCCGTATACAGGCAGTAATCGATGCCCTGGGCCTGCAAGCTGGCCTCCACGTCCGCCACCCAGCCGGCGGCGATCACGCCGGGGTCGCTGACCACCAGCACCTTGCGGGCACCGAAGGTTTTCGCGTAATTGGCGACGTTATGCCGGCAGCCGGCACCAAAGATGATTTCAGGCGATACGAACTTGCGAAGCGGGCTGAAACTCTGGCTCATTGGCAAGCCTGTTCTTATTGTTCTGGAAGGTAACCGCCAGCGTAAAGCATCCCGCAGCGAAAGCAACCAGACCAATGAGCAGCACTGGCTCAGTCACGGGCAGTCAGAGGAACCGGCCACCGTAGTGATGGCCGGGTGGCACATCAACGGTTGGCGAAATACATCGTCACTTCAAAGCCGATGCGCAGGTCGGTAAAGGCAGGTTTATTCCACATGGGCAGTCCTCTTCTTGTGCCGGGGGAGTCCGGTAGATGCATTAATGCACGGGGGGCGCGAGGGCCGAATGCTACTTTGGAAGGAACTTGCGGGGTGCGTTGGTAGGGAATTTCGTTTCCTGTGCCGGCCTCTTCGCGGGCATGCCCGCTCCCACAGGGATTGCCCAGCATTCAAACCCTGTGCGATCCCTGTGGGAGCGGGCGAGCCCGCGAAAAGGCCGCGCTGCGGTCTAGAAGAAGCCCAGCGGGTTGATGTCGTAGCTTACCAACAGGTTCTTGGTCTGCTGGTAGTGGTCGAGCATCATCTTGTGGGTCTCACGGCCCACGCCAGACTTCTTGTAGCCGCCAAACGCTGCATGGGCCGGGTACAGGTGGTAGCAGTTGGTCCACACGCGGCCGGCCTTGATGCCGCGGCCCATCCGGTAGGCGCGGTTGATGTCGCGGGTCCACAGGCCGGCGCCCAGGCCAAACTCCGTGTCGTTGGCAATCGCCAGCGCTTCGGCTTCGTCCTTGAAGGTGGTCACGCCCACCACCGGGCCGAAGATTTCTTCCTGGAACACACGCATCTTGTTGTTGCCTTTGAGCAGGGTCGGCTGGATGTAGTAACCGCTGCCCAGGTCGCCCTGCAGCCGCTCGGCACCGCCGCCGGTGAGCAGCTGCGCGCCCTCCTCCTTGGCAATCTGCAGATAGGACAGAATCTTGTCGTATTGCTGCTCCGAAGCCTGGGCGCCAACCATGGTATCGGTGTCCAGCGGGTTGCCCCGCGTTATCTTGGCGATCTTCTTCATCACCTCGGCCATGAATGGCTCGTAGATCGATTCCTGGATCAGTGCCCGTGACGGACAGGTGCACACCTCGCCCTGGTTGAAGAACGCCAGCACCAGGCCCTCGGCTGCCTTCTCGATGAACGCGGGCTCGGCCTGCATGATGTCTTCGAAGAAGATATTCGGCGACTTGCCGCCCAGTTCGACGGTGGACGGGATGATGTTCTCGGCCGCGCATTTCATGATGTGCGAACCCACCGGGGTGGAGCCGGTGAAGGCGATCTTGGCGATGCGCTTGCTGGTGGCCAAGGCCTCGCCGGCCTCACGGCCAAAGCCCTGGACGATGTTCAACACGCCCGCCGGCAGCAGGTCGGCGACCAGCTCGGCAAAAATGGTGATCGACAGTGGCGTCTGCTCGGCCGGCTTGAGCACTACACAGTTGCCGGCGGCCAGGGCCGGGGCAAGCTTCCAGGCGGCCATCAGCAACGGGAAGTTCCAGGGGATGATCTGCCCGACCACGCCCAGCGGCTCATGGATGTGATAAGCCACGGTGCCTTCGTTGATTTCGGCCGCGCCGCCCTCCTGGGCACGGATGCAACCGGCAAAATAGCGGAAGTGGTCCGCTGCCAGCGGCACGTCGGCATTGAGCGTTTCGCGCACCGCCTTGCCGTTGTCCCAGCTTTCGGTGACGGCCAGCACTTCCAGGTTCTGTTCGATACGGTCGGCAATCTTCAGTAGCAGCAGGGCGCGGTCTTGCACCGAGGTCTTGCCCCAGGCTTCGGCGGCTGCGTGTGCGGCGTCCAGGGCGCGGTCGACGTCCTGGGCAGTGGAACGCGGGAATTCGGCAATCGGCTGGCCATTGACCGGCGAGCTGTTGGTGAAGTACTGGCCAGCCAACGGTTGCACGAACTCGCCATTGATGAAGTTGCCATAACGTGGCTTGAAGGATACGACGGCGCCTGGGGTTCCGGGTTGTGCGTAGATCATGCTGAGCCTCTGCGGGTCGATGCCTGTCCCACGACAGGCGATGGACCGATGGTAAGAAGCCCCGCGTGCCAGGCGAATCCATCGTTGGCAGCGGGGCTCTCGTCATTTGGTAGTAGGGCCGCTTGCCTCAGGCCACTGCTTTACGGCTTGGCGCTTGCCGTTTGCTGCAGCTGCTTGGGTAGCTTGAAGGTCCAGAGCATGCCGCCCTGGTTGAAGTCCTTTACCCGCTTGGCCACTTCGCCACCCCACAGCGGTACCGCGCCGCCCCAGCCGGAGACCACCGACACGTATTGCTCGCCGTCCATTTCCCAGGTCACGGGCGAGCCAAGCACGCCGGAGCCGGTCTGGAATTCCCAGACCTTGTCGCCGGTCTTGGCGTTGAAGGCCTGCAGGAAGCCTTCCGGCGTGCCGGTGAACACCAGGTTGCCCTTGGTGGTCAGCACCCCGCCCCACAGCGGCGCGTAGTTCTTGTGCCGCCACACTTCCTTGCCACTGATCGGGTCGATGGCACGCAGCACGCCGATGTAGTCTTCGTTGAGCGGTTTGATGGTGAAGCCGGCGCCGAGGAACGCCGCGCCTTTCTTGTAGGCGATGCCTTCGTTCCAGATGTCCATGCCCCACTCGTTGGAGGGCACGTAGAACAGCCCGGTGTCCTTGTTATAGGCCATCGGCATCCAGTTCTTGGCGCCGAGGAACGCCGGGGCGACGAACACCGAACTGCCCTTGGCTTCGCTGCCGGGTGCGCCTGGGCGGCTGGCGTCGTTGTAGATTGGCCGGCCGTCCTTGTCCAGGCCGGTGGCCCAGGTGATCTTGTCGACGAAGGGGAAGCCGCGAATGAACTTGCCGTTGGTGCGGTCCAGCACGTAGAAGAAGCCGTTGCGGTCGGCCGTGGCAGCGGCCTTGACCTCCTTGCCGCCATCCTTGTAGTTGAACGAGATCAGTTCGTTGACGCCGTCGAAGTCCCAGCCGTCATGCGGCGTGCTCTGGAAGTGCCACTTGATGGTGCCGTCGTCAGGGTTCAGCGCCAGGCGCGACGAGGAATACAGGTTGTCTCCGGGGCGCAGGTGCGAGTTCCACGGTGCCGGGTTGCCGGTACCGAACAGGATCAGGTTGGTTTCCGGGTCGTAGTAACCGCCCAGCCAGGGCGCAGCGCCGCCGGTCTTCCAAAGGTCCCCGGGCCAGGTCTTGCCCGCCTCGCCGCCGGAAATACCGTTTTCGATGGCCTTGCCGTCCTTGTACACGTAGCCCATGTGCCCTTCCACGGTGGGGCGCATCCACAGCAGCTCGCCGTTTTCCGGGTTGTAGGCCTGGATCTTGCCCACCACGCCGAACTCGCCACCGGCGACGCCGGTGATCAGCTTGCCGTTGACGATCATGGGCGCGGCGCTGATGGAATAGCCTTCCTTGTGGTCGGCCACCTTCTTGCTCCAGACCACCTTGCCGGTGTCCTTGTTCAGGGCCACCAGTTTGGCGTCCAGGGTGCCGAAGAACACCAGGTCGCCGTACAGCGCCACGCCGCGGTTGATCACGTCGCAGCAGGGGCGGATGTCATCCGGCAGGCGTGCATCGTATTGCCACAGTTTCTTGCCGGTGCGCGCATCCACGGCGAACACCCGCGAGTAGGAACCGGTCAGGTACATCACCCCATCCTTGATCAGCGGCTGGGCCTGCTGGCCGCGTTGTTTTTCACCACCGAAGGAGAACGCCCAGACCGGCCGCAGTTCCTTGACGTTGTTGGCATTGAGCAGGTCCAGCGGGCTGTAGCGCTGGCCCTGCACACCCAAGCCATTGGTCACGATCTGCTGCGGGTTCTTCGGGTCCTGGAGGATTTCTTCATTGCTGACAGCGGCGTGGGCTGCACCGGCAAGCAGCATGGCGCTGAGCACCAGGCTCACGGCGAACATGGGGCGACGCGGGGATCGGGTCATGACGGCTACCTTTGGTTTTTTTGTTGTGCCCGGGAAAATTTCCCGGTGTGCCGGGAATTCTTGGTTGCCGCCAGTTCGCCAACAATTGCCCGCTGTGCGGAGTTTTCTAGTTCCTTGGTACAGGGCTGCGTCCCCAAGACAAGCGCGATCCCTTTGGGATAGCGTCAGGGGTTGGCGTCGACCCGCTGGAGTTGTTGGCGTTCGTAGCGGGGATACAGATGGCTGACACTGCGAATCAGCTCATAACGGGTCAGGGTGATCCCGGCAAAGCGTTCAGGGATGGGGCTGCGGATCATCTCGGCCATGTCGTCGCCACGCGCCGCGCCGTCGCGCATCAGGCCATCCAGCCAGCCCAGGTAATCACGCATCTGTGCAAACGGCCGGGCATCGCTGGCCACCGGCCCGTGCCCGGGCACAAGCAGCTTCCAGGGCAAGGCTTGCAGGGTGTCCAGGTCCTTCTGCCACACCTCTAGCCCCGGGCTGTTGGGGGTGGTCAAGGCACGCTCGTAGAAAACCAGGTCGCCAGCGAACAGTACGCCGGTCTTCTCATCCAGAATCGCCAGGTCGGCGCCGGTATGCCCGCCTAGCTCCAGCAACCGCAGGCGGTGCCCGCCCACCTCGTGGATACCCGGCTGCAGCACCTGGGTAGGCAGCACCACTTCGGTGCCGCGCATCCAGTCGCCGACCAGGCGGTACATGTTCTCGGCCATGGCCTCGCCCTGCTGGCGCAGCAAGTCGCCGGTACCGGCCAAGGCGCCAATAGGCACATCGGCAAAGGCCTGGTTGCCCAGTACATGGTCAGGGTGATGATGGGTCAGCAGCACCTCCAGCACCGGCTTGTCGGTGGTGGCGGCAATCGCCTGGCGTAACGCGTCGCCGTAACGCTTCGATGGCCCGCTGTCGATCACAACCACACCGCTGTCGGTGACAATGAACGCGGTATTGACGATATTACCGCCATTGGCCTTGCCGAAGTTGTCAGTGCTGCCCTCCAGTAGCCAGGTGCCCTCCGCTATCTGCCGGGGCGCAAGCCGATAGTCCAGGTCTGCCTGGGCCGGCAGCCCCAGGCACAGCAGCAACAGCATCATCCAACGCATGAAGAGCGCCTCTGGTCAGGGGTGAAATCGGGCAATGGGCTCAGGGCACTGCCGCTTCGAACTGGTTGCCGCTGTTGTCCTGCAACAGCAGCCGGGTCGGCCCGGCGCCCTGGATATCGAAGCCCAGGCTGGGGTTTTCGCTGACCGCCGGGTACAGCTCGAGGCTGGCCAGGCGCTGGCCGTTCGCGTCCTGCAACTCGGCATGGTTGAGGAAGAACTCGGGAATACCGCTGACCAGGCCGTTGTCCATCGGGTGGGCCACCTGCAGGCGCAAGCGGCTGCTGTCGCCACGCGGGTAGCGCCCGCCCAGCACTTCACCGAGGTGTTCTTCCCAGCCGGGTTGGGTGCGCACCACGCTGGGCGCGGTACAGCCGCCGCCGGCGGCATCGATCAGGGTTGAGCCGACGTGCCACAGGCCGTCGCGTGTCAGCACAGCGGCGCGCAGCGGCGTGGCCTGTTCGATGCGGATGCGGATCGACAACCAGGGCAACACGCGCTCGCCGGGCTGAAAGTCGACAATCCGCGGCAATGGGTTGAGTTCGGCCCAGGCGATTATCCGCACCACCTCGCCAGCGAATGCCCGGGCGTCGATCTCCAGCGGCACCTGCCGTGCGTCCTCGGCAAAGGGCGGCGCCAGCAGCTTGACCCGGTCATCGAAGACGAACGCGGCCTGGCCCAGCAACTGCTTGTGGTAGAAGTCCCACATCACCGAGGGCACCGGGTCCGTCTGCGGGGCTGGGGTGGCAGCCTGGGCTGACCAGGGTATGCAGCAGGCCAGCAGGAAAGTCGCTTTCAAGTTCATGATCCGCTCCCATGGATCAACACAGGATCTTCAGGGGTACCAAGGCCACTGTGGGAGCGGGTTCACCCGCGAAGAATCCGACGCGGTGCATGGCACCGGCTTCGCCGGTGTTCGCGGGTAAACCCGCTCCCACAGGGTGTTGTGTTGCCTGCGCGAATCCGCGGGCCTGGGCAATTTGTTACTGATACATCTCCGGTACCTCGTAACGCAGGCCGTAAGCGGCATACATCGCCTTGAGCCGGCCATCGCGGATCATCGCCTCAAGGGCCTCCTCCACGGCATAGGCCAGCTGACGGTTGCTTTCATGGACGGCCATGCCGATTTCCCAGGCCTGCTTGCCCAGGTTGGGGTAGGCGTTTTCCGCCAGGGCCAATTGCGGGTCGGCGGCCTGGTGCAGCTGCCAGTCAACTTCGCCACGCATCGCCATCACCGCGTCCACCTGGCCAGCCTGCATGGCGCTGAACGCCTGCTGTACACCGGGGTAATGATGGGTTTTGGCACTGAGCATGCCGTTGAACACCGAAGTCAGGTAGAACGATGGCACGCTGTCCACCTCGACCCCGATCGGGTGCTGCTGGAACACCGCCACACTGCCCACCGACTTCAGACGACGCTGGTCGTAGGCCACCTGCCAGCGCTCTTGCTGATAAGGGCCGAACATCACCACCTGGGCGTTTTCCAGCTCGCCCAGTTCGTTGCGTCTTTGCGCGTAGGCGTGGTCGTAGGGCACCCTCATCATCAGGTCGGCCAACTGCTGGTGGCGCAGCGGGCTGCCACGCCAGATGTAATCGCGCAGGTCATCGTCGAGTTTTTCCCCGGCCGGCGCCCAGATCAGTTGCAAGCGCACCCCCAAGGCGGTGGCCAACGCCTGCGCCAGCTCCACATCGACACCCCGGGGCTTGCCGTGGTCCTCGAAACTGTAGGGCGCGAAATCCTTGTACACCGCCACCTTCAGTTCGCCAGCGGCGATGATCGCGTCGTAGTTGCGCACCTGCGCCTGGGCCGTCGCGCACCACAGCAGCAGGCTACAAAGCCACACCGCAAACAGACGCATGGCCGTCACTCCTCGACGTGCACGCTGTCCAGGTAGGTGCGCACCGCCCACAGGGCTTCCTGGCTGAGGTAATCGGCCATCTTCGGCATGTACACACGGCCATCGCGGACCGCGCCATGACGTACCCGTTCGACAAACCATTCATCCCCGGCGTCACCGGCATCGAGCATGCGCAGGTCGGGGGCGATACCGCCGGACTTGGCCTCCAGGCCATGGCAGGCAGCGCAATTCTGGTTGTAGGCCGAGGCGCCGATTTCCACGGCCTTGTCGTGCTCGGGCGAGCTGCGGTAAGGGTTTACTGCCGCCCAGCCGTCGCCGTCCAGGCTTACACCGGCGTCCTTGATCGGGGTCAGGCCCTTGGTCTCCACCGCCTGGGGCACCACGTTGCCATGGGCAAAAGCGGTACTGGTCAGCACCGCCGCAGCCAGCAGCCCTGCAGCAAGCAACACATTGCGTTTTGTTGTCATTGTTATGCCCTCACCATTGCACGCAAAGCCTCAACCACAGAGGCCGTGCCGCCATCTTAGAAACAGCTTGCGAATGGTCGAATGCTGCTTTGGTGGCCGGGCCTTACTCCCTTGGTAGTAGGGCTTGTGGCGAAGGGCCAATTGAGGTGCCGTTCGGGAACTATTCCCGGCAAGGGCGGGACTTTTTCCGTATCCCGCGACAGCGCCCCCGCCCCACCCTGTGCAGGCCAAAACCTCCACTGGGAACTGCAACCATGACAATAAGATCGCTACCCGCCCTTTCCCCTCTGGCCCTGAGCGTGCGCGTCCTGCTACTGGCCGGTGGCCTGGCCCTGGGCAATGTGGCAACAGCGGCCACTGCACCTGCTGCACCTGCCGGCAAGAGCGTCACCTGGGAAGACATCGCCAACGACCACCTGACCACCAAGGACGTGCTGCAGTACGGCATGGGCACCAATGCCCAGCGCTGGAGCCCGCTGGCCCAGGTCAATGACCAGAACGTGTTCAAGCTGACTCCGGCCTGGTCGTACTCCTTCGGCGACGAGAAGCAGCGCGGCCAGGAATCCCAGGCTATCGTCAGCGACGGCGTGGTCTACGTCACCGGCTCGTACTCGCGGGTGTTTGCCCTCGATGCCAAGACCGGCAAACGCCTGTGGACCTACAACCACCGCCTGCCCGACAACATTCGCCCGTGCTGCGACGTGGTCAACCGCGGGGCGGCCATCTTCGGCGACAAGATCTACTTCGGCACCCTGGACGCGCGGCTCATCGCCCTCGACAAGCACACTGGCAAAGTCGTGTGGAACAAGAAGTTCGGCGACCACAGCGCCGGCTACACCATGACCGGCGCCCCGGTGCTGATCAAAGACAAGACCAGCGGCAAGGTGCTGCTGATCCATGGCAGCTCGGGCGATGAATTCGGCGTGGTCGGCCAGTTGTTCGCGCGCGACCCGGACACCGGTGAAGAAGTGTGGATGCGGCCCTTCGTCGAGGGCCACATGGGCCGCCTGAACGGCAAGGACAGCACCCCCACCGGCGACGTCAAGGCGCCATCCTGGCCAGACGACCCAACCACCGAAACCGGCAAGGTCGAAGCCTGGAGCCACGGCGGCGGCGCCCCTTGGCAAAGCGCGAGCTTCGACCCCGAAACCAACACCATCATTGTCGGCGCTGGCAACCCTGGCCCCTGGAATACCTGGGCGCGCACGTCGAAGGACGGCAACCCGCATGACTTCGACAGCCTGTACACCTCCGGCCAGGTCGGCGTCGACCCGAGCACCGGCGAGGTCAAGTGGTTCTACCAGCACACCCCCAACGATGCCTGGGACTTCTCCGGCAACAACGAGCTGGTGCTGTTCGACTACAAGGACAAGAACGGCAACGTGGTCAAGGCCACCGCCCACGCCGACCGCAACGGCTTCTTCTATGTGGTCGACCGCAACAACGGCAAGCTGCAGAACGCCTTCCCCTTCGTCGACAACATCACCTGGGCCAGCCATATCGACCTGAAGACCGGGCGCCCGGTAGAAAACCCAGGCCAACGCCCGGCCAAGCCGCTGCCGGGTGAAACCAAGGGCAAGCCGGTGGAAGTCTCGCCACCGTTCCTGGGTGGCAAGAACTGGAACCCGATGGCCTACAGCCAGGACACCGGGCTGTTCTACATCCCCGGCAACCAGTGGAAAGAGGAATACTGGACCGAGGAGGTGAACTACAAGAAGGGCTCGGCTTATCTGGGCATGGGCTTCCGTATCAAGCGCATGTACGACGACCACGTCGGCACGTTGCGCGCCATGGACCCGACCACCGGCAAGCTGGTGTGGGAGCACAAGGAGCACCTGCCGCTGTGGGCGGGCGTACTGGCAACCAAGGGCAACCTGGTGTTCACCGGCACTGGCGACGGCTTCTTCAAGGCCTTCGACGCCAAGACGGGCAAAGAGCTGTGGAAGTTCCAGACCGGCAGCGGCATCGTCTCGCCGCCTATCACCTGGGAGCAGGACGGCGAGCAGTACATCGGCGTGACCGTGGGCTACGGCGGCGCCGTGCCGCTGTGGGGCGGCGACATGGCCGAGCTGACCAAACCGGTGGCTCAGGGTGGTTCGTTCTGGGTGTTCAAGATCCCGAGCTGGGACAACAAGACTGCGCAGCGCTGACTGCCTGAGGTAAAGCGTTACTGGGGCTGCTTGCCGGCGATGGGCCGCAACGCGGCCCCATAACGCTTATCCCGAATGCATTCAGGTCCGCCCCACAACTGCCCTGTTCCAACTGAGAGCCTTTCACCATGAACTACCTGCCATTTGCCTTGCTGTTGATACTGTCCCCTGCCTTGGCCGGGAGTGCCGACGACGATGGCAACGATGCCCCCTTGACCATCAACGGCTGCGTCATTGCCGAAGCCAGCCAGTGCCCGGGGGCCAACCTGCGCGGTGCCAAGCTGGCTAACCAGGACCTGCGCAAGATGAACCTGGCCGGCGCCGACCTGCGTGATGCCGACCTGCGCCATGCCCGGCTGGACCTGGCCAACCTGGAAAAAGCCCGCCTGCAGGGCGCCAACCTGACCCGTGCCAGCCTGCAACAGAGCAACCTGCGTGTGGCTGACCTGAGCAACAGCAAGCTGGTGGCCATTCAGGGCTGGGGCTTGTTCGCCCAAGGGGCACAGTTTGCAAAAGCCGACCTCAGTGCAGCCTACTTGCAGTTCGCCAGGCTGTCCGGGGCGAAGCTGCAGCAGGCCAACTTGCAGGCGGCGGACCTGGAGATGGCCTGGCTGAGCAAGGCTGATTTGCAAGGGGCCAACCTGAGCGATGCCAACCTGCAAGAGGCCAAGTTTGGCCAGAGCAACCTTGCGCGTGCCGATTTACGCGGGGCGCGGCAGCATTACGGAAATTTCCAGGAGGCGAACATGGAGGGGTGCAAGGGGTGCCCGGATACATGGGACAAATAAGTTCAGTTAGCAGGGGCCGCTTTGCGGCCCCAGCAAGCGCAGCTGACACACCTCACCCCGCCACCCGCACCACCCCCAGGTTGATGCCCAGGTGCACCAGCTCGGCATGCGAACTGACCTGCAACTTGCTCTTGAGCAAGGTCAAATGATTGGACACAGTCTTGGCGCTGATGCACAGCTGCTCGGCAATCACCCGCATCGGCGTACCTTTGGCCAGCATCGTGAAAATCTCCAGTTCACGCTGGGTCATGCGCTGCAAGCGCGGGTCACTGGTGCTTTGCTGTGACGTGCACGCCAACTGGGTAGCCAAGGGTTGTTCGATGTAGGCATGCCCGGCCAACACCCGCTGCACCGCCTCGATCAACACCTCGGGCGCCGAGTTCTTGGTCAGGTAGCCCGAGGCCCCGGCTTCCAGTGCCTGACGCACCAGCGGCAACTCGTCGTGCATGCTGAAAAACAGCACCCTCAGCTGCGGCAAGCGCTGGCGCAGGCGGCGGGTGGTTTCCAGGCCGCTGATACCCGGCAGGCCAAAGTCCATGATCACCAGGTTCGGCACTTGCTCCTGCACCCGGGCCAAGGCCTCTTCACCACTGGCGGCCTCACGCACCTGCACCGTCGGTAATACAGTCCGCAGCAGGCTGGCATAGCCCTGGCGAACCACGGCATGGTCATCGACCAATACGATATTCATTACACCTCCTTGGGGATGTTCAGGGCCAGCGCCCAGCCGCCACCCGGGCGGCTCAAGATACGCAGCTCCCCCCCAAGGCTACGGGCGCGCTCGGCCATCGAATGCAGACCTACCCCTGGGCGCTGGGGCGGGTGCGCGCCGCGGCCATTGTCGCGAATGAACAGGCGCAAACCCTTGGCACTGCGCTGCAGGCGCACTCGCACCTGGCTGGCGCCGGCATGCCGGGCGACGTTGGTCAGTGCCTCTTGCAGCAAGCGGTACAGGTGCGTTCTGCTCGCCCCGGGCAGCGCCGGCAAGTGCTCGCCAACCCGCAGCCGGCACTCGATGCCCTGGCTGGCCTGCCACTGGCTCACCAGCAGGCCGAACGCCTCGGCCAGCGGCATGTAGTGCAGCGCTACCGGATACAGGTTGTGCACCAGGGCGCGAAACCCTTGCTGGAGGCGCTCGCAATTAAGTTCGAGGTCGTGCGCCGTCTGTGTCACCACCGCAGGTTGCTCGGCCACCATACGCAACAGACAGAGCTGGGCACGAATACCTGCCAGGTATTGCCCCAGGTCGTCGTGCAGCGCCTGCGCCAGCTGGGTACGCTCTTGCTCCTGTGCCGCCAGCAGTGCCTGGGTCAGCTGCGCATTGTCGCCCCGGGCCTGCTCCAGCGTCGCGGTCATATGGTTGAAGTAAGCCGCCAACTGGCGCGCCTCCGGCAGGCCCGCCTCGCGCAAGCGCGCAGTCAACTGCCCGCCCGAAACCTGGCGCAAGGCGCACAGCAGCTCATCCAGCAGGCCCATGGCCCGCCGTACCGCCCAGCGAATGGTCAGCAAGCTCAACAGCAAGGCCAGGCCACACAGACCAAGCAGTTGCTGCAGAGAGTCCCAGACTTCGTCGATCTCATCCCGTGGATCGACCGCAATCAACACCCTGCGCCCGTCATTCAGCGCCAGCAGCCGACTGCTGCTGGGGCGCTCGCCAAACAGCTGGTGGCCCAGCCAGGCATCCAGCCCGGTTTGCGGCGGTAACCGCGGCGCTTCACCCGGCGCCAGCCAGTGCACCCGCACATGGCGCAGGCTCTGGGTCAGCCGGGGTTGCAGGCTTGCCGGGTCGTGTTCGGCAGTGTCACCGAGGTACGCCACCACCGCTTCGGCAGACTGCAACTCACGCTCTACGTCAGCCACCGCCTGGTGCAACAACACGCCGGCACAGGCCAGCGCCACCAAAGCGAAACAGAACGTGACCCACAGGTTGATCCGCCACAGGGCCGACAGGTTGACAAGGCGCACAGGCGATTCTCCTCGGGGCGTCGTGGCCCATCGTGCTCCCCATCCTAAAGCCGCAGCACCCGCGCCGAATTACTACCTTGGTACCGGGCTAGCGCTACTTTCTGCATATTTCCTCCTCCCGGCGGGCTTCCTATGCTGGCGCCATCTGCCGTGGAGTGTGTTATGCGCCAGCCTGCCCACCTTGCCCTGACCTGCCTGCTGGCCCTGGCCACGACGCTGTCTGCGCCACTGGCGCCCGCCGCTCAGGGCCAACCCGCAGCACCACTGCAAGTGCGCATCGGCTACCTGGGCTATCGGCCCGACCCCGGCCCGCTGCTGTCCAATGTCATTTCTGAGCCCGCCGACGCCGGGCGGCAAGGTGCCGAGCTGGCGATTGTCGACAGTAACAGCACCGGGCGCTTCCTGAAGCAGCAGTTCCAGCTGAGCAACGCCACGGTCGACAGCCCCGAGGCGCTGCTGCAGGCGGCAAAGGCACAGCACGACCAAGGCCTGCGGCTGTTTGTGGTGAATGCCCCGGCCGCCAGCCTGCGCGCTTTGTCTGCCGCGCTGCCCGACAGCCTGCTGTTCAACGCCGGCAGCCCCGACGACAGCCTGCGCAGCAGCCAGTGCCTGGGCAATGTGCTGCACAGCCTGCCGGGGCGGGCCATGCTGGCCGATGCGCTGGTGCAATTTCTGGTGCTGCGCAAGTGGCAGCGGGCGCTGCTGGTGGTGGGCCAGACCGAAGACGACCATGCCTATGCCGCCGCCCTGCGCCGTTCGGTGAAGCGCTTTGGCGTGCAATTGGTAGCGGAGAAGACCTGGACCTTCGACAACGACCAGCGCCGCAGCGCCCAGGCCGACATGCCGCTGTTCACCCAAACCGCCGAATACGACGTGGTGCTGGTGGCCGACGAGCGCGGCGACTTTGGCGAGTACTTGCCCTACCAGACCTGGTACCCCCGCCCCGTGGCCGGCACCCAGGGCCTGACCCCCACCGGCTGGCACAAGACCGTGGAAACCTTTGGCGCAGCGCAGCTGCAAAAACGCTTCGAAGCCCAGGCCGGGCGCTGGATGAATGACCGCGACTTTGCCGCCTGGATGGCCGTGCGCAGCATTGCCAGCGCTGCCAGCAAGCTGCGCCAGGCCGAACCCCGCGCGCTACAACAACTGCTGCTCAGCGAACAGTTGCCACTGGATGGTTTCAAGGGCCGCAAGCTCAGCTACCGCCCGTGGAATGGCGAACTGCGCCAGCCAATCCCGCTGGTGCAGCCGCGCGCCCTGGTCAGCACTTCGCCGCAGGAGGGCTTCCTGCACCCTTTCAACGAAATGGACAGCCTGGGCTACGACAAGCCCGAAGTGACCTGCAGCTACCCCTGACCCGATAACCACAACAATAAGGAATTCGCCATGCGCCGCCCCCTCTTCCACCGGGCCCTGCTTTACCCCAGCCTGCTGTCGGGCGCTTTGGCGCTTGCCTGCGGGCACGCCATGGCCGCCACTGCCTGGGTCTCCAACGAGAAGGACAACAGCCTCAGCCTGATCGACATGCAAACGCTGGAAGTCACCGAAACCTTGCCGGTGGGCCAGCGCCCGCGCGGCCTGCTGCTGTCACACAACAACAAACTGCTGTACATCTGCGCCAGCGATTCGGACCGGGTGCAGGTGATGGACGTGGCCACCCGCAAGATCATCAAGGAGCTGCCCTCTGGTAAAGACCCCGAGCAGTTCGCCCTGCACCCCAACGACCGCTGGCTGTACGTGTCCAACGAGGACGATGCGCTGGTGACGGTGATCGACACCGTCACCGACAAGGTGCTCGGGCAGATCGACGTCGGTATCGAACCCGAAGGCATGGCGGTGAGCCCCGATGGCAAGTGGGCCGTCAACACCAGTGAAACCACCAACATGCTGCACTGGATCGACACCAGCACCCAGACCCTGGCCGACAGCACCCTGGTCGACCAGCGGCCGCGTTTCGTCGAGTTCGACAAGGACGGTTCGCGGCTGTGGGCGTCGGCGGAAATCGGTGGCACGGTGACCATCCTCGACGTGGCCACCCGACAAGTGCTGAAAACCCTGAACTTCCAGATCAAGGGCGTTCACCCGGACAAGGTCCAGCCGGTGGGCATCAAGCTCAGCGCCGATGGCAAGTACGCCTTCGTCGCCCTGGGCCCGGCCAACCATGTGGCGGTGATTGATGCCAAGACTTACGAGGTACTCGACTACCTACTGGTCGGGCGGCGGGTCTGGCAGCTGGCATTCACCCCGGACCAGCGCCAGTTGCTGGCCACCAACGGGGTCAGCGGCGACGTTTCGGTGATCGACGCGAATTCCCTCAAAGTGCTCAAGTCGGTGAAGGTCGGGCGCTACCCCTGGGGCGTGGTGGTAACACCATGAACGCCCTGGACGTCAGTGATGTGAGCTTCGCCTACGGCCAGCGCGAAGCCCTCAAGCAGGTGGGTTTCAGCCTGGCGCCCGGGCGCTTCGCCGCGCTGCTGGGCCCTAATGGCGCCGGCAAGTCGACCTTGATCGCCCTGCTTACCCGCCTCTACGACCTGCAGCACGGCGACATCCGCGTGAGCGGCTGCTCACTGCGCAACGCTGCACGCCCGGCGTTGCGCCAGTTGGGCGTGGTGTTTCAGCAAAGCACCCTGGACCTGGACCTGAGCGTTGAACAGAACCTGCGCTACCACGCCGCGCTGCATGGCCTGTCGCGGCGCCAGAGCGACCGGCGGGTCGAAGCCGAACTGGCCCGCCAGGGCCTTGGCGAACGCAGGCGCGATCGTGTTCGCGAGCTGAACATCGGCCATCGGCGCCGGGTGGAAATTGCCCGCGCGCTGCTGCATGAGCCGCGCCTGCTGCTGCTCGACGAAGCCAGCGTCGGCCTTGACCCTGCCAGCCGACTGGCGCTCAACCAGCACCTGCGCGGGCTGTGCCGCGAGCAGCAGCTCAGTGTGCTGTGGACCACCCACCTGCTGGATGAAGTGCAGCCCAGCGATGACTTGCTGATTCTGCATCAGGGCCGCCTGGTGGCCAGTGGCACCGCCGATGCGCTGAGCCTGGAGCACGGCGGCGACCTCGACAACGCCTTTGCCAGGCTGACCAACGCCCACTCAGGAGCCGACGCCCGATGAACGCTTACTGGCAATGTTTCAACGGCATCATGCTGCGCGAATGGCTGCGCTTCGTGTTGCAGCGCACGCGCCTGCTCAGTGCCCTGGTACGCCCGCTGCTGTGGTTGCTGGTGTTCGCCGCCGGGTTTCGCGCGGCGCTGGGCATTGCCATCATCGAGCCCTACGACACCTATATCCCTTACCAGGTGTATATCATTCCGGGGCTGGCCTGCATGATTCTGCTGTTCAACGGCATGCAGGGCTCGCTGTCGATGGTCTATGACCGCGAGATGGGCAGCATGCGCGTGCTCTTGACCAGCCCATTGCCGCGGCCTTTCCTGCTGGGCAGCAAGCTGTTGGCGACTTCGTTGATTTCCCTGCTGCAAGTCTATGCCTTCCTCGCCATCGCCTGGCTCTACGGCGTGCAGCCACCGGCTGCGGGCTTGCTGCTGGCGCTGCCGGCAATGCTGCTGGTGGCGTTCATGCTCAGCGCCCTGGGCCTGTTGCTGTCGAACGCGATCCGCCAACTGGAGAATTTTGCCGGGGTGATGAATTTCGTGATTTTTCCGCTGTTTTTCCTGTCTTCGGCGTTGTACCCGCTGTGGAAGATGCGCGAGGCCAGCCAGTGGTTGTACTGGCTGTGTGCTGTGAACCCGTTTACCCATGCCGTGGAACTGGTGCGGTTTGCGCTTTATGAGCGGCTGAACCTGCTGGCGCTGGCGGTGTGCCTGGGGTTGACCGCCTTGTTTACCCTGCTGGCGATACTCACCTTCAACCCCCAGCATGCGGCGCTGCGCAAACCACGCTGACGGGCCGCACAATCCATTGGCTGAGCGAGGCGCCTGTGGGAGCGGGTTTACCCGCGAAGAAGGCGACTCGGTGTATGGCACCGGCTGCGCCGGTGTTCGCGGGTGAACCCGCTCCCACAGGGACTGCTCCAGCATGAAAAAAGTTAGCAAATCGGGAATATCGTCGGTCCGCCATTTACTACTTTAGTACTGCCTTTGCTGTCTAATCGTCGCATTCACAACGCACCGCCACTGGCATGTAATGGGCCTATAACAAAAAGGATAAAACCATGCCACATGCCCTGCGCCCTTTGTTGGCTGCCCTTTCGCTGAGCCTGTCGCTGAGCGTCGCCCACGCCGACACCACGCCGCTGTTCTCCGCCGAAGGCTACCGCGCCACCCTCTATCGCAGCCCGACCCCGCAACAGGTCGAAGGTGGCCAGGTCATCGACACCACCACGCTGCAACGCCTGCTGGCCCAGACGCCCAGGCCGGTGCTGGTTGACGTCTACCGCCGGCAATGGCTGCAAGGCCGCTTCATCGAAGACGAACCACACAGCAACCTGCCCGGCAGCGTGTGGCTGGCCAACACCGGCGACGGCGAACTGAGCCCGGCCTGGCAGGACTACTTCGTGCGTAACCTGCAAAAAGCCACTGCCGGGCACCCGGAGCAACCGCTGGTCTTCTACTGCCGCTCCGATTGCTGGTTAAGCTGGAACGCGGTAAAACGCGCAAAAGCCCTGGGCTATGACAACCTGTACTGGTACCGCGACGGCGTGGACGCCTGGCAGCAGGCCAACCTGCCGCTGCAGCCGGCGCAGCCCGTGCCCTTCCCCTGAAACACTTGCCTGCGAACGCGTGCCCATCCAATAAAAACAAGGTGAAAAGGCCATGTACAAAATTCTGATTGCCGACGATCACCCCCTGTTTCGCGAAGCCATCCACAACGTCATCAGCGATGGTTTTCAAGGCAGCGAGGTCATGGAGACGGCCGACCTGGACAGCGCCCTGGCATTGACCCAGGCGCACGATGACCTCGACCTGATCCTGCTTGACCTGAACATGCCCGGCATGCACGGCCTCAATGGCCTGATCACCCTGCGCAACGAGGCGCCGACCACCCCAGTAGTGATCGTTTCAGCCGAGCAGGAAAAGCAGATCGTGTTGCAGGCCATCACCTACGGTGCCGTGGGCTTCATCACCAAGTCCTCGCCACGCTCACAGATGATCGAAGCGATCGAGCAGATCCTCAATGGCAATGTCTACCTGCCACCGGACATCATCCGCGCGCAAAAAAGCAGCACCAGCCGGCGCCACAACGATGCCCCGAGCTTCCCGCCGGAAATGCTCCAGGCGCTGACCCGCAAGCAGCTGCTGGTGCTTGAGCGCATGACCAAGGGGGAATCGAACAAGCAGATCGCCTATACGCTGGATATCGCCGAAACCACGGTCAAGGCGCATGTTTCGGCTATCTTGCGCAAGCTCAATGTGCACAACCGGGTGCAGGCAATCCTGAGTGCCGGCGATATCGATTTTGCTGATTACTTGAGGCGTTGACCTGTAACGGCCTATTCGCGGGCTTGCCCGCTCCCACAGAAGCCTGCGAAAAGGCCAGCGGCTATGTCATGCCGCCGGCCAACAAGTGGCTCATCGCCGTCTTGAGCTTCATCGGCCGCACCGGTTTGTGCATCAGGGTATGGCCCAGCTCGCGGATCTGCTGCTTGAGGTCGTTACTGTAGTTGGCGGTGATCATCAGCGCCGGTAGCGGCTGAGCGCGGCGGGCATTGATCCGCGCCACGGCGTCGACACCGTTGCAGTCGTTGTCCAGGTGGTAGTCGGCGATCAGCAGATCGGCCTCGGCGTGGTAATTGTCCACCTGGCGCGCCAGGTCTTCCTCCGACAGCGCCGTGACCACCTGGCAGCCCCAGCCCTCCAGCAGGGTACGCATGCCGGCGCAGATCGCCGCATCGTTATCCAGCACCCACACCCGCGCCCCACGCAAGCGTTCGAGCATCGGCTCGCAGATCACCGGGCTTGGCTGGGCCTTGGGCACGGTGGCGCTCAGCGGCACTTCGACGGCGAACACCGAGCCTTTGCCTAGCCATGAACGCACCCGGATCCGGTGGCCGAGGATGCCGGCGATCTTTTCCACGATCGCCAGGCCCAAACCCAACCCGCGGTCCTGGTCCGGGCGCTGGACATCACCGCGCTTGAACTCCTGGAACATTTCTTCCAGGTGCTCTTCGGCAATGCCGATACCGCTGTCCCACACTTCGATCCGCAGGCCGCCACGCTGGCGCCGACAACCCAACACAACGCGCCCGCTGTGGGTGTAGCGGATGGCATTGCTGAGCAGGTTGCGCAGGATCCGCGCCAGCAGCTGGATGTCACTGCGCACCACCGCAGAACAGCCCACAAAATGCAGTTCAAGCCCTTCGCTGCGCGCCACTTCGGCGTATTCGGCAGCCAGGTTGTCCATCAGTTCGTTGAGGGCGAACGGGGCGACATCGGCCTTGATCACGCCGGCATCGAGCTTGGATATATCGACCAGGGTGCCTAGCAGGTTCTCTACATCCTCCAGCGAGTTGCTCACATTTCGAACGAGGTGGGCACTGTCTTGCGGCTCGCGGCGCTCGAGCAGCGCGCTGGTGAACAGCCGCGCCGCGTTCAGCGGTTGCAGCAGGTCGTGGCTGACCGCAGCGAGGAATTTGGTTTTCGACAGGTTGGCCTGTTCGGCCTCGCGCTTGGCCTCGCGCAGGCGCGACTCGGCCTGGCTGCGCTCCTCTATCTCACGCAGCAACTGGTCGTTGAGGCTGGTCAGTTCAGCGGTGCGTTCGCGCACCCGTTGCTCCAGGTGTTGATAGGCCTGGTGCAGCGCCTGGGCGGTATTGCGGCGCTCGGTAATGTCGCGGATCAATACGAAGATACCCACCACGTCGCCATTGGCCAGGCGGTTGGGTACGTAGGAGCGCAGCATGTAGCGCTCCTGGCCATTGATGTTGGTTTCGGCAAATTCGAAGGTGACGCTCTCCCCCGCCAAGGCACGCGCCACATAGGCTTGCAGGCGCTGGTAATGCTGTTCGCTGTGGGCCTCGCGCAGGCTCTGGCCCAGCATCACGCCGTGCGGCCAGCAATACCATTCTTCATAAACCTTGTTGGTGAATTCGTAGACCAGATCGGCATTCAGGTAAGCGATCAGCGCCGGGACATTGTCAGTAATCAGGCGAATCTGGTGTTGGTGGGCGGTCTCGGCCCGCTGTCGGGCTTCGCTCAGCAGCCGGTTGACGGCCTTGAGCTCAGCCATGGCCTGGTTCAGGGCATCGGTGCGTTCACGCACCTGCTCGGCCAGCACCACCGAATGCTGGAACGCCGCATAGGGGTCGTTGCCCCGCGTTACCCCCGACTCGATGCGTTCAATCAACGCGCCGTTGATCCGCTGCAACTTGTGATTTTCGTGCTGCAGCCGGCTGAGCTCTGCTTGCAGTTCAGCGCCCGACAGGAGGCCGGTTGCGGGCAATGGCGACCCCGGTGAAGGTCTGGTTGATATGCATGCCATTGAACTGTTCTCCGTAGGTGTTGAAGCCGATCACCCGCTGCTCGCGCAAGAACGCCCCCACCGGCTCCAGGCCGTGATGGGCTTCCAGCTCCAGACGCCGCAGAAAGCAATCACAACCGATGGTCAGCAGCGGCGGGCCGAGGCGCTGGTGCAAACCGTCGAACAGCTGGTGCAGGTTCGGCAACAGCGGGCCCGGGGCCATGGCGGTGAGCACGATGCCATTTTCCACTGCGCAGTAGAAACTCAGGCTCAGGTCCGGATGCACTTGCTGGATCGCCCGCACGTAGTACTGGTCATGAATGCGCACGGCCAGCGGATGGGCGGCGAATACCCGATAATCGAGCGCAGCCACCGGCACGCCGATGTGCCGGGCGTACTCCTCGGCAGCAGGCTCGGCATTCAGCTCGAAGACCCGACGCTGGGCGCTGTCGGCGCCGGTTACCACCAGTTTTTCCTGCCGTGGCAGGATGTGGTGCGTGGTGAACACTTCAAAATCGAGCCAGGTGTTGACCAGCACCACCACTGCGGCACCGTTGTGGAACGCGCCACCGAAATACACATGGGTACGGGTCAGGTAATTGTCGTCACCGGCCGAACCGCCAAAATGCGGGATGTCACCCAGTGCCGCGCTGAGCGCGGCGAGCACCATCTCCTCGCGGCTGGACAGGCCGTCGAGCAGGGTCAGGGCAAAGCTGTGGCCCTTGATCGGCGCCAGGGTGTTGCTGCGGCAGGTGCCGACCAGGCGCTCGACCATCTGCTGCGCGTCGATCAGGCTGAAGTGCTCCATCTCATCGATGAGCTCGGTGGCGATGGAAAAATGCCGGTGATCAAAGCCCACCGCCGTGACGCAATTGCGGCCGTAGCCCAGCGGGGTGATTTCGCCCGCGCTGGTGCAACCGACCAGGCGGATACCGCCAAAGCCCTGCTCCAACGCTTCGCCCAAGGCTTGCAAGTCGTATTCGGCGGAACAGAAGAACAGCACGAAACCCAGGTGCGGGTGCAGCAGCTGCCGCGCCAGGTCCTGGGCGGCCACCCGTGCATCGGGGGCCTGTGACATGGCGCTGACCACACCGTCGTTTTGAGCCTGCTGCATCGTGGTCTCCGGCGCGGGTGGCTGAGGGGTCAGTGTACGAAGGTGAGCAAGGGGGACGAATGCTACTTGGGTAGTGGGTGGGCGGTTCCATGGGCGTAAGAGCCCGCATCATTTGGGGCCGCCTTGCGGCCCATCGCCGGCAAGCCAGGTCCCACAGGTACGGTGCAGGTCTCAAGCTTTGCGCGGTCTCTGGGAGCTGGCTTGCCGCCGATAGGGGCGGTACAGGGAACAACTAACGCCCGGCCAACCGCGCCCTATAGCTGCCGGGGCTCTGCCCGGTCCACTTCTTGAACGCCCGGTGAAACGCACTCGGCTCCTGGAACCCGGCCTGCTCGGCTATCTCGGCAATGCTCAACACCCCCTCGCGCAACCGCTCGAAGGCCATCGCCCGGCGCACCTCATCCTTGATCTGCTGGTACGACCGCCCTTCCCGCTCCAGCTGCCGGCGGAACGTACTGGCACTGATCCCCTGCAGCTGCGCCAGCGCCGCCAAGGTCGGCCACTGCCCATAGTGCCGGGCGCGCAAATGCCGGTACACCTGCGCCACCAGTCCGTTCTGGTTGCGAAAACGGATCACCAACCCCTGCGGCGCACTGCGCAGAAAGGTTTTCAGGGTCGCCAGGTCCTGCACCACTGGCAAACGCAGGTAGGCGCTGTCGAACTCCACTTCGGTACGCCCGCTGCCCAGGCGCAGGTCCGGGCCCCACAACAGCAGGTCGTCGTCCTGGGCCGGGCGCGACACGGCCAGCTCGGTGCGGTCGATGGCGATGCGCCGCCCGGCCAGCCAGCACAACATGCCGATCATCAGCACCAGGTAGGTTTCCTCGGCATACACCCGGGTCAGTGGGTCGGCAATGCTCGACTGCACGCTGATCAGCGCGCGCCCAGCGCGCACCGTCAGGCTGCCGCGCAGGTCGCGCAGGAACAGGCCGAAGCCACCGAGGCACTGGCGCAAGGCCTTTTCCAGGTTTGGTTCAAGGATCAGCCCCCGGCAGATCAGGGCGAAACTGCCCAGCGGCATGCCATGGCTGTCGAGGCGGAAGAACTCGTCGTCCAGGCGCTGAATCTGTGCCAACCACAGCTCGGAGAACGCCTTGGCCGGTACGCGTGCCTGGGGCTGTTCGAGCAGTTGCGGGTCGATGCCCACGGCACGCAGCTGCGCATCACGCTCGGCTGGGCAGTCCCGCAGGGCGTGGAGCATGGCATTGAGAAAGTACACGGCGACCGAATCGCTATCGCGCATGGTGGTTTTCGCTGTCTATGCTGAGTGGCAAAAAGTGCCAGGTTGTTTGAACAGATCCGGCATAGGCTGCAACAGAGCCTTTGCCTAGACTCGATCCCACTCCGGGACCGCCGGCCATTCTCGCAGAGCCTGGCCCGGTCCCGCCATGCCTAAGCTTACGGAGCCTCTATGAGCAGCCCAGAAATCTACGTCGTCAGTGCCGTGCGTTCCGCCATCGGTGGTTTTGGAGGCTCGCTCAAGGACCTGCCCCTGGCCGACCTGGCCACTACCATTACCCGCGCAGCCATCGAGCGCTCGGGCGTGGCCGCCGAGCAGATCGGCCATATGGTCATGGGTACCGTGATCCCGACCGAACCGCGCGATGCCTACCTGTCGCGGGTTGCCGCAATGAACGCCGGCATCCCCAAGGAAACCCCTGCCTTCAACGTCAACCGCCTGTGCGGCTCGGGCCTGCAGGCCATCGTTTCTGCCACCCAGTGCCTGCTGCTCGGTGATGCCGACGTGGCCGTGGCCGCCGGTGCCGAGTCCATGAGCCGTGGCCCGTACCTGCTGCCGCAGGCGCGCTGGGGCGCGCGCATGGGCGACCTGCAAGGCATCGACTACACCGTCGGCGTGCTGCAGGACCCGTTCGAACACTTCCACATGGGCATCACCGCAGAAAACGTCGCCGCCAAACACGGCATTACCCGCGAGATGCAGGATGAACTGGCCCTGACCAGCCAGCGCCGCGCCGCCCGCGCCATTGCCGAAGGCCGTTTCGACAGCCAGATCGCCCCGGTGGAGCTGAAAACCCGCAAAGGCACCGTACAGTTCGCCGTGGACGAACACGTGCGTGGCGACGTTACCGCCGAGCAACTGGCCGGCATGAAGACCGTGTTCAAGAAGGACGGCACCGTGACTGCAGGCAACGCCAGCGGCATCAACGATGGCGCGGCCGGCCTGGTGCTGGCCAGCGGTGACGCGGTGCGTCGCCTGGGCCTGAAGCCGCTGGCGCGCCTGGTGGGCTATGCCCACGCCGGTGTCGAGCCCGAACTGATGGGCCTGGGCCCGATCCCGGCCACCCGCAAGGTGCTGGAAAAGACCGGCCTGAAACTGCAGGACCTGGACGTGATCGAGTCCAACGAAGCCTTCGCCGCCCAGGCCTGCGCCGTGGCCCGCGAGCTGGGCTTCGACCCGGAGAAGGTCAACCCCAACGGTTCGGGCATTTCCCTGGGCCACCCGGTGGGCGCCACTGGCGCGATCATCGCGACCAAGGCCATCCATGAACTGCAGCGCATCCAGGGCCGCTACGCCCTGGCCACCATGTGCATCGGTGGCGGCCAAGGCATTGCCGTGGTCTTCGAGCGCGTCTGAGGGAGCCTGACACATGAGTATTGAACAGATCGCCGTGATCGGCGCCGGCACCATGGGCAATGGTATTGCCCAGGTGTGTGCAGTAGCTGGTTACCAGGTGCTGCTGGTGGATGTTTCCGACGCGGCGCTGGAGCGCGGCGTGGCCACCTTGAGCAAGAACCTCGAGCGCCAGGTCAGCAAAGGCACCCTGGATGCGGACAAGGCGGCGGCGGCAAAAACGCGCATCCGCACCAGCACCGACTACGCCCAGCTCAGCAGCGCGCAGCTGGTGATCGAGGCCGCCACCGAAAGCCTGCAGCTCAAGCAGCGCATCCTGCAGCAAGTGGCCGCCAACGTCGCCAACGACTGCCTGATCGCTACCAATACCTCGTCGCTGTCGGTCACCCAGCTGGCCGCCAGCATCGAGCACCCCGAGCGTTTCATTGGCGTGCACTTCTTCAACCCGGTGCCGATGATGGCGCTGGTCGAGATCATCCGCGGCCTGCAGACCAGCGACAGCACCTACGCCCAGGCACTGGTGGTGACCGAAAAGGTCGGCAAGACGCCGATCACCGCCGGCAACCGCCCAGGCTTCGTGGTCAATCGCATCCTGGTGCCGATGATCAACGAAGCGATCTTCGTGCGCCAGGAGGGCCTGGCCAGCGCCGAGGACATCGACACCGGCATGCGCCTGGGCTGCAACCAGCCCATCGGCCCGCTGGCCCTGGCCGACCTGATCGGCCTGGACACCCTGCTGGCGATCATGGAGGCCTTCCATGAAGGCTTCAGCGACAGCAAGTACCGCCCTGCCCCGCTGCTCAAGGAAATGGTCGCGGCCGGTTGGCTGGGGCGCAAGACCGGCCGCGGTTTCTTCACCTACTGAGGACAAGCCGCCATGCCCCCGGTCAATGCCGCAATGCGCTGTGCCAGCTTTGAGGAGCGACGTGACCGGGCCATGGCGCTGTTTGCCGAAAAGGGCTTTGGCCAGGTCAGCATGCGCGAGCTGGCGGCCCATGTGGGGCTGACGGCAGGCTCGCTGTACCACCACTTTCCCAGCAAGCAGGACCTGTTGTACGACTTGATCGAGGAGTTGTACGAAGAACTGCAGGCCACTTTGGACCAAGGCCGCCGGGCCATGGCACGCGGGGCCTCGGCACTGGGCTGCCTGATTGCAGCACACTGGCAATTGCATGCCGAACGGCCGATGCAGTTTCGGCTGGCGGAGCGCGACTTGTGCTGCCTGAGCGATGACCAGCAGGCGCGCCTGGCCTTGTTGCGCAAACGTTATGAGGCGGGGTTGCTGAGGCTGATCGCGCCGCAGGCGAAGTTGCAGGGGCAGGCACTGGTGGCCACGGCGCATGTGGTGGCGACGCTGCTGAACCAGTTGCCGGGGATGTTGAAGGCATTGCCCGAGGAACAGGGGCTGGGGCTGATGGAGAGCATGTTGGCAGGTGGTATAGAGCGGACCCTGCGATAGCCTTTACTGGCCCTATCGCCGGCAAGCCAGCTCCCACAGTTACGCTGCAGATCTCAAGGCCTGTGCAGTACTTGTGGGAGCTGGCTTGCCGGCGATGGGGCCACCCGCTTTAACGCAAAAGTCTCTGGATCTGCTCGTGCAAGGTGTCCAGGTCAAACGGTTTGGCCAGGATCGGTGCCTTGCGGGTGATCGGGCTGCCTGACTCGAGAATCTCTGCCGGGTAGCCACTGATGAAGATTACCTTCAGGTCCGGGCGCAGCTTCACCGCGGGCTCGGCAATCTCCACCCCGGAGATGCCACCCGGCAAGCGGAAGTCCGTCACCATCAGGTCCAAGTGCGGTTTGCTGGCCAGGATGGCAAACGCCTGCTCGCCATCTTCGGCCACCAGCACGTGGTACCCCTCACCTGCCAGGTAATCACGCAAAATCATGCGAATCGCCGGTTCATCCTCGACGACCAACACCACATCTTGTGCATCTTCACTCATGTTAACGCCTTGAAATTCTTACAGTTGGCCATCAGACCCCAGGCTTACGCAGAGGTTGCCCGAGCCTGGTCGTTTTGTTCTTTGAATGTTGCCAGCGGCAATTGCAGGGTGAATGTGGCGCCCTTGCCTTCCTCGCTTTCAACCCGTATCCGGCCACCGTGCGCCTGCACGATCTGCTCGGAGATGTACAACCCCAAGCCCAAGCCCCCGCTGGCTTGCTGGGCAGCGACCCGCTCGAATTGCTGGAAGATCCGCTGCTGGTTGGCGGCGCTGATACCGATGCCGTGATCCTGCACCTGCACCCAGGCCATGCCTTCCTGCTCGAACACCCGCACCTGCACCGGATTGCGCTCGCCGTAACGCATGGCATTGGACAACAAGTTGGCCACTACTTGTTCAATCCGGAATTCGTCCCACTCACCCTTCAATGCTTCACAGCGCTGCAGTTCGATGTGTGTGTCCAGGGCCATGGCCTGGGCGGTGAAGTTTTCCACCAACCCGCGCACCAGCTGGCCGAGGTCGAACAGCCTGGGTCGCAGCGACAATTTACCGGTACGGATGCGCGAAACATCCAGCATGTCTTCGACCAACCGGATCAGGCTGTTGATCTGCCGCTCGTCGCGCTCGACCATGGCCTGCAGCTTGTCGGCGCTGAAGGCGTCCAGGTTGCCCCGTGCCAGGTGCATCTTGCGCAACTGGGTTTCCAGGATCAGGCCATTGAGCGGCGTACGCACCTCGTGGGAGACGATCGACATGAAGTCGTCACGCATGCGCACTGCATGCTCCAGCTCACATCGCGCCACCTGCAGCTGGCTGAGCAACAGCTCCTGCTCCTGGCGACTATGCTCCAGGGCCTCCAGCTGCCGGCCCAGCACCTTGCGCTGGCGGAACAGGTCGACGAACACCGAGACCTTGCTTTTTACCGCCAGGGTATCGAGCGGCTTGTGCAGAAAGTCCACGGCGCCGCTCTCGTAGCCCTTGAAGGCATAGTTCATCTCGCGGCCTGCGGCGCTGACGAAAACGATCGGGATGTTCTTGGTCTTGTCGGTGCCGCGCATCAGCTCGGCAAGTTCGAAACCGTTCATGCCCGGCATCTGCACATCGAGGATGGCCAGCGCGAACTCGTGCTCGAGCAGCAACGACAACGCCGCTTCGGCAGACTGGGCCTGGTGCACCTCGCGGTCGTCGCCCTGGATCAGGGCATCGAGCGCCAGCAGGTTTTCCGGCAGGTCGTCGACAATCAGCAGTTTGGCGGTGGTGTGGCTTAGCATGCGCTGTATTCCAGGGTCGCGAGCAGCTGCCCGATACCACTCAGAGTAAGGATATGGTCGGGCTGGTGCAGGGCCAGGGCGGCCTCCGGCATCAGGGCGACCTGTGCGTCGCGAGGGTCTTGGACTATCGTGCAGCCCCCATTGTTCTTGATATAGGCAAGGCCCCTGGCGCCGTCTTCGTTGGCACCGGTGAGCAGCACACCTAGCAGGCCGTCGCCATAGGCATCGGCCGCCGAGATGAACACAAAATCGATTGCTGGACGCGAGAAATGAACGGGTTCTTCCTGGCTCAGCGACAGCGTCAGGTCGTGCTCCACCGAAAGGTGGTAACTCGGACCCGCCACATAGATCTGCCCGCTGCTGATGCGTTCCTTGTCACGTGCCTCGTGCACCGGCCGATGCAGCCGACGCTGCAGCACTTCGGCCAGTTGGCTATGGCGGTCGTCCGGCAGGTGCAGCACGCAGAGCACAGGTAGGGCGAACGCCGGTGGCAGCGCGCCGAGCACTTCAAACAATGCCGCCACGCCGCCAGCCGAGGCGCCGATCACCACTGCGCGTACGCCGTTCATGACTTACGGAAGATCCGTTCGGGCTTGACCAGCGGCTCGAACCGGTCGCTGTAGGCCGAAAAGTCCACCGACTCCTTGCTGCCCAGCACCAGGAAACCCCGGTGGCAGAGCGACTCATGGAATAGCCCGAGGGCGCGGTCCTGCAGCTCCTTGTTGAAGTAGATCAGCACATTGCGGCACGACACCAGCTGGGTCTCGGAGAACACGCTGTCGGTGGCCAGGCTGTGGTCTGCAAAGGTCACGTTGTCGCGCAGGCTGCTGTCCATGATGGCGTTGCCATAGGCCGCTGTGTAGTACTCGGTAAAGTCACGACGGCCGCCGGCCAGACGGTAGTTTTCCTCATACTCGCGCATGCTCTGCATCGAGTAGATGCCCTGCTTGGCCCGGTCCAGCGAATGCGGGTTGATGTCAGTGGCGTAGATGATGGTGCGCTCGAGCAGCCCCTCCTCACGCAACAGGATGGCCATGGAATACACCTCCTCGCCCGTGCTACAGCCCGCGATCCAGACCTTGATCGAGGGCCAGGTACGCAGCAGCGGCACCACTTCGTTGCGCACGGCAAGGAAGTGGTCAGGGTCGCGGAACATCTCGCTGACCGGGATCGTCAGGTACTGCAGCAACTGCATGAACATGCCGGGGTCATGCAGCACGCGCTCCTGCAGCGCCGATACCGTCAGGCAGTCGAACTGGCGCAGCGCATGCAGGATCCGGCGCTTGATCGAGGCGCCGGAATAATTGCGAAAATCGTAGCTGTACTTGAGGTAGATGGCCTCGATCAGCAAGCGGATTTCAATGTCGGTGTTACGTTCGCTAGTCAAATTCGCTCCAGTTGCGGCAGCCATACACGAATCAACGAGAACAAACGGTCCAGGTCGATCGGTTTGGCCAGATAATCATTGGCTCCGGCCTGCAGGCAACGCTGCTGGTCATCCTTCATGGCCTTGGCGGTCACGGCGATGATCGGCAGTTTGCGCCAGCGCGGTTGCTGGCGGATCAGCCGGGTCGCCTCGAAGCCGTCCATTTCCGGCATCATCACGTCCATCAGCACCAGGTCAATGTCGTCATGCTGCTCCAGGCGCTCGATGGCCTCGCGGCCGTTACGGCCAATCTCGACGATGGCCCCCTTGTGCTCCAGGGCACTGGTCAGGGCGAAGATATTACGCACGTCGTCGTCCACCAGCAGCACCTTGCGCCCCTCGAACACCTTGTCGCGGCTACGCGCAGTCTTGAGCATGCGCTGCCGTTCGTTGGACAGCTGCGATTCTACCTTGTGCAGGAACAGCGTCACTTCGTCGAGCAGGCGCTCCGGCGAACGTGCGCCCTTGATGATGATCGACCGCGAGTACTTGAGCAGGTCGGCTTCTTCTTCGCGGGTCAGGTTGCGCCCGGTGTACACGATTACTGGCGGGAAGGAGCGGATATCCTCGGCGGTCATGCGCTTGAGCAGCTCGTTACCGAGCATGTCGGGCAGCTTGAGGTCGATAATCATGCAGTCGTAGATGTTCTCGCGCAACAGCGCCAAGGCATCCTGGGCCATGGCCACGGCAGTGATCTCGATATCGTCGTCGCCAATCAGTCGGGCGATGCTCTCGCGCTGCAGGTCGTCGTCTTCCACCAGGAGGATATGCTTGAGCTTTTGCGTAAGCTTGGCTTCCAGGCGAGCGAAGACTTCTTTGAGTTCTTCGCGACTGGTCGGTTTCACCGCATAACCTACCGCGCCCATGTGCATGGCCGCCTCGACGCGGTCTTCCACCGAAATGATGTGCACCGGGATATGGCGGGTGCCGGCCTGCTCCTTGAGGCGCTGCAGCACGGTCAGGCCCGAGTGGTCGGGCAGGCGCATGTCCAGCAGGATGGCGTCCGGTATGTACTGGGCCGCCAGCTCGAAGCCTTCGTCGGCACCATGGGCCACCAGGCAGCTGTAGCCCAGTTCGTGCGCAAGGTCGAAGAGGATGCGGGCAAAGTTGGGCTCGTCTTCGATCACCAGAATGCACCGGGTATCGAAAGGTGCCCGCTCGCGATCGTCGGCAAAAGTCGGCGCCGGGCGCAGGGTGGTAGCGGCCACAGGCACTTGCGGCGCAGGTGGCAACGCGTCGACGGCAGGGCGCAGGCTTTGCGGCTCGATGTCTTCAGCCTCGGCGGCATAGCGTTCCGGCAGAATCAGGCTGAACACACTGCCCTGGCCCGGGGTGCTCTCGACATTGATCTGGCCACCGAGCAAATGCGCCAGGTCACGGGAAATCGACAGCCCCAGGCCGGTGCCACCGTAGCGGCGGTTGCTGGTGCCATCGACCTGATGGAAGGCGCCAAAGATCGCCTGCTGCTGATCGGCAGCAATGCCGATGCCGCTGTCACGCACCGCGAACACGATACCATTGCCAGCCTGGAAGCTGACGTTCATGCTGACCTGGCCACGCTCGGTGAACTTGATGGCATTGGACAACAGGTTCTTGAGGATCTGCTCAAGGCGCTGACGGTCCGTGAACAGGGTGGTCGGCACATGCGGCTCGACCTTGACCTCGAAGGCCAGGCCCTTGTGGCCGGCAAGCGGCTGGAACATGCCGCGCAAGCCTTCTGCCAGGCGCTCGACCTGGGTGGTCTCGGGGCGTACTTCGAGTTTACCGGCCTCGACCTTGGCGATGTCGAGAATGTCGTTGATCAAGTTGAGCAGGTCGTTGCCGGCCGAGTAGATGGATTCGGCGAACTTGACCTGCTCCTCGCTGAGGTTGCCTTCGCCGTTTTCTGCCAACAGCTTGGCCAGGATCAACGAGCTGTTCAGCGGCGTGCGTAGCTCGTGGGACATGTTGGCGAGGAATTCGGACTTGTACTTGCTCGAGCGCTGCAAGTCGTCGGCGCGGGCCTGCAACTCCACCTGCGCCCGGCCCAGCTCATCGTTCTTGCGGTCGAGCGCATCGGTGCGTTCCGACAACTGCTCGTTGGTCTGCTCCAGCTCGGCTTGTTGGGTCTCCAGGTGGGCCTGGGACTCCTTGAGCACTCGTGACTGCTCTTCAAGCTCTTCGTTGGCAGTCTTGAGTTCTTCCTGCTGCACCTGCAGCTCTTCATTCAGTTGCTGGGTTTCGGCCAGCACTTCCTGCAGGCGCTGACGATAACGGGCGCTTTCGATGGACATGCCGAGGTTGCCGCCGACGCGCTCCAGCAGCTCTTCATCGCGTTCTTGCAGAGGGCGCAGGAAACCCAGCTCGATCACCCCGTTGATCTGACCGTCTTCGGTGGCCGGCATCAGCAGCGCACTGCGCGGCAGGCCGCTGCCCAGGCCGGAACTGAGGCGATAGAAGTCTTCTGGCAGGTCGTCCAGGCGCAAAAGGCGGCCTTCGCGCACCGCCTGGGCCAACAGGCCGTCGTGGTCCAGCCTGATCTGCTCGCGGGCCTGCTCTTCGGCGCCCAGGCCATAACAGGCCACCCGCACCAGGCGGCCATGCTCGTCGCGCACATACACGGCGCCCACCACGCTGCCCAGATAAGAAGCGAAGAAGCGCAGGATGTTGTCGCCGAGCATGGGCAAGGACAGTTGACCGAGCACCTGTTGAGCCAGCTGGGTCTGGCCGTTGCGCAACCAGGCCTGGTGCTCCAGACGCTGCGCCGAGCGCTGCTGGGCCTGAAGGTTTTCATCGTAGCTGGTCGACAGCGCCAGCAGGTCTCGACGGCCGAGGTACGCCAGCAAACCACTGAGGCTGACGATGAACAGCACGAAGGCCGAAATCGCCGTCACAGTAACCGAGCTGACCGTTTCGTTCCGGGCCATGCGCAGCTGTTGTTCGGTGCTGATCAGGCCATCGAATTCCTTGCGGATTTCATCGGTGATGCGCTTGCCCCGACCATTGCCGATTGAGGCCTGGTAATCGCCCTGGCTGCGGCGCAGGGTGATCATCTCGTTGCCGAAGTCGTTCCAGGCGTGCTGCAAGGCAATCAGCCGGTCGATGCGATCAACCTGCTGCGGGTTGTCCTCGACCATCGCGCGCAGGCTTTGCAGGCTGCCGAGAATACGTGGCTTGGCCACCTCGTAGGGGTCAAGGAAACGCTCGTCGCCCGTGATCAGGAAGCCGCGCATACCGGTTTCCATGTCGATCGACAGTTTGACCGTCTCGTTGGCATTGCCGATCACCCGGTCGGTGTGCTCGACCCACTGCATGGCCGAAAGCAGGTAATTGATCACCGCGACGAAGGCCACCGCGCCCAGCAGGCCAACCCCCAAGGGTAGGCCGATGTTACGGCTCAACAGTTTGCGGAAGCTTCGCTGGTCCATCGAGGCTGCTTGAATCATGTGAAAACGCCCGAGCAAGAAAAGTCCATTGGAAAAGAGTGGCGGATTGTTGTTATCTGCCACTGCGCCGTCCTGATAAGCGAGTCTAACCAGCTTTACCGGGTCTGGCAGGGCATTTAGCCAGTATTTGAAGGCGCAGTGCGCCAATCGTTCCATCTGATTGCAGGGATCGGTATCCTCGGGAACTTCTGCTGCCAACCGGAGCACAGATTAAAGACATTCATTGCACAGGACCCAAACCATGCACCTTCTGGTAGTCGAAGATGACGACATCGTCCGTATGTTGATGGTCGAAGTGCTCGACGAGTTGGGCTACTCGGTCATCGAAGCCGGAGACGCCGCAGCCGCGCTGCGGGTGCTCGAAGACCCTAACCAGACACTGGCACTGATGATGACCGATGTGGGTTTGCCGGACATGCGCGGTGAGGTACTGGCGGGTAAAGCACGCGAGTTGCGCCCGTTGCTGCCCGTGCTGTTCGCCAGTGGCTATGCCGACAGTATCAATGTGCCCGAGGGCATGCACCTGATCGGCAAGCCGTTCAGCATCGACCAGTTGCGCGACAAGGTGGTGGCCATGCTCGGTCCAGTTTGAGATTGGGGCTGCCTGTACCGGCCCCTTCGCGGGTAAACCCGCTCCCACAGGGACCGCACCGTTTCGAACGCTGTGCAGTACCTGTGGGAGCGGGTTTACCCGCGAAGAGGCCAGTAAAGGCAACACAGCTCACAGCTCCCTGCGCAACAGATAGGTATCCATGATCCACCCCTTGCGCCGCCTCTCCTGCTCCCGCACTTCCAGTATGCGTGCCTTCACCGCCTGCAAGGGCCCGGCAATCAAGACTTCATCCTCGGTCCCCAGGTACGCGCCCCAGTAGATCACCAGCTCCGGGTCATCAAGCTGGGCAAACGCGCACTGCCCGTCGAGCATCACCACCACATTGTCGATAGGCCCCTGCCCGGCCAGGCGCCGCCCTGGCAGCACGGTCAGAGGCTCGCCGATGCGGTTGAGCGGCACCTGGTGCCGCGCCGCCAGCGCCTGCACACTGCTGATGCCAGGAATGACCTGCAAGCGCAACGTCACGCCATGTTCGCGGACCAGGTCGAGAATGCGCAGGGTGCTGTCGTACAAGGTCGGCTCCCCCCACAGCAGGAAGGCGCCAATATCCTTAGTGGCCATTTGTTCGCCGATCAGCCGGGCATAAAGGGCTGCACGTTGGCGGTGCCAGTCGTGCACAGCCCCCACATAGTCTTCGGCCTGGGCATCACGACGTGGGTCGTCCACCTGCACCAGGCGATATCCACCTTCGGGCCGGTACCGCTCAAGGACAGCCTTGCGCAAGCGCACCAGCTCATCCGTGCCAGGGCCCTTGGCAAGGACGAAAAATACCGTGGCGCGTTGCAGCGCCTCGACCGCCTCATAGGTAACCTGGCGTGGATCGCCTGGCCCGATTCCTATCAACAGTATGTTGGCATTCATTTATCCACCTTATACCTTGTACATCAGCAACTGGTAAACTTGATAGTATTTGAGAACAAAGGAAATCCCTACACTCGGGGGACCTTGTCTGAAATGCAGGTTCCCGGCAATGCACCTTACAACACACACGATACGCGCTGCCCTGATTGTGGCAGGCCTGTCGACGGCCGCATGCGCTTCGCTTTCGCCACCGAAAGAATTGAATGCATCAAGCCCTCAAGACACGATTCAACGCTTCGTCATACGCGCGGACACCCAATACCCACGCGGGCCAAATTCCTCCGACGAGCCGGAACTGTCGAAACAATTAATGACAGAACAAGATAACGCTATCAACCACTGGCGAAATGCCTCAGGCGGCACCATTCCTGTTTTTCTTAATGGGGACGTGACGGAGTTCGGCCACGGCAGCGAATGGGACGTGATGTTCCAACACCTGGCAAGGGTACCCGGCACTTACTGGAGTTTGGGGAACCACGACTATCAGAACAATGTCGGCAAGTGTGCCAACAACGGCTGCGCACGAGACTCCATCCAGCACCTCGAGGCCGCAGTCAGAGGATGGCAGGTTGACGCATTCCATCTAACCGATGAAGACAGGCCTGACTATAGGCGCTGGACCGGAAGCTACGGCTACAGCAAAACCATTGGCAGCATCATGTTCATCCAACTCAACGACCATTATAACTACACCAACAGCTTTTCCAGTAACAGCAGCCCAATTTATCCCAGGGAGGTCCGCTTCGAAATTACCTCTTCACTCGCCTGGCTTGAACAGCAGATGGCGGTGGCAAACAAAAATGGCAAATATATTGTCATCAACATGCATCGCTCACCTGGGGATGCAACATTCGGATCAGCAGCCGACAGGACTCGTTTTTACAATCTGGTCAAACAATACCGAGTCCTGAGTATTTTCCATGGACACCACCACGACGTCGGAATCAAGCACCCCATCGGCGACACGCCAGTATATGACGCTGGAGCAAGCTTCAGACGTGGGTTCCTGACGGCCGAACTGGACGAGGGACAAGGGCATATGGTTGTCAATGTCGTCACCAACAACGACACCGATAACGCCACACCGACCACGACGCCCCTGCACCTGCTCCCGCCACCGCCGAAGTTCAACTTCAGTACCCAGCCAGGCGGTAACGCAATTAGCGGGCTGCTCATGTATGAAAACAGGCCGCGGGACATTCGCCTACCGTTCGTGGAAGTCTCCCTGAATGGCCAAGCCTTCACTCGCCACAACCTGTCCAATAACGCCACACCACTTTATGATCTGCGCCCTGATACGCAGTACAATTACGTCATCAGGGTCTATCAAAGCGAAGGCCAGGCGGCCGACCGCGAGGACAAAGGGTCATTTATAACGCCTGCTCTGGAAAAACCCCCGACTGACTTGTGCGTCGACAATTTCAATGGGGTCTTAGGCACCCTGACGCTAAAGTGGAAAGACCCGACCCCTAACTTCCGGATGCCCTATTATATTCAGGTTGAGGCGACCGAACCCGATAAGCCGCTGTGGGTCGTGCGAAGTGTGGCAGATGACAACCGCAGTAAAACACAGACGGTCTTTTTTGGCCTCTATGGTCGAAACCCCTTGGCAATGAACTATACCGTCTACTACTGGAGCTCGAGCGAGGGGCACAGCCCCCGGGTACAACTGGCAGGCGAAGATATTTTCAAGTCGGGCTGTCAATATTAAAAACCGCACCACATGCTAAAGCACCATTGCATGGGATACAGGCTTGGCCGCTTCTTCACCCGACGGGGTGTCAAAGGTCTCGCCTGCATCTCCCGCCAGCAGTATTGGATGCGTTGCCCTGCGACGTTTAGAACAGCGAGAAGTTGTAGCTGACAATGACACGTGTTTCGTCCATGTCACGCGCCCACTTTTCATAGTTGCTGCGGTAGGTGGAATTACGCAGGCGCACGCTGACATCCTTGAAAGTGCCACTTTGCACCTGGTACTTGAACTCGGTGTCGCGCTCCCATTCCTTGCCTTCGGCGCTGCTGCCCGGCACCTTGATATTGTCGCCGTTGATGTACCGGGTGAAGAAGGTCAGGCCGGGCACGCCCAGCGCCTTGAAGTCATAGTCGTAACGCACCTGCCAGGAACGCTCCTGAGCGGCGGCGAAGTCGTTGACCTGGGCATAGTTGACCAGGTACGGGTTGCTGCCATCCAGGTAGGGCATGGCGCTGTCGCCATACATCCGCTGCCAGCCGGCACTGATCTTGTGGCCGCCCAGGCTGTAGCCGAGCATGCCGCTGAAGGCGCGATGGTCGATTGCACCCGCGCGGGCATTGCCAATGTCATCACTCTTGATCAGGCGCAGGTCAGCCGACAGGCTGCCCACCGCCAACGGCTGGCTGGCGACCAGGCCGAGGAAGTGCTGGCGGTAGATGTTTTCCAGCTTGGCCACCTGGTACTGGGCACTGATTCGCTCGTTGAAGCGGTAATCGACACCAGCCAGGTCGAAGTGGTCGGCTTCGATATCGCAGGCATAGCGCTTGTTCTTGCAGTGCACGCGAATGTCCTGGCGGTCGGTGGAATCCCGCGCGGTGTATTTGTCCAGGCGGGCCAGGGTGAACTTCAAGTCGCGCACTTCCTCAGACGTGAGCATGGCGCCATGGAACATGGTAGGCAGCAGGCGGCCATCGTTGTATTTGAGCAAGGGCACATCGGGCATCATCGAGCCGTACTTGAGCACGGTATTGGACACCTTGACCTTGGCCGCCAGCCCCATCTTCGCGTACTGGTCAGCCGAGTGCCGAGGATCATGCCCGGAAGAAGGCAGCAAGCCACTGTTACTGTCGGCCGGGCTGGAGTCGAGTTTGAAACCGAACATGCCCAGCGCATCCACGCCAAAACCTACCGGGCCCTGGGTATAACCCGACTGGACATTAAGGATGAAACCTTGTGCCCATTCTTCCCGCTTGGACGCACCTTGGCTGGAACTGCTATGGCCGTCACGAAAATCCCGGTTGAAATAGACATTGCGTGCTTCAATCTTGGCGCTGCTGTCTTCAAGAAAACCGGCGGCCTGGGCGTTGACGCCGGCACACAACATGAACAGGCCGGCAACACGGCGCCCAGGGGCGAGGGGGAAAGGGGCAAACATGCGAGGAAACATCCAGAATCAAAGGCGAGTTAACACACTGTGGCACGAACTGGCCACGGCACTGCGACAAGGCCAAACAATCGCCGGCCATCATCTGAAATGATCGCGCAAAGGCTCTGGCACAGGCCATTGGACCATGGTCTAAACGTGCCGAAGGGCAAGCGCAAAAAACCCGGAAAATACCGCACGCAAAACTAGGAAAGTTCCCGCCTTACTTACAAAAGTTAGCAGTTTACCAAGTACCCATGAATGACTACACTCGATATCAGCGAACAGCGGAACCCACCCGCGTGGCTGGCGTTTTTATGCGTATTCAATGTTCGTCACGCCCTGCCACGACCGACGTACAGGAGTGATTACAGTGTCCAGACTTGCAGAGTTTCGTGCTGCCGAAAAAGCGCTCCAGGAGCAAATGGCGCAACTGGAAGCCTTGAAAAAGGATGCCGGCCTCAAACGCGAAATCGAATTCGAGCAGAAACTAGTCGGCCTGATGAAAAGCTATGACAAGAGCCTGCGCGATATCATCGCCATCCTCGACCCCAAGGCGGTAAGCAGGGGTACCAGCACAGCGCCCAAGCAACAGCGCCGTCCGCGCGTGGTAAAGGTTTATCAGAACCCGCACACCGGCGAGCGGATCGAGACCAAAGGTGGCAACCACCGGGGCCTCAAGGCCTGGAAAGAACAGTACGGGGGCGCCACGGTAGAAAGCTGGGTACGCCGATGAAACGTCCACACTTGCTTCACACTTTTTTCACAAGGGCTGGCTCAGTATCGAGACAGCTAAAGGACTAGCGACCCCACGCGCCCGCACATGCGGGCCTCTAATTCTAGCGCCCTGCCTTGTGCAGGGCGCTTTCATTTGCGCAATCAGCGCACTGCCGTATCATGGCCAGCCTGTCTGTTTTGCCGGTGCCCTGCGCCCGGCCCCGTCTCAGGAGTTCCCATGAGCCTGCACGATCTGCAAACCCTGCCTGGCGTCACCGCCCAACCGGATGCCGCTACCGCCCAATTCGTCTTCAACCACACCATGCTGCGGGTCAAGGACATCGAGAAGTCGCTGGACTTCTACACCCGCGTGCTGGGCTTCCGCCTGGTGGACAAGCGCGATTTCCCGGAAGCAGCCTTCAGCCTGTACTTCCTGGCCCTGGTCGACCCGGCGCAGATTCCCGCCGATGACGCCGCACGCCACCAGTGGATGAAGTCGATCCCTGGCGTACTGGAGCTGACCCACAACCACGGCACCGAAAACGATGCCGAGTTTGCTTACCACAACGGCAACACCGACCCGCGCGGGTTTGGCCACATCTGCATCTCCGTGCCGGATGTGCGCGCCGCCTGTGCGCGCTTCGAAGCACTGGAAGTACCCTTCCAGAAACGCCTGCAGGACGGGCGCATGAACCACCTGGCCTTCGTCAAGGACCCGGACGGTTACTGGGTCGAAGTGATCCAGCCCACCGAGCTCAAGGGCTAAACGTTCGTCGCCGTTCGCTCGTCGGGCCGGGAACTCCCGGCCCCTTGCTGTGGTATATGAAGGTAACTGCTTCACATGCCACAGCGAGGTAAGGACGATGCAATCTCTTCACTGTGAATACCGCGAGCACACCATCACCGCCAGCGTGATGCCCCACCCCGACTCCCCCCTGCCCTATGCCGCCGGCTGCCTGATCACCGCGCCCGACGGGCATACCAGCAAGCGCCTGTCGATGCCAATGAAATTTTTCTCCAGCCTTGAGAATGCGCAGCATGTGTCGCTGGCCCATGGCCGGGCCCTGGTCGACCAGCAGCTGGATGACGGGCACAAGGTGTTCTGACCCTTTTATGGTCTGTACTGGCCCTTTCGCGGCTAAAGCCGCGAAGGGGCCAGCACGGGAGTAACTAGCCCTCCCGGGCGTAAGCTACTGCGGCCTCAACCTGCGCCCGCGTCGGCCGGATACCCGTGTACAGCACAAACTGCTCCAGCGCCTGCAGCGCGATGACCTCCAACCCGGTAATCACCGGCTTGCCCAACGCCTGGGCCCGGCGGATCAACGGCGTCTGTGCCGGCATCGCCACCACATCAAACACCCGCTCCGCCGCCGCTATGGCCTGCTCGGAAAACGCCAGCGCCTCTGCCTCCGGCCCGCCTGCCATACCGATCGGCGTCACGTTCACCAGCATCGGCGGGCAGATGTCGCCCAGCTCCGCCACCCATCGATAGCCGCACACATCCGCCAGTTGCCGACCTGCCTGCTCGTTGCGCGCAACGATGATGCCTTCTGCAAAGCCGGCATCACGCAGGGCACTGGCCACGGCCTTGGCCATCCCACCACTGCCACGCAAGGCAAAGGCGGTGCCCGGATCGACCTGATGCTGCGCCAGCAACTGGCGCACGGCCAGGTAATCGGTGTTGTAGGCTTTCAGGTGGCCATCGGTATTGACCAAGGTATTGACCGACTCGATGGCCGCTGCCGACGGGTCGATTTCGTCGACCAGTGCCATGCAGGCCTCCTTGTACGGCATCGACACGCCGCAACCGCGGATACCCAGCGCGCGGATCCCCGCCACCGCCGCAGGCAGGTCATCGGTGCGCATGGCCTTGTAGTAGAAGTCCAGGCCCAACTGCTGGTACAGGTGGTTGTGAAAACGAACGCCGAAGGTGCCGGGGCGGCCGGCCAGGGAGATGCACAGCACGGTATCCCGGCTGGGAGTTGTCGACATAACCTGCTCCTTTGTCATAACTGAAACGTTTGTTCAGCGTAACAGAGCCAACCACTGGTCGTCCCTTACACAACCTTTACCGTTCCCCTGTGCTCAGCTGACAGAGACTGGAGTCATATTAGTAAGGCCCCGAACGTGGGGTTTCTCTGCGAGGTTGCTCTATGAACCGTCACATTCCCGGAGTCGCCCTGCTGGTCGGCGCCTTGGCCATCAGCGGGCCCGCTGCTGCCCACGGCGGCCATGGCGGCGGTGGCTGGTATCGGCCGGGCCCGCTCCTGGGTGCGGCGGTAGTCGGCGCTGTAGTCGGCGCGACGGTTTATGGCGGGCGTGACCGTACGGTGTACGTCGAACGCCAGCCGGTCTATTACGGGCCGCCGCCGGTCTACGTGCAACCACCGCCGCAGCCGGTGTATTACCAGCCGTACTACGCGCCGGCGCCACCGCCCCCGGGCTACCGCACCTACTACGGCCCGCCCCCGGTGTATTACGGCCCACCGCGCTGGTAAGGGTTGATAGAACTAATGACCACTATCAAGGAAGTTGATTTCAAACCGCCCAGGCTGCTGCGTATGGTGGAGCCATGTTTCACAGGAGGTCCACATGGCCACTATCCAGATCATGTCCGTTGTCGGCAGCGCCGTACCCACTTCACTGCGTGAGCAGGGCCTGCTGGCATGTTGGTACCTGGTGCGTAACGGCGAAGCCGTGAGCGGCCCGATGCCGACCCTTGCCTCGGCGCAGGCCCTGGCTGAGCAGTTGCAACCAGGCGTTCTGGTGGCCTGACCCGAATTTGTTGTGCGTTGCTCCCTACGCCCTTTATGGCCCGCCGATCTGGCGGGCTTTTTTTGTTTTTGCCGGCCCTGTCACTCAGTGTTGGCTCAGCGTTGTGAGCTACGCCGCAGCTGGCTGGTCAGCGCCAGCACTTTGCCTTGCAGCCGCCCTACGGTCAGCACCAGATCGTTGCGCTCCCTGGCGAGCTGATCAGCTTTGGCTTCTGCCTCTCGCCGGGCGTCCCGCTCAATGTCCAGCAACTCGGTCAGGCGGCGGATAACTGCAATATCTGCGTTGTCCATCGCACGCTCGGCTGCATCCCGGGACAGCCACTTGCGCAGCCATAGAAATGCACCAAGCAACACAGTGCCCGTGCCGCTCAGCCAAGTGACTGTGCCCGGGCCGAGGTCGGTCGGATCCATGTAAACCTCATTACCGATGATGATGCGACGAGCCCTGGACAAAAATGCCTCAGTGGCTTTTCTTGTTGATGGATTTAATTTAGCCTACAGCTAACATTGCGACAAGAGATAATTTAGCCATGCGCACATTTAGCAGCAAGCTAAACACTGGCATGCTTCGTCCTATGGACATCTACGACATTCGCAAGCACAACCTGGTCAAGCTTATCGGCAGCCAGAAGAAGGGATCCTGCGCAGAACGCTGGGGGATGGCGCCTGCACACCTGAGCCAGATTCTTTCCGACAAGACCGCTAAAAACCTGGGCGATGATGTGGCCCGCAGAATCGAGGGCATCGAAGGCCTGCCCCGGGGTTGGTTCGACGCACTGTCGGCAGGCGACCCCGTGCAGCCGTCGGTCGAAGCGGGCGAAGGCAAGCTTTCGGCGGCCGACCTGGTCATGCAGATGCTTGCCCGAAGCGGCAAGGGAATCCCTGAAGAAACCCGGCAAAGGCTGCTGGCCGCTGCAGAAGAACCGCAGGATGCCACGCTGGTACAGGCTGGCTTTGTTCGCCCGGGCGTGGTCGGTGACGAAGTGTGGATTGCCCACTACGATGTGCGGGCCGCCATGGGCGGTGGCCAGATCCCCCACGACTACCCCGAGATGTTCAAGGACGTTCGCGTCAGCCCCAGCCATCTTCGCGAGCTGGGTGTGGCGTTCACTGAACACCACCACCTGAAGATGATCACCGGCTGGGGCCAGTCGATGGAGCCGACCATCAAGCACCGCGACCCGCTGATCGTCGATGTCAGCATCCGCGAGTTTGTCGGCGATGGCATCTACTTCTTCTCCTGGGGTGATCACATCTATATCAAGCGATTGCAGATCGCTGACGATGACCACTTCGAGATGATTTCCGACAACTCGCGGCACAAGGACCGCATGATTCGCCGGGAAGAAACCTACATTCAGGCCAGGGTGCTATTGGTGTGGAATGCGCACCTGGTATGAAGCCGAAGCCCGCCACCCAGGCGGGCTTCGCATGACGCTCAGAAAGGCGCTGCCGCTTCAACCTCCTCCTTGCTGAACTGCTCGACGATAAAGTCGTCACGCTCCTCCACACTGCTACGCTCCCAGCGCACGGTGACGCTTTCGTCGTCGTTGAACGTCAGGTCCAACTCAGGCGTGTCGGACAGCAGGCCCATCACTTCCTCCCACTCCGCATCACCGTCGGTATCCAGGCGATGCACAACGACCCAGCGCTGCGTCTGTGCGAGCGGGTGGTTGATCATCGACGACACCCGCAGGCTAAGCCGCTCTACTCCGGTCATTTCCTGATGCTGCTGAGGTGCAGCCTTCATGTGCTTAGACATATTCTCATCCTGATAGCTGTATATTCGTACAGTACTCGAGGAAAGCTTATCTCACCGCCAAATCCAGCGTAAAGCCCTGTCACAGAAAAATTTCGCCAGCAGGTAATTTGTCTCAGAGCGAATTTTTTAGCTGATAGCTATTGACTATATTTTAGCCTGAGGCTAATTTTCGATTCGACAGCCAGGTGCAAGGCTGCTCGATCGGTTCATCCTTCAAGCCACTTTTTCGTCAGGAGCTCCCATGGCCGTAGACATCAGCAACCTCACCATCGCCACCCCGGTGGCCGTCTCCTCAACCAATCCTGTAGCACTCGAACTCAACGGTGCCGAAGCGATCGCGCGGTTGCCGAGTGTGGTAACAGTACTCAGCGATGGCTCGATCCAGCTTTCAGCCCCTACCAAAGGTGCTTCGAGCAAAAGCACCCACAGGACCCGCTGCGAGTGGACAGAAACCGAAGACTGGACATTGGCCAGCGCCCAGGATCACTGGAATCGCCAAACCATGACCCTGACCAAGGTCAACTCGGCGCTGAAGGTGGTGATCGCCCAGATGCACGTGCGTGGGGATGACAGCCCGCCGGTGAAGGTGTTCTGGAACAAAGGCAACATTACCCTGGGGTTTCGGCGGACCTACAACCAGACCGACCCGGTGAACTCGACCGTGCTCAAAGGGGTGCCTCTGGGGGCGCAGTTCAACGTGAGCATCCACACCACGTCTGCAGGCGTGGTGAATGTAACGGCCAAATGCAACGGGGTGTCCGGCGCCTCTGGTGATTTACAGCTCGACAGCACTTGGGCGTCGCACCTGTTCGAATTCCACGGCGGCATCTACAACCAGGTTGACTACACCGATGCAACGCCGGCCACTGACGGCTCGGTCTGCATCATCAGCGAGCTCTCGCTGATCCATCGCTGAGCGTCGAAAGCCGGCAACGCATCCCGATGCCCCGCCCGTCACAAATGGCATCGGGACGCCGGCGGACCAAAAGCGCGTGGTTGACACGCGTGACACGCCACGCCATTGATTAGTCTCGATGAGTCATATTGTTGCCTCCCCGCTCTCAGACTAATAATTAGTTATCTGCCTGGGGAGGTGCGAAGCATGCAACCAAGATTCGTTATCGTTCCTGCTGTGCCAGTGGAAGGCGAGTCCTTCTGCATCGGCAACCGGTTCTATGCCGCTACAACTTCGGGCGGCTTCGATATCTACGACAACCAGGAGAAACAGCGGCTCAAGCGCGGCTTTATCAACAAGTCCGAGGCCGCGACTGCGTGCGCATTGATGAACGCCGAATCACGCAATCCAGCGGCGCAGTTCCCGATCTTGCGCACAGATTGATGTGCGGTATCACGCTGCCTTAACGCTAGCGGCAGCAGCGGATCAGTCCTCCCGGTGAAGCGGCAGGAAACAGGCGCTCGAAAGGGCTTGCAGTGTCATGTCGCCGTGCCGTAAATTTGCCCGATCCTGTCATTCCTGCTGGTGTTGAGGAGTGACGCCGAAGCCCAACACTCAGTTGGGCTTTTTCGTTTTTGCGACAGGGCCATTTTTCAAGGTGTGCCGATTGTTGCGATTCATTAAAAGAAAGTTCTCCAGAATGCTGCGAAAGTGGTTTGTATACCTCGTGGTTGCAGGGCTGGCGGGTAACTACAGCCGGTTGGTCGATCATTTTTCAATCTGGAAACCTTGGCGCTTGGCCAAGGGCGTAGCGGCCTACCTCATCGCATCCTGACGCGTCATTCACGCGGCGCAGGATTAAATTTCGGTCACCTTGCGCCCTTTAGTCATAACGCATAGGATCCAATGGCAGGCTTTGACTTCGGCGGGATATCATCAGGTCTTCGCAGGATAGGGGGCTGATATGAAACCATGGATTGGGATAGTACTCGTAACCGCGCTGAGTGGATGCGGAACCGTTCGCACGGTGTCGGAAGAGTCGAAAGCCGTGGGCGATCTGGCTGAATGGAACTCGTACTGCCCAGCCATCCCTCGGGTGTACAGCGGCGTTGCCTACCAGTTTTGCAACTTAACTGGGCCGGAAAGAACGGGAATACATTCGGACCCGTATGAAATCTTGGTCGACATGGCCGCATCTTGTATTGCTGATACCGTTGTGCTGCCATACACCAGCTATAAGCAATACAAATACGGCAATATGGTGATTCCGAGCTTCAGCCTGCAGATGCATCAAGAACCGGCTCAGTCAGGCGGCTCGAAATGACAGTAGCCTCGCGGCTGTAACCCTTCAGAACCTGAGCTACGCGGACCTGGCCATCGAGAACTGCCTCAACTGTAACCAGCGTGGTTGGTCTCCAGGTGAAAAAACGCCCACGCTTGGCGTGGCAATGGCGTGTCGTTGTCAAAGGCGAAATCGTCTCAAATCAACCATACAATGGATGAGATATCTATGGGCAAAGGAGTTTTGGTGGGGCTAGTGATTGTTCTATCCGGGTGTAATCACTACTTCAATAGCCCTTATGGAAGTCGTTGGGATCAGCGAAACCTACCGTGCAATGCCACCCCTCCAAACCAACCAGGGTGCTATGACAGTGAGCACCAAGAGGGGCTTCTGAACAGGCTACTTGATGCTCACTAAGCAACCGGCACACCTCATTCTGCGGGCCTGGTTGGCGACTCTGTAGTCAATCCTCAGGTTGACGACGACAACATGGGCTTTCTCCACGCGATAGAGGCAGGCTACTCCGGACAACAGTGCCTTAGCTGGTGGAATGATCGCCAGTACTAGGCCCTTGCAAAGGTCATCATTCAACCTCCTTTTCGGCTGGGTCCTGAACAGTTACGGTCACGGTTGCCCGGTACTCGCTCAGCACCTGAGCCACCAGCACCTGGGCGGCCGGGAACTACTGCCGGATTTCCCGGCCTTTAGGCAACGTCGACTTCACCTGACCAGTCCACCGCGTTCATCATGACAGCGTGTTGCCCTGCTGAGAGACGGTAGAGGTATGCCACGATGTGCCTCATGTCGGGGATGAATCCAGCGTTTATTGCTGGGCAGCTTGGCCACTCGGTGCAGGTGCTTCTCTCGACCTACACAAAGTGGTTGAATTCTGCCAACGATTGGGCGGAACTGGCAGAACTGGAAAAGAACGTAATTGGTACAGAATTGGTAAAGGATTAAATTTCGTTCACCTTGCGCCCTTTAGTCATAAGGCATTCGACAGCAATTCAGCCATACTCCAGAATGCATCGGTTTTTGGGGAAAACCCTTGCACAGCCAACGACATACCAACTTTTAGTGAGCCTCAACGTGAAAACATCCCTGTCCATCCTCAGCCTGCTGCTGTTGCTCACAGGTACCGCGACCCTTCCGTCGACTGCTGCTGCACAACCCCCGGCCCAAGTCCAACGTGACCCGTCCAAGTTGCATCTGGCTTCAGGCAGCGCCCTGCTGATCGACCTGAATACCAACCAGGAGCTGTATTCGAGCCACGCCGACCGCGTGGTGCCGATCGCTTCGGTAACCAAGCTGATGACCGCGATGGTGGTACTGGATGCCAAGCTGCCCATGGATGAGATGCTCACCATGACCATTGCCAACAACCCGGAAATGAAAGGCGTGTATTCGCGCGTGCGCCTGGGCAGCCAGCTCGACCGCCGCGAAACCCTGCTGATTACCCTGATGTCGTCGGAAAACCGTGCCGCCAACAGCCTGGCCAACGCCTACCCCGGCGGCTATCCGGCGTTCATCAAGGCGATGAATGCCAAGGCCCGCAGCTTGGGTATGGCACATACCCGCTACGTAGAGCCGACCGGCCTGTCGACGCAGAACGTGTCCACCGCCCGCGACCTGGCCAAGTTGCTGATGGCCTCGCGCAAGTACCCGATGCTGAGCGAGCTGTCGACCACCCGCGAAAAGACCGTGGCGTTCCGCAAGCCCAACTACACCCTGGGCTTCCGTAACACCGACCACCTGGTGAACAAGAGCAACTGGGACATCAAGCTGACCAAGACCGGCTTCACCAACGAAGCCGGGCACTGCCTGGTGCTGCTGACCCGCATGGACAACCGCCCGGTGGCCATGGTCATCCTCGACGCCTTCGGCAAATACACCCACTTCGCCGATGCCAGCCGCATGCGTCAGTGGCTGGAGACCGGTGCCGCCAAGCCGGCACCGGCAGTGGCCATGCAGTACAAGAGCGACCGGCAGAACAAGGGGCGCGTGGCGTCCGAATAACCGCCTGCCACTGGCGCTGTGTGTAGGAGCGGCCTTGCGGCCCATCGCGACGCAAGGCCGCTCCGACAGGTTATTGCGCCAGACAGTCAGGCCGTGGCGCTGACCATCCCGCCCGAGCTGCTGCCACCCTCTTGCTGCAACAGCTCCAGTAGCTGCGCCGTGGCAGCCATGATCTGGCCGTTGATGGTTGCAATGCTCGCCTGCTTGGCGCCCACCGCAGCCGCCTTGGCAGCGTCATCCATCTTGCTGTTCTGCAACGCGGCCAACTGCTTCTGCTCCTCGACAAGCTGCTTCTGCAGGTCCTTGATCAGCTGACGCAGCTCGGTTACGGCCTCGGACTCACCACTGTCTTCACTGTCCGTAGGTTGCGCCTGGCTACCCGCAGAAACCTTCATGCTGTCGCTACTGATGCTCAAGGGGCCCAGTGCCTCGCCAGCCTGTTTTGCCTGTTCGCGTTCGGTCGTTGCGTTCTCGCTCAGCGTCTGCGCTGAGATGCCATTGATCATCAGGTTGCTTGTCGTGATTCCACTCATGTCGATTCCCTGCTGAAAGAAGGTCCTTGCCGTAACCCCCCTATCGGCCCCCCCTCGCAGTTCTTTAGCCCGCTTAAATTCCCCCGCGACTGGCTCGTTCCAACACATGTACTTGCGCAGGAGCCGGAGCCCCGGCGGCGTCAATATTCGACCATTCAGGGAATCGCAGCCATGAGCCAGTCCTCACAGCAGGAAACCATCAAAGATCTGATCGGCGTGGGCTTCGGCCCTTCCAACCTGGCCTTGGCCATTGCCCTGGAAGAACTCGCCGAGTCCCAGGGCCATGCCCTCGACGCACTGTTCATCGACAAGCAGCAGGACTACCGCTGGCACGGCGAAACCCTTGCCACCCAGAGCGAGCTGCAGATCTCGTTCCTCAAGGACCTGGTGTCGTTGCGCAACCCCACCAGCCCCTACAGCTTCGTCAACTACCTGCACCAGAAGCAGCGCCTGGCCGACTTCATCAACCTCGGCACCTTCTACCCCTGCCGCCTGGAGTACAACGACTACCTGCGCTGGGCCGCCGAACATTTTGCCACCCAGGCGGTGTATGGCCAGGAAGTGCTTCGCATCGAGCCGGAGGTGCAGGCTGGCCGTGTCGAGCACCTGCGCTTGGTCTCGCGCGACGCCCAGGGCCGCGAATACAGCCGCCGCACCCGCTCGGTGGTGGTCGGCAGCGGCGGCACGCCTAAAATCCCGGAAAAGTTCGGTGCCTTCAAGGACGACCCGCGGGTATTCCATCACTCCCAGTACCTGAGCAGCCTGAACAAGCTGCCGTGCACCGCCGGCAAACCGATGCGCATCGCGGTGATCGGGTCGGGGCAAAGCGCCGCCGAGGCATTCATCGACCTCAACGACAGCTACCCGTCGATCAAGGTCGACATGATTCTGCGTGGCTCGGCGCTCAAACCCGCAGACGACAGCCCGTTCGTCAATGAGATCTTCTCGCCGGACTACACCGACCTGGTCTACAACGAACCGGCCGACCAGCGCAGGAAACTGCTGGGCGAATATCACAACACCAACTACTCCGTGGTGGACCTTAACCTGATCGAACGTATCTACGGCATCCTGTACCGGCAGAAGGTCGCCCACCAGCACCGTCACAACGTGCTGTGCCGCCGCCAGGTCGAAGCTGTTGTGGCTACCCGCGAAGGCCTGGAACTGACCCTGCGCGACCTAGCCACCGGCCAGCAGCAAACCCACCGCTACGACGCGGTGATTCTCGCCACCGGCTACGAACGCCGCTCGCACCGTGACTTGCTGGCACCGCTGGCCGGTTATCTGGACGACTTCAGCGTCGACCGCAACTACCGAGTGCTCGCCAGCCCCGACCTGCAGGCCTCGGTGTACCTGCAGGGCTTCTGCGAGAACAGCCACGGCCTGAGCGACACGCTGCTCTCGGTGCTGCCGGCCCGCGCTGCGGAAATTGGCCAAGCGCTGTACCAGGACCTGGCGCAGCTGCACGGCAAACCGCAACCTGCCGTGGCCCTGACCCGCGCCTGACCCCTCTGCAACATCTCCTTTCAAGGCCGGCTGACGCCTCGCGCGCAGGCCGGCCTTGCGCTTAGAAACATTTGCTTGCATTTAAAACGGCAGGTTTTCAATTCTCATTCGTCCTTATCAGTACAGCCCTCTTTGGTTGGGCACACGCTCGACCACCCAATGCAGAAGACCGTCTGATGGCCAAATCACCGAAAAAATCCAAATCCAGGCTGTGGTTCCTGGTCCATAGCTGGCTCGCCCTGCCGATCTGGTTCTTTGTGCTGATCGTCTGCTTTACCGGCATGCTCGCCGTGGTCAGCCAGGAGATTGTCTGGCTCGCCGACCCGGCCGTGCGTGCCAACAAGCCCGACGCAGACGTCGAGCGTCTGAGTTTCCAGCAGGTGCTGGAGGCCTTGAACAAGACCGAACCGGACATGGTGGTGGAGCGCCTGAGCCAGCCTGATGGTTCGCACTTCGCAGTAAAAGCCAGTGTCACCCTTCCTGACGGCACCAGCCCAACGCTGTATGTAAACCCCTACACAGCGGCCATCCAGGGCAAGACCCCGGATTTCAACTTCGAAGCCTTCACCCGCGCCCTGCATGGCTGGTGGCTGGTGCCGTTCACCAACGGTTTCAGTTGGGGCTGGTACCTGGTGTCATTGCTTGGCCTGCCCATGCTGGCTTCGCTGGTCACCGGCCTGGTGGTGTACAAGAAGTTCTGGAAGGGCTTTTTCAAACCCGTGCGCACCGGCCATGGCTCACGGATCTTCTGGGGTGACCTGCACCGCCTGGCCGGGGTGTGGTCGATCTGGTTCATTGCCGTCATTGCCATCACCGGCACATGGTTCCTGATCCAGGCGATCCTGTTCGACAACCACATCACCATATCCAGCCGGCCCATCGTGCCGGTGATCGCCCGTGAAGAAGTGCCACAAACCCAAGATGGCAGCCCGGCCTCACATATCGACCTGGACGAGGCAGCCCGCATCGCCGGCCTGGCGATCCCGGGGCTGGAGGTGAGTGCCATCTCTCTCCCTGCCACCGCCTACAGCCACATCACCCTGTCCGGCCCGGGCTGGTATCCGTTGATGTTCCAAAGTGCTTCGGTAAACCCGTACACAAGCAATGTCGACAGCCAGTTCCTGATCAGCGACCGCTCGGCCCTGGAGTTCGTCACCGAATCCATGCGCCCGTTGCACACCGGCGACTTCGGCGGCCTGCCGATCAAGCTGATCTGGTTCTTCTTCGGCCTGATCCTGACCTTGATGGTGCTCAGCGGCTTGCTGATCTGGACCAAACGCACCGCCCAGGCCACCGCCGCCGCCCTCAAACGCAGCGAGCGGGCACCGCGTGCGGCACGCAGTGAAACCACCGTGGAGATCCACTCATGAGCCAGGCCCGAGTCCTGCCCGCCAGCCCGCTAAAGCAACTTTGGCTGAAGTGGCGTTTTCACCTGAACATCCTGTTGATCCTCATCCCGCTGGGCTTCATGCCCAAGTATTTCGCCGACGCGAAACTGTTCCGCGGCGAAGCCGGCCTTGGCGCCAACGTGATCAGCAATATCCAGGTTGGCCCGTACAGCCTCGACTTGGCCGAAATGCGTGACGAGGCGCCACGTGCCGACGGCCCCGCCGGCTACTTCAAGTCGTTCAATGCGTCGCTGTGCAAGGCCTGCGTCAAGGACGTCAAAGCAGCCTACCTGCGTATTGGCAAACCACGCAGCCTGCGCGCCGCCGGCACCATTTTCTTCGGCGCGCCGTACAACATGGGCACCTCGCTGCCGATCCCACCCCGTACCAAACCCGACGCACAGATCTGGATCACCCTGGAAGGCTGGGACGGCAGCATGCACCAGGCGTCGGTCCCGCTGGCCAAAGCATCGCCAGCCACCGTGGCCTGGCTCGAAAAACAAGGAGGCAAGAAATGAAACAGCTGATGCGAACCCTCGCCCTGCCCTTGCTGGTGCTGGCCGCCGGCCCTGCCCTGGCGCACAACCCGATGTGCGAATGTGAAGAAACGGCCGGCGGCCAGGTCACGTGCACCGGCGGTTTCTCGGACGGCAGCGGTGCCCCGGGGGTGACCCTGGATGTGATCGGCTATGACGAGCAAGTGCTGGTCGGCGGCAAGCTTGGCGACGACTCGACGCTCACCTTCAAGCGCCCGGACGGCGAGTTTTACGTCCTGTTCGATGCAGGCCCCGGGCACGTGGTTGAAGTCGACTACGCCGATATCGCACAGCCATGAGCCGCGCCCAAGTGATTCGCCCGGCCGGCGCCGGGCACGAAACCCTGTACGTGCTTTTGATCAGCCTGCTGATTGTGGTGCTCGCTGCCAGCGTAGTGCTGCTGCGTGGCGAGCGCGAAGACGAACAGACCATTGCCAGCCACCAGATCGACGCCCGGCGCGACCTCACCGCCGCCGAACAAGGCCTGTACACCGACCTGCGGGTGGCCTTCGACGAAATCCAGCTGTTGCGTGAAGAAAACGCTGCCGTGCCTAGCGTGCAGGCCCTGGCCGAAGAAGGCCTGCCACCCTTCGTGGTCGATGCCGGCAGCCAGAGCCGCGGCGGCCACCAATGGTCGTGGCTGGAACCCGGCGCTTACCTGGGCCGCAGCCAGGTCCCGGAAGTCGCCGGCAGCCTGCTGCTGATCCTGCCGGCCGACAGCACTGGCCAGGCCGATGTCTGGCTGCGCCGCGACAGCGCCGCCATGACCCCGGACGACCTCGGCCAGGCGGCCCTGATCGCCGCTGGCTGGCAGCAGGTGGTCAGCCACTACGACGCCGGGGTTACCCGCGAACACCGCCACTGAACCCAAGGACTTCCCCATGTTCCGCTCCGCCCTCGCCCTGCTCCTGGCCCTTGCCCTGCCGGCAATGGCCCTGGCCGATAACGGCAAGCCCCTGCGCATCGGCATCACCCTGCACCCCTACTACAGCTACGTGACCAACATCGTCGGCGACAAGGCCGAAGTGGTACCGCTGATTCCAGCGGGCTTCAACCCCCACGCCTACGAGCCACGGGCCGAGGACATCAAGCGCATCGGCACCTTGGATGTGGTGGTTCTCAACGGTGTCGGCCACGACGACTTCGCCGACCGCATGATCGCCGCCAGCGAAAAGCCCGGCATCAACACCATCGAAGCCAACCAGAACGTGCCGTTGCTGGCAGCCACCGGCATTGCCGCCCGTGGCGCAGGCAAGGTGGTCAACCCGCACACTTTCCTGTCGATCAGCACCACCATCGCGCAGGTCAACAACATCGCCCGCGAACTGGGCAAGCTCGACCCGGACAACGCCAAGCTCTACACGCAAAACGCCCGCGCCTACGCCAAGCGCCTGCGCGCGCTGCGTGCCGAAGCCCTGGCCAAGGTCACCGAGGCGCCCAGCGCCACCTTCCGGGTTGCCACCATCCATGCCGCCTACGACTACCTGGTACGCGACTTCGGCCTGGAGGTGACGGCCGTGGTCGAGCCTGCCCATGGCATCGAGCCCAGCCCGGCCCAGCTGAAGAAGACCATCGACCAGCTCAAGGCCCTGGACGTGCGGGTGATCTTCTCGGAAATGGACTTCCCGTCGGCCTACGTCGAGACCATCCAGCGCGAATCTGGCGTGCGTCTGTACCCGCTGACGCACATTTCCTATGGCGAATACACCAAGGACAAGTACGAAGTGGAGATGAAGCGCAACCTCGACACCGTGGTCCGCGCCATCCAGGAGAACCGCGCATGACCGCCGCCGCCAACCTGGTGACGGGCTTCGGGCCGCGCATCGAGTTCGCCGGCATCGACCTGACGCTAGGCCGCACACGCATCCTGGAACAGGTCGGTTTCAGCGTGGCCGCCGGCAGCGTGCACGCCATCGTCGGCCCCAACGGCGGCGGCAAGAGCTCGCTGATCAAGACCCTGCTCGGGCAGATGCCGCATCAGGGCCAACTCACCCTGCATTGGCCTAGCGAACGCGAAGTGATCGGCTATGTGCCCCAGGCATTGGAGTTCGACCGCGGTCTGCCAATGACCGTGGACGACTTCATGGCCGCCATGTGCCAGCGCCGCCCGGCCTTTCTCGGCCTGTCGCGGCGCGTGCAACCGGCCATCGACGCGGCCCTGGCGCGGGTCGGCATGCTCGACAAGCGCAAGCGGCGCATGGGTGCGTTGTCCGGGGGCGAGCGCCAGCGCGTGCTGCTGGCCCAGGGCCTGATCCCCGAGCCGCAGTTGCTGGTGCTGGACGAGCCCATGTCGGCACTCGATGAGGCCGGTATCCAGGTGTTCGAGCAGTTGCTCAAGGGCTGGCGCCAGGCTGGCACCACCGTGCTGTGGATTGAGCACGACCTTGAAGCCGTGCTGCGCCTTGCTGACCGGGTAACCGGCCTGAGCCGCAAGGTGCTGTTCGACGCCCCACCCGCCCAGGCCCTGACACCGGAGCGCCTGCTCGGCCTGTTCTCCGTTCACCCGCGTAGCGAGAGCCTTGCCTCATGAGTTTTGAAGCATTTCGCCAACTGGTCCAGGAATGGGCTACCGCTGGTTACCTGCCCGAGGCACTGGCCTACGGTTTCGTGGTCAACGCCCTGCTGGCCGGCATGATGATCGGCCCGGTGCTGGGCGGCCTGGGCACCTTGGTGGTGGTCAAGCGCTTTGCCTTCTTCTCCGAGGCAGTGGGCCATGCCGCGCTGACCGGCGTGGCCATCGGCATCCTGCTGGGCGAGCCCTACACCGGCCCCTATGGCAGCCTGTTCGGCTACTGCCTGCTGTTCGGTATCTTGCTCAACTTCCTGCGCAACCGCACCGGGCTGTCGCCGGACACGCTGATCGGCGTGTTCCTCTCGGTGTCGCTGGCGCTGGGTGCCAGCCTGCTGCTGATGCTGGCTGGCAAGATCAACGTGCACATCCTCGAAAACGTGCTGTTCGGCTCGGTGCTGACCGTCAGCGGCCAGGACCTGGTGGTGTTGGGCATCGTCGCGGTACTGGTGCTGGCCTTGGCACTGCCGCTGTACAACCGCATCATGCTGGCCAGCTTCAACCCACAGCTGGCGGCCGTGCGCGGGGTAGCGGTGAAAACCCTGGACTACCTGTTCGTGGTGCTGGTGACCCTGGTGACCGTGGCCGCCGTGAAGGTGATCGGGGCCATCCTGGTCGGTGCGCTGCTGGTCATCCCCGCTGCCGCCGCTCGCCTGGTCAGCCAGTCGCTCAAGGGCTTTTTCTTCCTGTCGGTGGTGATTGCCACCATCAGCACCCTGTTTGGCATCCTGCTGCCGATCGTTTTCGACCTGCCGGTGCCGTCAGGCGCCGCGATCATCCTGGTCGCCGGCATGTGCTTTGCCCTGGCCGCCCTGGCCCGCGCCCTCGTCCCCCGCCTGCAAGGAAACCCGGCATGAACTTCAAACGCCTGACCCTGGCGCTGGCCCTGGCCGGCCTGCCGTCGCTGTCTTTTGCCACACAAGTGCTGACCACCCTGCCCGTCACCCACAGCCTGGCCAGCGCCCTGCTCGACGGCACTGCAGTACAGCTAAAACGTGCGGCGCCGGCCAACCTGCCGGCCAGCCGCCAGCCGTCGTATTTCAGCGGGCGCGGTGGCGCCAGCCTGGAGAAAGCCGCACAGCAGGCCGACGCGGTGATCGGCGTGCGTTCGATCTGGCGAGACGACCCGCTGTACCCAATGGCCCGCCGCAGCAACATCCGCATCGTCGAAATCGATGCCGCACGGCCGGTGGACGGTGCGCTGCCAGGGATTGCGGTCTCGGGTGATGATGCCTATGGCGCCTACCCCTGGCTCAACCCGACCAACCTGGGGCGTATGGCCGATGTGGTGGCCAACGACCTGGAGCGCCTCGCCCCAGGTGACAAAGCGAAGATCCAGGGCAACCTGGCGGGCCTCAAACGCCAGCTGCTGGAGCTTTCGGCCAGCAGCCAGACACGCCTGGCCAAGGTCGACAACCTGACCGTGGTGAGCCTGTCCGAGCGGCTGGGTTACCTCGCCAGCGGGTTGAACCTGGACGTGGTGGAGCAGCCACTGCCGGCCGAGTGGGATGCTGCCACGCTCAAGGCGTTGGAGGAAAATCTGAAAGCGCAGGATGTCGCGTTGGTGCTGGACCACCGCCAGCCGGACGCGGCGGTGGCCGAAGTGATCAAGGCAGCCGGGGCGAAGCTGGTGGTGGTGGAGAGTGACCCTGACGATGCGTTTGCAGGGTTGAAGGCCAGTGTCGACCAGGTGGTGGGGGCATTGGGCGAAAGCTGATGGTGCCTGCGCCGGCCTCTTCGCGGGTAAACCCGCTCCCACAGGGACCTCACTGCCTTCCGAACCAATGGTATCCCTGCAAAGGCCTTGAGGTACTGCACTGACCTCATGGTCAGTGCTAACCCTGTGGGAGCGGGTTTACCCGCGAAGAGGCCGGCACAGGCAACACATGACTAACGCTTCATGCACCGCTGATAACGCTCATCCACCCGCCCGGCAAACCATGCCGTGGTCAGCTTGCGGGTGATCTTCGGGCTCTTCAGCTCGATCCCCGGCAACACCGCCCGTGGCACCGGTTTACCGGCCTTGGCATCCGCCAGGGCAAATACTCCGCTGTACAGTTTGCTGTCTTCGAACGCCAGGCTGTCGCCCTCCTCCAGCTGGCTGCGAATCTGCGGGTTACGCAGCCCCAGCTTCACCCCCAACTTTCTCGCGGCCTGCTCGGTGGTGCCTGGCATGATCGCCCCCGGTGCAATCAGGTCGCCGTCCAGGGCAAGCGGCACGCCGGTCGCCTTGCTCAATGCCGCCTGGAACGCCGCGTTGCGGCTGGCGTACCAGCCTGCGTTGAAGTCGCCAAAACGGTACAACTGGCGTTCATAACTGGCCGGGTAGCCCAACAGGTGGGCAATACCGAAATACATACCGCCGCGCCGGGTGAACACTTCCTGGCGAATCGTGCCGTCATGGCTGTAGGGGTAAGCCTGCGCATGCTTTTCGGCGAAGTCGATGCTGACCTGCATCGGCCCGCCTGTGTGCACCGGGTTCAGCCCGCCCAGCAAAGTCTTGCCCAGCGGTACACGCGCAATGACCTCGTCATACAGCTCGCTCAGCTGCTTCTCGCTGCGCACTGCCTGCAAACGCTGCTGGTAGCTCTGGCCGTTGCCCGAAGGGGTTTTCAGAGCGCCGTCGACCAGCAGCCTGGGAACATGCAGGCGTGCGGCACGGCGGTCGATTTCCTCACGGGCGATACGCCCCAGGTTGGGCACCTGCGGGTCGGCGGTGAAGGTCGATTCCTGCTCGGTCACCGCCAGTACCGCGCACAGATTGCTTTTGCTTGGCGTTATACGCTGGGCTTCGAAAGCCACCTGAATGTCCTTGGCCCAGCCCTCGCGGTCCTTGGCCTGCGCAGGCAGCAACCGCAGCAGCTGGGCGCGGACCTTGGCCGGGTCTGCTTCCGGTGCTTCTTCACGGCGCCCGGCACAACCTTGCAGCAGCGCCAGGGCCATCAACCCGGCAGCCAGTAACCGGCCGTTCAGGGCTGTTCACCGACCAGGTAGGTTTTGCTGATGTGGCGGAACAGCGGGTGGCCGGCACTGCCCATCAATTCGAACAACACCATCTCACGGGTCACCACCTGTGCCCCGGCGGCACGCATGCGCGCCAGCCCCGCCGCCTTGCTGGCCGGCGTGCGGCTGTCGCAGGCATCCTCGACCACGAACACCTGCTTGCCCAACGCCAGCAGGCCAAGCACCGTCTGCAGCACGCAGACATGGGTTTCCATACCACAAACGATCACCTGCTCACGCGCCATCAGGCTGGCCGGCAGGCACTCGGCGGCCACGCAGGAAAAATGGCTTTTTTCCACCACTTCGGCTGCCGGGGCTGCGGCCAGAAGATCCGCCACGGTATGCCCTAGCCCCTTGGGATACTGCTCGGAAATCACCGTCGGCAACTTCAGCTCGGCAGTCGCAGCCAGCAACCAGCGGGCCCGTGCCCGGGTGCCCTCGGGGTCGCTCATGGCGCCGATGAGTTTTTCCTGGATGTCGACGACCAGCAGCGTGGCCTTGTGTGGATCGATCAGCATTGTCCGCCCCTTGCCTGGGAAAAGGCCTAGCCTCCCCCAGGCAAGCGGTAACGTCAATCAGGCAGAAAGCCGAAGCGGTTCCAGCGAAGCAGTCAGCGCGCCGAGCACGTGGTCCTCCTGCTCATGGATGAAGAAGTGGCCGCCCGGGAACATCCGCAGCGAGAACTCGCCGTGGGTTTCCTGGCGCCAGGCCTGCAATTGCTCGTCGCTGGCCCGGTCATTCGCGCCGCCCAGCACGTGCAGCGGGCACTGCAACGCCGGTCGCTGGCGGTAGGCGTAGGTGCCGCAGAGCAAAAAGTCCGCGCGCAGGGTGGGCAAGGTCAGGCTCATCAGCTCCGCATTGGCCAGCACTTCCTCGGGCGTACCCTGAAGCTCGCGCAACTCGTTGATCAGCTCGGCGTCACTCTTGGGCTCGCGCCAGTTCTTGCCGTCGTAGTCCTCACGCCGCGTGGGCGCCGCCGTGCCGCAGGCGAACAGCGCCAAGGGTGGCGGGCAGCCCAACGCCTGCAGTTCATGGGCCAGCTCGAAGGCCAGCAGCGCGCCCAGGCTGTGCCCAAGCAGCGCATAGGGGGCACTGGCCGCCAGGCGCTGCTCGCTGGCCAGTTGCCGGGCCAGGGCTTGCATATCGGTGTGCAGCGGCTCGGCCATGCGCGCACCACGACCGGGCAGCTCCACCGGGCGCACTTGCAGCCAGGCTGGCAGCTTGCGCCGCCAGCGGCTGTAGACCATGGCGCTGGCCCCGGAATACGGCAGGCACAGCAGGTTCAGGGCAGTCACTGAGTAGCGGCTTCGGCCATTTTCTGACGCAGGCTCAGCGGGCGCATGTCGGTCCACACCTCGTCGATGTAGGCCAGGCAGTCCTTTTTCAAACCACTCTTGCCCACGGCACGCCAGCCGTTGGGGATGGCCTTGTAGTCCGGCCAGATCGAGTACTGCTCTTCGTGGTTGACCACTACCTGGAACTGAATATCGTCGCGGTCGAAAACGGAAGTCATTGCCTGTCTCCTTGAATGGTGAGTGCCGCTGCACGCCTGATGCAGGGGGGCTTTCAAGTAGACGTAGCAAGCGTTGAAAAAATTAGAGGAACTGACGCGCCACCGTGTGGGAGCGGCCTTGTGTCGCGATAGGGCCGCAAAGCGGCCCCCCGATTTCGGCGTTTCCAATGAAATAGCCGGGGCTGCTGCGCAGCCCTATCGCGACACAAGGCCGCTCCCACAAAGAGCAAGCGGTGCAGAAATCAAAGGTCAGGCATCACGCAGCAGGTCGTGGGTATCCAGCAGACGGAAGGCCACCTGCGGGTTGCGCTCCAGCCCGCGCCGAATTGCTGCCGGGATCGACTGCCGGGTCTTGCGGCACAGACCCGGCTGGTCATCCAGTTCAATGACGATACCGCGCATGGTCCGCACTTCGTTGTAGCCGGGGGCAATGTGCACGCGGATGCCGAGGTTTTCGTACAGGCGTTGCTGCAGGCGTTGCAAGTCCTCGAGGTCCTTGAGGTTTTCCAGGCGTTCAAGCAGGCGCTTTTCTTCCTGTCGGGTGAGCAGGAGGATGCGCCGGGCCGCCTGCGGGTGATCGACCAAGTGTTCGCGGCCGCAGTCGCAGGCACCAGGAGGGCAAGGTTGGCGCAGAGGCGGTGGTGTTGTCATGGAGCAAGCATAGCCCGGCAAAGGCCTGAAAAAAAACTTTCCTGTCAGGATAAAAAATTTCACAAACCGCTAGACCGGCACCCCTCATTTCGCCTATAAATCGCCTAAAGGAAATTTATATTCCTACGAAGAAACACCACTTCGCCCTCTCGCGAAGCTTCTTTTGCCCTTGTGCCCGACCTGCCCCACTCCATCACGAGGCCTATCCGACATGCACCCCGCTCCCGATCACTTCATCCTGCGCGTCAGTTGCCCGGCCGTGTCTGGCATCGTCGCCGCGGTGACCACCTACCTGGCCGAGCACGGTTGCTACATCAGCGAGATGGCGCAGTTCGACGACGAGGACAATGGGCGCTTCTTCATGCGCGCAGTGTTCCGCTTCAACACCGGTATCAGCGGTGACACGCCGCAGCTGGAGGCCGGCTTTACCGACGTGGCCCAACGCTTCGACATGCAATGGAGCCTGCACAGCAGCGCCCGGCCCATGCGTGTGCTGCTGATGGTGAGCAAGTTCGACCACTGCCTGTCCGACCTGCTGTACCGCCACGCCAAGGGCGAGCTGGACATGCACATCACCGCCGTGGTTTCCAACCACCTGGACCTGCGCCCAATGGCCGAGCGCCAGGGCATTCGCTTCGTCTACCTGCCGGTGAGCAAAGACACCAAGGCCGAACAGGAAGCCGCGCTGCTGCGCATCGTCGAGGACACCGGCACCGAACTGGTGGTGCTGGCGCGCTACATGCAAATCCTCTCTGATGACCTGTGCCGCCAGCTGTCGGGCCGGGCGATCAACATCCATCACTCGTTCCTGCCCGGTTTCAAAGGGGCCAAGCCCTACCACCAGGCCTACCAGCGCGGGGTCAAGCTGATCGGCGCCACCGCCCACTATGTGACCAGCGACCTGGACGAGGGCCCGATCATCGAGCAGGAAGTACAGCGCGTGGACCACGCCTACGCGCCGGACGACCTGGTGGCCATCGGCCGCGACACCGAGACCATCGCCCTGTCCCGCGCCGTGAAATACCACCTGGAACACCGGGTGTTCCTTAACCACGACCGCACGGTGATCTTCAAATGAGCGCCCTTCCCAGCGTCAAGCTGATCGACGGCAAGGCCACCGCCGCGCGGGTGCTGGCCGAAGTGCGCGCGCAGGTGCAGGAACTGCGCCAGGGCGGCGTGCAACCAAGCCTGGCCGTGGTGCTGGTGGGCGCCGATGCCGCCAGCCAGGTGTACGTACGCAACAAGGTGCTGCGCGCCGAAGAGGTGGGCATCCGCTCGCTGGAACATCGCCTGCCCGCCGACACCACCCAGGCCCACCTGCTGACCTTGATCGACCGCCTTAACCGCGACCCGGAGGTAAACGGCATCCTCGTGCAACTGCCGTTGCCCGCGCACATCGACGAGCACTTTGTGTTGCAAGCCATCAGCCCGCTCAAGGACGTGGACGGCTTCCACAGCGAGAACGTTGGTGGCCTGGCCCAAGGCCGCGATGTGCTCACCCCGTGCACCCCCAACGGTTGCATGCGCCTGCTGCGCGACGCCTGTGGCGAGCTGCGCGGCAAGCATGCGGTGGTGGTCGGCCGCTCGAACATTGTCGGCAAGCCCATGGCTGCCCTGCTGCTGCAGGCCGACTGCACGGTGACCGTGGTGCACTCGCGCAGCCGCGACCTGCCGGCGCTGTGCCGCCAGGCCGACATCCTGGTGGCCGCAGTGGGCAAACCTCGGCTGATAGGCGCCGACTGGCTCAAGCCCGGCGCGGTGGTGATCGACGTCGGCATCAACCGCGTCGATGACGGCGGCCACAGCCGCCTGGTCGGTGATGTCGACTTCGCCGCTGCCCTGCCCCAGGTCGCCGGCATTACTCCGGTGCCCGGTGGCGTCGGCCCGATGACCATCGCCTACCTGATGAAAAACACCCTGCTCGCCCTCGACCTGCAGCAACAGGCCGCCCACCAGGAGCGCACCGCATGCCTTTCGCCCTGCTGAAATACGGCCTGAGTGCCGACTACCCGGTGGAGGTCGACCTGCCGCCACCGTGCGAACTCAAGCCTCGTTATGACGTGGTGATCATTGGCGGCGGCGGCCACGGCCTGGCCATCGCCTACTACCTGGCCAAGTACCACGGCGTGACCAACGTCGCCGTGCTGGAAAAGGCCTACCTGGGAGGCGGAAACACCGCACGCAACACCGCGGTTATCCGCTCCAACTACCTCACCAGCGAGGGTGTGCGCTTTTACGCAGAATCGGTGCGCATGTTCCAGAACCTGTCCAACGAGTTCGACTTCAACATCATGTATTCCGAGCGCGGCCAGCTCACCCTGGCGCACACCGATGCCACCGTGCGCGCCTTCCGCCAGCGTGCCGAGGTCAACAAGCACTTTGGCGGGCGCACCGAAATGATCGACCGCCAACAGATTCGCGAACTGGTGCCCAGCCTCAACCTCGACCCTGGCCACCTGCCGGTGCTGGCAGGCCTTTGGCACATCGACGGTGCCACTGCACGCCATGACGCAGTGGCCTGGGGCTACGCCAAACAGGCGGCCAAGCGCGGCGTGGAAATCCACCAGCTGACCGAAGTACAGGACCTGCTGATTCGCAATGGCCGCATCGAAGCGGTGAAGACCAACCGTGGCACGGTGCAGTGCGGCTGCGTGGTCCAGGCCGTGGCCGGCGCCAGTTCGCTGCTGATGGCCAAGGCAGGCATCCGTGCGCCGATTCACACCTACCCGCTGCAGGCCATGGTCACCCAACCGTTCAAGCCATTTCTCGATCCGCTGGTCAGCTCGTCGGCGCTGCATTGTTATGTGCAACAGACCAGCCGTGGGGAAATCGTCTTTGGCGGCGGCTCCGACCCTTACCCGCTGTACAACACCCGCTCCACCCTCGACCTCAAGGAAAGCCTGCTGGCCCACGCCATCGAGATGTTCCCGTTCATGGCCAACGCCAAGCTGATGCGCCAGTGGGCCGGGATGACCGACATGACCCCGGATTACAGCCCGATCATGGGCCTGTCGCCAGTGCACAACTACTACCTGGATGCCGGCTGGGGAACCTGGGGCTTCAAGGCCACGCCCATCTGCGGCAAGACCATGGCCGAGCTGGTGGCCAGCGGCGGCAAGGTACCCGAAATGATCGCCCCCTTCGCCCTGGAGCGCTTCAGCCGCTTCCAGCAAGTCAACGAAATGGGCGCCACTGCGGCCAGCCACTAGGAGCAACGACGATGAAGATCCTGACCTGCCCCTTGAACGGCCCGCGCAACATCAGCGAGTTCACCTACGGCGGCGAGTTCAAGCACATGCCCGATCCGGCCAGCTGCAGCGACGCCGAGTGGGCCGACTATGTGTTCAACAGCGACAACCTGGCCGGGGTGGTGACCGAGTGGTGGCTGCACAACGCTTCCAGCTACTGGTTCCTGGCCGAGCGCCACACGGGAAGCGACCAGGTGCTGCGCACCTTCGACCCGAAAGCACTGTTCGACCGCCGCGTCGACTTCACCCCCGCCGCCACCCCGGAGATCGCCGGATGAACAGCCCTACCCGTCTGCCCGCGCCCATGGGCCTGCTGATCGACCGCGAGCGGCCGCTGCGCTTCGAGTTCGACGGCCAGGCCTGCCAAGGCTTTGCCGGTGACACCATTGCCAGCGCCCTGCTGGGTAACGGCCGCTGGCTGCTGTCGCGCTCGTTCAAATACCATCGCCCACGCGGCCCGCTGAGCATGGCCGGCCAGGACGCCAACACCTTGGTGCAATTGCCTGAAGAACCCAACGTGCTGGCCGACCTGGAAGCCGCCCGCGAGGGCCAGGTGGTCGAAGGGCAGAACTTCAACGGCAGCCTGACGCATGACCGTGACGCCTACCTGGGCAAGTTCTCACGCTTCATGCCGGTGGGCTTCTACTACCGCTCTTTCTACAAGCCCATGGGCATGTGGAAGGTGTGGGAGCCGCTGATTCGCAAGAAGGCCGGCCTGGGCGTGCTCGACCTTGGCTTCAAGCCGCAGTACTACGACAAAGCCTACCTGTTCGTTGATGTGGCGGTCATCGGCGGCGGCCCCGCCGGCCTGCGCGCCGCGCTGGACGCGGCCAATGCCGGGGCCAAGGTGCTGCTGATCGAACAACAGCCTGTGCTGGGTGGCTCGCTTGCCTACGCCCGCTTCGACATCGCCGGCACCCGCGCCGCCAGCCTGCGCCAGGAGCTGCTGGCCACCCTCGAGGGCCACCCGAACATCCAGGTGCTGCTGGAGGCCACCTGCAACGGCTGGTTCACCGACAATTACCTGCCGGTGATCCAGCACAAGCGCTTGTACAAGGTACGCGCCAGCCGTTGCCTGGTGGCGGCCGGTTCGTTCGACCAGCCGGTGGTGTTCCGCAACAACGACCTGCCGGGGGTGATGCTGACCAGCGCCGCCCAGCGGCTGATGAAGCTGTACGCGGTCAAGCCGGGCCAGCGTGCGGTGATCCTCACCGGCCACGATGATGGCTACCTGGCCGCCCTCGACCTGCAGGAGCAAGGCGTGGCCGTGGCTGCCGTGGTCGATATGCGCGCCGCGCCAGCCGATGCCGCACTGGCTGCCGAACTGAAGCGCCGCGATATCCCCGTGCACCTGGGCAGCACGGTGTACGAAGCGCTGCACGAAACAGGCATGCGCCATGTCAGCGGGGTGGATATTCGCCCGATCACCGGCCAGGGCAAGGTCGGCGCGCATGGCCTGCGCCTGGCCTGCGACTTGCTGTGCATGTCGGCGGGCTACATGCCGGTGTATCAGTTGCTGTGCCAGGCCGGTGGCAAGCTGGCTTATGACGTCAACCGTGACGAGTTCACCCTCAGCGACCTGCCGGCCGGGCTGGATATCGCAGGCTCGGTGAACGGCCGTCACTCGCTGGCCAACGTGCTGGCCGATGCCACACGCGGGGCCGCCGATGCACTGGCAGCGCTGGGCCTGCAAGCGCCGTCGCAGCCGGTGTTCAGCGCCGAAGCCAAGGTCAATTTCCCCTGGCCGATTTTCCCGCACCCCAAAGGCAAGGATTTCGTCGACTTCGACGAAGACCTGCAAGTGCGCGACATCGTCAACGCCACCCGCAGTGGCTACCGTGACATACAACTGGTCAAGCGCTTCTCCACGGTCGGCATGGGCCCGTCCCAGGGGCGCCACTCGGCGCTGCCCACTGCACGCCTGGTCGCCCATGCCACCGGCCGCAGCATCAGCGAGACCGGGGTGACCACCGCGCGCCCACCGTTCCAGGCAGAAAAACTGGCGCACGTGGCCGGTCGTGCCTTCGATCCGTACCGGCAAACACCCATGCACCGCCGCCACCTGCAAGCCGGGGCGAAAATGATGCCTGCCGGTATCTGGCAACGCCCGGCCTACTACGGCAAGCCAGAGGAACGTGAGCGCTGCATGCAGGAAGAAGCCCGCCATGTGCGCGAAAAAGTCGGCCTGATTGACGTTTCTACCCTGGGCGGCCTGGACGTACGCGGCCCCGACGCTGCAGAACTGCTGGAGCGCGTGTACACCTTCGGCTTTGCCAAGCTGCCTGTCGGCCGCACCCGCTATGCGCTGATGACCAATGAACAGGGCGTGGTGATAGACGACGGCGTCTGCGCACGCCTGGGCGAGCAACACTTCTATGTCACCGCCACTACCAGCGGTGTCGACCGCATCTACCAACAGATGCTGAAGTGGAACGCGCAGTGGCGTCTGGACGTGGACATCACCAACGTTACCGCCGCCCTGGCCGCCGTCAACTTGGCCGGGCCACTGTCACGCGAGGTGCTGGCCAAGGTGTGCGAAGACGTGGACCTGTCGGCAGAAGCCTTCCCCTACCTCGGCGTACGCCAAGGCGAGGTGGCTGGCATTTCGGCGCGCATCCTGCGGGTCGGTTTCGTCGGTGAACTGGGCTATGAAGTGCATGTGCCGGCGCGCCATGCCGAACGCTTGTGGGACGCCCTGATGCAAGCCGGTACGGGCCTGGGTATTCGCCCGTTCGGTGTCGAGACCCAGCGCCTGCTGCGCCTGGAAAAAGGCCATGTGATCATTAGCCAGGACACCGACGGCATGACCCACCCGGCAGAGATCGACATGCAGTGGGCCATCGGCCGCAAGAAGCCGTTCTTCGTCGGTAAGCGTTCCATCGAAATCCTTGAGGCGCAGCCGCTCAAGCGCAAGCTGGTCGGCTTCACCCTGCCACAGGGCAGCCCGCAGCCACTTGAGGGGCACCTGGTACTGGACGGGCCGGACATCACCGGCAATGTCACTTCCTGCGAGTACTCGCAAACCTTGGGGCAAATCATCGGCCTGGCCTATGCCGGCGCCCACCAGGCCACCCCCGGCATGCACATCCCGATCCGCGTGGAAGGCGGCACGATGGTGCACGCCAAGGTGGTGCAACTGCCGTTCCACGATCCCGACAACCTGCGCCAGGAGCTCTGAGCCATGACCAGTTTGCAAGCCGAAGCGTTTATCCCTCGCAGCCCGCGGGCCGAGTTGTTGCACACCTGTGCGTTGACTGACCTGACCGATGTGGCACGGGTCGGCTTTCGCGGGGGCGACAGTGCTGCCTACCTGCAGCAACGTGGCTACCGTTTACCTCAGCAGCCGAACCAGGCCGCGCGTCAGGACGACGGCGGCTGGGTAGCGCGGTTGTCGCAAACCGAGTACCTGTTGCTGGGCAGCCTGGCCGACGAAGGCGCACGGGTGGCTGCCGCGGAAGCTGAGTGGGTGCAGGATGCACAGCGTAACTACCTGCTGCCGCGCCAGGACAGCCATGCCTGGTTGCAACTGTCAGGGGTGCATGGCAGTGCGGTGATGGCCAAGTTGTGCGGGGTGGATTTACGTGCCGAGGCGTTTCCGGTCGGGGCGGTAGCGCAGACTTCAGCGGCACGGATAAATGTGATTATGGTGAATGTGGGCAGTGACGAGCGGCCGGCGTTGCAGTTGCTGTTCGATCGGGCATCGCTGGCTTACTTGCGCGAAGCGATGCTGGATGCCATGGATGAGTTCGATGGCGGTTTGATCGGGCTGGGCGAGTTCACCACATGATTTTCTGCGCCTGGGAGATCGAGCGCCACCCGCGCGGCGCTCGATCTCTCAGGCGCAGAAAATCTCATGTCGAACCAACACACCCTGTACATAATAATTATTCTGTATAGATTTCTACAGCGACCTGCACTATACCTTGTACAAAGAACCTAACTTGTACAGGTATTGTGCATGTCCAGCTACCTGCAATCCTTCGCCGAGCGCTTTGCCACGCTCGATACACACAACCTCGACTTGCTGAACGACCTGTACAGCGAGGACGTAGCATTTCGCGACCCTCTGCACCAGCTCACCGGCCTTCCCGCGCTGCGGGCTTATTTCGCCCAGTTGTACGCGAAGGTGCCCGAGTGCCATTACCGCTTCGAAGGCACCGACGAGCTGGAACCGGGCCACGGCTACATTCGCTGGACCTTGCAATATCGCCACCCGCAGCTGGCCCGTGGGCAACTGATCAGCCTGCAGGGGTGCAGCCACCTGCGCTGGCATGAGCGGGTGCACTTTCACCAGGATTACTTCGACGCCGGCGCTCTGCTGTACGAGCATGTGCCGGTCATGGGCAGCGCCATTCGCTGGCTCAAAGGCAGGCTGGCATGAGCCGTTGCTGGCTCACCGGTGCCGGCAGCGGCATTGGTGCTGCGCTGGCATTGCACTTGCTGGAGCAAGGCCATCAGGTGGCGTTGGGTGCACGCCACGCAGACAAGCTGACGGCACTGGCCGCGCAGTTCCCGGGGCAGGTACTGCTGACCGTGGGCGATATCGACCAGCCTGGGCAGGTGGCGCAGATGGCCGGGGAGATCGAGCGCGCCTGGGGCGCACTGGACCAGGTGATCCTCAATGCGGGCACCTGCGAGTACCTGGAGCCGGGGCACTTCGACCCGGCGCTGGTCGAGCGAGTGATACGTACCAACCTGACCGGCACCAGCCTTTGCCTGGCCGCCGCCCTGCCGTTACTACGCCGCGGCCAGCAGCCACACCTGGTGGTGATGGGCAGTTCGGTCAGCTGGTTGGCGCTACCGCGCGCCGGCGCCTATGGCGCGTCCAAGGCGGCATTGCGGTATCTGGTCGAGTCCCTGCGCATCGACCTGGCTGGCGAAGGTATCGATGTCACCCTGGTCAGCCCCGGCTTCGTCGACACCCCCCTCACCCGCCGCAACGACTTCCCCATGCCCCAGCTATGGAGCGCCGAACGCGCCGCCACTCATATCATCGCGCGCCTGCCACGCCGGCCGCTGGAAATCGCCTTCCCCGCCACCTTCATACTGGTGCTGCGCCTGCTGGGCGCTTTGCCGGCGCGCTGGCGCCTCAAGCTGGGCCGCCATCTGGCTTGATCCTGGCGCCGATCCGGGCGCTCGCCTTGCCGCTGGCGTTGCGCTTCGCGGCAAGGTGCCGAGGCTGGCCTACAACTGCACCAAGCGCTCGCGCAAAAAGCTCACAAACCCCTGCACCGGCCGCGCCACCTGCCTGTGCTGCGGATACACCGCTGATAATTGCAAGGCAGGCGGCGTCCACTCTTCAAGCACATTCACCAGCCGCCCATCCGCCAACGCCTGCCCAACGATGAAGGTCGGCAGGTAGGTCACCCCCATCCCGGCGGTAGCGGCATCCCTGAGCAACTCGCCGTTGTTCGCACGCATGCGCCCTGTCACCTGAATCGCCTGCGCCTTGCCGCCCTGGCGGAACTGCCACTGCACCTGGCGAGAATGACCATAGGGCAGGCAGTCGTGCCCGGCCAGATCCTCCGGTTTTAGCGGTACACCCCGCGCCTGCAGGTACGCCGGGCTCGCGCAATACACCCGCTCGACACTGGCAATGCGCCGCGCAATCAGGCTGGAGTCCTCCAGCGCGCCGATCCGCAGCGCCAGGTCGTAGCCTTCGCCGATCAGGTCCACGGCACGATCACTGAGGTCCACCTCGACATCGACGTGCGGGTGCAATTGCAAAAACTCGGTCAACAGGCAGCCCAGGTGTGACATGGCGAACGACAGCGGTGCGCTCAGCCGCAAGGTGCCGCGCAGGGCCTGGGCCTGGCCGCTGATGTCGTGTTCTACCTGCTGCACCTCGCCCAGCAGGCGCAGCGCCGACTGGTAGTAGTGCTGGCCCAGCGGCGTGGCGTCCAGACGCCGGGTAGAGCGGTTGAGCAGGCGTACGCCCAAGCGCTCTTCGAGCTGCATCAGGCGCCGGCTGACCGATTGCTTGGACATGCCCAGGCGGTCGGCGGCGGCGGTGAAACTGCCGGCCTCCATGACCTGGGCAAAGATGCGCATGTCTTCGTAGGGGTTCATTGTCTCGCTCATGGTGACAGTCAAACGCTTTATAGCGGCTTTTTCCCGCCAGTGCATCTGCCTAACCTACGCACAAGTCGCAGCGATGGCCCAACAGGCCAGGCAAGACGCCCACTACCAACACTTGCATGGAAAAGGATTCGCTCATGAACATTGTCCACAAAACCCTTACCGCCTCCCTTCTGGCCCTGTCCGTTTCCAGCGCTTTCGCTGCGGGTAGCCCTGGTGTCGAACAGCACACCCAGGCGTTTCTCGAAGCCCTGGAACAAGGCGGCGGCAAGCCTCTGGAACAACTCAGCCCGAAAGACGCCCGGGCAGTGCTGACGGGGGCCCAGGCATCGGTCAAGGTCGACCTCTCCGGTATCGAAGTAAAGGAACGCACCGTCCAGGCCAGCGGCGAGTCGATCAAGCTGCAAGTGGTACGCCCGGCCAATGTGAAGGGTGACTTGCCAGTATTCATGTTCTTCCACGGCGGCGGTTGGGTGCTTGGCGACTTCCCGACCCACCAGCGGCTGATTCGCGACCTGGTGGTCGGCTCGGGTGCGGTGGCGGTCTATGTGGACTACACCCCGTCGCCGGAAGCGCACTACCCGACGGCGATCAACCAAGCCTACGCTGCGACCCGCTGGGTGGCCGAGCATGGCAAGGAGATCGGCGTGGACGGCAAGCGCCTGGCGGTGGCCGGCAACAGCGTCGGCGGCAACATGGCGGCAGTAGTGGCGCTGAAAGCCAAACAGGCCGGCACCCCTGCCCTGCGCTTCCAGCTGTTGCTGTGGCCGGTGACCGATGCCAGCTTCGAGACGGCATCGTACAAGCAGTTTGCCGAAGGGCACTTTCTGACCACCGGGATGATGAAGTGGTTCTGGGACAACTACACCACCGATGCCAAGGCGCGGGAACAGATCTACGCCTCGCCGCTGCGGGCCAGCAGTGAACAGCTCAAGGGCTTGCCGCCAGCGCTGGTGCAAACGGCTGAATTCGATGTGTTGCGTGATGAAGGCGAAGCGTATGCACGCAAGTTGAACTCTGCTGGGGTAACCGTTACCTCGGTGCGGTACAACGGCATGATCCACGACTATGGCCTGCTCAATCCACTGAGTCAGGTGCCAGCAGTGAAGGCAGCCATGCGCCAGGCGGCCGGTGAACTCAAAGTCCACCTTCAATAACCTTACCCACCCAGGCGGCAGAGGCTGGAATGCCGTCAGGCAGGTCCGGCCTCTTCGCGGGTAAACCCGCTCCCGCAGGTACACCACAGAACTGGAAATTCGTGGTGTACCTGTGGGAGCGGGTTTACCCGCGAAAGGGCCATCAGCCCAACATCAGGGTTCAAACCCTTCGACAATGATCACCTCAGCCTTCGCCACCCCCTGGCGATGGCTGCACGCCTCCTGGTACAGCGCGGACCGATAACACGCCACCGCCTGCTCGTACGAATCGAACTCGATCACCACGCTACGCTGAGGGGTAGGCCGCCCTTCCATCGCCTCGCTGCGCCCGCCACGTGCCAGAAAGCGACCGCCGAATGCCTCGAAGGCTGCCGGCGCGCGTTGGGTGTACTGCTGGTACTGCTCGGGGTCGGTCACGTCCACATGGGCGATCCAGTAGGCCTTCATGCGCTGCTCTCCTGTTAAGGCGATATTTGTGTATGATGGTATACCATAAAAATCATCCCACCACAGTGAGCGTGCAACATGGCATTCAACACCATCGAGGAGCTTCTCGAGGACTACCGGCAAGGCAAGATGGTCCTGCTGGTGGATGACGAGGACCGGGAAAACGAAGGCGACCTGCTAATCGCCGCCGAGCGTTGCGACGCCCAGGCCATCAACTTCATGGCCCGCGAAGCGCGTGGCCTGATCTGCCTGACCCTGACCGACGAACACTGCCAGCGCCTGGGCCTGGAGCAGATGGTACCGGCCAACGGCAGCGTGTTCAGCACGGCGTTCACCGTGTCGATCGAGGCGGCCACCGGCGTCACCACCGGCATTTCCGCCGCCGACCGGGCGCGCACCGTGGCGGCGGCCATGGCTGCCAACGCCCGCCCCGAAGACCTGGTGCAACCCGGCCACATCTTCCCCTTGCGCGCCCGCGAAGGCGGCGTGCTGACCCGCGCCGGCCACACCGAAGCAGGTTGCGACCTGGCGCGCCTGGCCGGCTTCAGCCCGGCGTCGGTAATCGTTGAGGTGCTGAATGACGACGGCACGATGGCCCGGCGCCCCGACCTGGAAGTGTTCGCCGCCCGGCATGGCATCAAGATCGGCACCATCGCCGACCTGATCCACTACCGCCTGAGCACCGAGCAGACCATCAAGCGCATCGGCGAGCGCGAGCTGCCGACCGTGCACGGCACCTTCCGTCTGGTCACCTATGAGGACCGCATTGAAGGTGGCGTGCACATGGCCATGGTCATGGGCGACATCCGCCGCGAGCAACCGACCCTGGTACGGGTGCACGTCATCGACCCATTGCGCGATCTGGTCGGTGCCGAATACGCAGGCCCCGCCAACTGGACACTGTGGGCGGCGCTACAGAAGGTGGCCGAGGAAGGCGCTGGCGTGGTGGTGATCCTGGCCAACCATGAATCCTCCCAAGCCTTGCTTGAGCGCATACCACAGCTGACACAGCCGGTAAGGCCGTACCAGCGTGGGCAGTCGAAGGTGTACTCCGAAGTAGGCACCGGGGCGCAGATCCTGCAGGACCTGGGCGTGGGCAAGCTGCGTCACCTGGGGCCACCACTGAAGTACGCCGGCCTGGCAGGGTATGAGCTGGAGGTGGTGCAGAGCATCCCGTTCGAGCCAGGCCTCCCGACCTGACACAGTCCCCTTGTAGGAGCGGCCTTGTGCCGCGAAAGGGCCGCATAGCGGCCCCGTCAATGTGTGTGTCGACGCTGAACCCCTGGGGCCGCTGTGCCGCCCTTCCGCGGCACAAGGCCGCTCCTACAAAGGGTTGCGGCGGTTGGTAAAGGCCGGGGTGATGGCCGGTCGCCTCATACCTCTTGCCAAAAGTTTGGAATACCATAATATGATATCCCGTAGACCTTGAATCTGCAGGCCGGCACCTACAATCACAAACGGCCACCAAGACACTTTGTTTTAGCTGCTCCCCGAACACTGTTGGCGGGCGCACCACAAGCCCCGCCTCGAATAACAAAAGCAACGAGGGCGTAACCATGCTGTTGAGCAAACGTGTAACCGCAGTGCTGTCCGCCAGCCTGCTGACCCTGGCATGTCAGGCCGCCCAGGCCGCTGACAGCCTGAACTTCGTCAGCTGGGGCGGTACCACCCAGGACGCCCAGAAAGAAGCGTGGGCCGTACCCTTCACCAAAGCCACCGACATCAAGGTCGTGCAGGACGGCCCCACCGACTACGGCAAGCTCAAGGCCATGGTCGAAAGCGGCAACGTGCAATGGGACGTGGTCGATGTCGAAGCCGACTTTGCCCTGCGCGCCGCCAGCGAAGGCCTGCTGGAACCCCTCGACTTCACTCAGATCAAGCGCGACAAGATCGACCCGCGCTTCGTCTCCGACCATGGCGTCGGCTCGTTCTTCTTCTCCTTCGTACTGGGCTACAACGAAGGCAAGCTCGGTGCCAACAAGCCGGTGGACTGGACCGCACTGTTCGACACCAAGACCTACCCGGGCAAACGCGCCCTGTACAAATGGCCCAGCCCGGGCGTGCTGGAACTGGCCCTGCTGGCCGACGGCGTAGCGCCGGACAAGCTGTACCCGCTGGACCTGGACCGCGCCTTCAAGAAACTCGACACCATCAAGCAAGATATCGTCTGGTGGGGCGGTGGCGCCCAGTCGCAGCAGCTGCTGGCCTCGGGTGAAGCCTCGCTGGGCCAGTTCTGGAACGGCCGTGTCTATGCCCTGCAGCAAGACGGTGCACCGGTGGGTGTGAGCTGGAAACAGAACCTGGTCATGGCCGATTTCCTGGTCATCCCCAAAGGCGCAAAGAACAAGGACGCGGCCATGAAGTTTCTGGCCAACGCCAGCAGCGCCGAAGGCCAGGCCGAGTTCGCCAACAAGACCGCCTACGCCCCGGTCAACGTCGACAGCGTGGCCAAGCTGGACAAGGACCTTGCGCCCAACCTGCCAACTGCCTACGCCCAGGACCAGGTCACCCTCGACTTCGCCTACTGGGCCAAGAACGGTCAGGCCATCGCGGCCCGCTGGAATGAGTGGTTGGTCAAATGAAAGTCGCCATCAACGCCCTGCATAACGCGCAAGGTGCCCCCACGGGCACCGGCGCCCCCGGAACGGCCCCTCGCCGCGCCAGCCTGAGCCAGCGCTGGAAGGGCAGCCGCAACCTGCTGCCGGCCCTGCTGTTCCTTGGCCTGTTCTTCTTCGCCCCACTGGTCGGCCTGTTGCTGCGCGGGGTGCTGGAGCCAACGCCGGGGCTGGGCAACTACGAGCAGCTGTTCGCCAACTCGGCCTACGCACGGGTGCTGTTCAACACCTTCTCGGTGGCCGGTGTGGTCACCCTGATCAGCGTGCTGCTGGGCTTCCCGCTGGCCTGGGCGATCACCCTGGTGCCCAAGGGCTGGGGCCGCTGGCTGCTGAACATCGTGCTGCTGTCGATGTGGACCAGCCTGCTCGCGCGCACCTACTCGTGGCTGGTGTTGCTGCAAAGCTCGGGTGTGATCAACAAGGCGTTGATGGCCATGGGTATCATCGATACCCCGCTGGAAATGGTGCACAACCTCACCGGCGTGGTAATCGGCATGAGCTACATCATGATCCCGTTCATCGTGCTGCCGCTGCAGGCCACCATGCACGCCATCGACCCGATGGTGCTGCAGGCCGGCTCCATCTGCGGCGCCAGCCCGTGGACCAACTTCTGGAAGGTGTTCCTGCCACTGTGCCGTTCGGGGCTGTTCTCCGGCGCGCTGATGGTGTTCGTGATGTCGCTCGGTTACTACGTCACCCCGGCACTGCTGGGCGGGGCACAGAACATGATGCTGCCCGAATTCATCATCCAGCAGGTGCAGTCGTTCCTCAACTGGGGCCTGGCCAGCGCCGCCGCCGCACTGCTGGTGGCGATCACCCTGGTGCTCTTCTACCTGTACCTGAAGCTGCAGCCGGAATCCCCGGTTGGCAACGCGAGGTAAACCGCCATGCTCCTGTCTCCCAATGCCATGGGCCGCCCGCTGCGTACGGGCCTGTACCTGACCACCGGGGTCATTGCGGCCTTCCTGTTGCTGCCGGTGGTGTTCATCGTGTTGCTGTCGTTCGGCTCGTCCCAGTGGCTGGTGTTTCCGCCCCCGGGCTGGACCTTCAAGTGGTACGGCCAGTTCTTCTCCAACCCAGAGTGGATGGACGCCGCACTGGCCAGCCTGAAGGTGGCCGTGCTGACCACCATCGCCGCCGTGCTGCTGGGCCTGCCCAGCGCATTCGCCCTGGTGCGTGGCCGCTTCCCGGGCCGCGAGCTGCTGTACGGGCTGTTCACCATGCCGATGATCGTGCCGCTGGTGATCATAGCCGTGGCGGTGTACGCACTGTTTCTCAAGCTCGGCTACACCGGCACGCTGTTCGCCTTTGTGGTCAGCCACGTGATCGTCGCCCTGCCCTTCACCATCATCTCGATCATCAACTCGCTGAAGCTGTTCGACCAGTCGATCGAGGATGCCGCAGTGATCTGCGGTGCCTCGCGCCTGCAAGCGATTTTCAAGGTCACCTTCCCGGCCATTCGCCCGGGGATGATCGCCGGCGGCCTGTTCGCCTTCTTGGTGTCGTGGGATGAGGTGGTGCTGAGCGTGATGATGGCCAGCCCCGACCTGCAGACCCTGCCGGTGAAGATGTGGACCACCCTGCGCCAGGACCTGAGCCCGGTCATCGCCGTGGCCTCGACCCTGCTGATCGGCCTGTCGCTGCTTGTCATGTTCATTGCCGCCGCCTTGCGCCGGCGCACCGAAACAAACGCCTGAGCGCGCGGAGAAAACAACAATGAGTGCAGTGATCAAAGACAACGCGCCAGGCAAGACCCTGGTCAGCCTGCGCGGCCTGAACAAGCACTACGGCGACTTCACCGCCGTGGACAACCTCGACCTGGAAATCCAGGACGGCGAGTTCCTGACGTTCCTCGGTTCCAGCGGCTCGGGCAAATCCACCACCCTGTCGATGCTGGCCGGCTTCGAAACCCCCAGCAGCGGCGAGATCCTGGTAGACGGCCAGTCGCTGGTGAATGTACCGCCGCACAAGCGTGACATCGGCATGGTGTTCCAGCGTTATTCGCTGTTCCCACACCTGAACGTGCGCGACAACATCGCCTTCCCGCTGGCCATCCGCAAGCTGAGCGCCAGCGAGACCAAAAAGCGGGTCGACGCCATGCTCAAGCTGGTACAGCTGGAGCAGTTCGCCCACCGCAAGCCGTCGCAGATGTCTGGCGGGCAACAGCAGCGCGTGGCGATTGCCCGGGCACTGGTGTACGAGCCACGCATCCTGCTGATGGACGAGCCGCTCGGCGCGCTGGACAAGAAACTGCGCGAAGACCTGCAGGACGAACTGCGCCAACTGCACCGCCGGCTGGGTATCACCATTGTCTACGTCACCCATGACCAGGAAGAAGCCATGCGCCTGTCGCAGCGCATCGCCATCTTCAGCCACGGCAAGATCGTCGGCCTGGGCACCGGTTACGACCTGTACCAGAACCCACCGAATGCCTTTGTCGCTTCGTTCCTGGGCAACTCCAACTTCCTGCGTATCAAGGCCAGCAGCAATGGCGCCGGGAGCTTCGAGGGCCAGCCAGTGGCCATTCGTCTGACCCCAGGCCTGTCCGCCTCGCAGGATGCACTGATCATGGTGCGCCCGGAAAAAGCCCTGGCCCTCACCGCCGAACAGGCTGCGCGCGAGCCGCTGCCGGCGGGCTGGAACGAGGTCAGTGCCAAGGTTGGCGAAGTGCTGTTTCTGGGTGAAAGCCAGACCTGCCATGTGGTGACTGCAGGGGGTACCGAGCTGACGGTGAAGGCACTCTCGGCCGCGGGCATGCCGATGCAGCCGGGCGACAGCGTGAAGGTGCGCTGGGCGGTGGCGGATGCCTGCATCTACACCGAGTGGGCCGAGAGTGACCTGAGCAAATCCGCCGGGGCGCATTGAGATAACCGGGGCCGCTTTGCGACCCTATCGCGACGCAAGGCCGCTCCCACAAGGAATCGCGGTCGCCTGTGGGAGCGGCCTTGTGTCGCGAATGGAGGGCAGAGCCCTCCCCTACGGTCTGTCACATTATCATCACGCCACTGTCGTAATCTGCCGGCCAACTCTATGTCACAGGGCCACCCGGCATGCCCCGCCTGCTTGTATTGCTGCTCACCCTGATCCCGTTTGCGACCTTGGCCGAGCCCATGCACATACGTGCGCAAGGCTCCAACACCATCGGCGCGGCCTTGCTGCCAGCGCTGGTGCAGGGGCAATTGCACGCGCAGCAAGCCACCGCCATCGAGCAGCAACCCGGCAAGCGGGCCAACGAGACCGTGATCACCGCACGCGATGCGCATGGCCAACCCGTGCGCATCGACATCGCTGCCCACGGATCCAGCACCGGCTTCATCGCCCTGGGCCGGGGCGACGCCGACCTGGCAGCCGCCTCGCGGCCGATCAACGACAGCGAAGTACGCCAGCTGCGGGCCTTGGGCGACCTGCGCGCAGCCGCTGCCGAGCAAGTCATCGGCCTGGATGGCGTTGCGGTTATCGTCCACCCCGACAACCCGATGCCGCAACTCAGCACTCAGCAACTGGCGCAGATTTTCTCCGGGCAGATCCAACGCTGGGAGCAATTGGGTATTGCTGGCGGCGCCATCCACCTGTACGCCCGTGACGACAACTCCGGCACCTTCGAGACGTTCAAGGCGCTGGTGCTGGAGCCCCAGCACAACGAGCTATCGACCAAGGCCCGGCGTTTCGAGTCCAGTGACGAGCTGGCCGCGCAGGTGGCCACCGACCGCCAGGCCATCGGCTTCAGCAGCCTGGCTTCGCTGCACGGGGCCAAGGTGCTGGCGGTAGCCGAAGGCGACGCACCGGCCATGCTGCCGGAGCGCGCGCTGGTAGCCAGTGAAGATTACCCGCTGTCACGGCGCCTGTACTTCTACCTGCCGGCCAACCCCAAGCCACAGGCCAGGGCCCTGGCCGACTTTGCCCAGAGCCCGGCCGGCCAGGCGATCGTCGCCCAGCAGGGCTTTGTTTCGCAGCAGATCAAGGCCCTGGCAGTAGCGCCCCTGGCCGACATGCCGCCGCGCTACCGCACCCTGGCCCAGCGGGCGCAACGGCTGAGCGTGAACTTCCGTTTCCAGGAAGGCAGCGCCAGCCTCGACAACAAGGCCCTGCGCGACGTGCAGCGGGTGGCCGAGTACCTGCGCCAGGCTGGCAAGCTGCAGAGCAAAGCGGTGCTGGTAGGGTTTGGCGACCCCAAGGAAACGCCTGGTCGCGCCGCCCTGCTCTCGCGCCTTCGGGCCCAGGCAGTGCGCCGCGAGCTGGCGCGCGATGGCGTGGAGTTGCTGGAAGTGACGGGTATGGGCGATGAACTGCCGGTGGCCGGCAATGAGCTGGAACAAGGGCGACTGCGCAATCGGCGGGTCGAGGTGTGGGTGTATTGAATTGATGCAGGGGGCTCTGGCAAAGAAATGTAACAGCTCCCCATTCGGTATCTCGTGCAATCGGGTCTAGGCTCAAATTCATGTGATACCGGGCCCCTCTGACGGCTGCCAAGCCGCCATGTCGGATCACTGTTGCCATGCAACGTCGACATTCAAGGAGGGGCTCATGACAGCTCTGCAAGCATTCCTCACCACCCCTGTACTCGGTACCAGCGCCTGGTTGTGGCTGGTGTTCATGGCCATCGTCATCGGTTTGCTGGTGCTCGACCTGGGCGTGCTGCACCGCCACGACCGCGAAATCGAAATGCGCGAAAGCCTGCTGCTTTACTCGGGCTACTTCAGCGTTGGTGTGTTGTTCGGCGCCGGGGTCTGGTACCAGCTGGGCGCCCAGTCGGCGCTGGAGTTCTACACGGGTTTCCTGGTCGAGCAATCGCTGTCGATGGACAACGTGTTCGTCATGGCGATGATCTTCAGCTACTTTGCCATCCCCCGACGCTACCAGCATCGTGTGCTGTTCTGGGGCATCCTGGGGGTGGTGTTCCTGCGGGCGATCATGATTGGCGTGGGCGCCGCGTTGGTGCAGAACTTTGCCTGGGTGCTGTATATCTTCGGTGCCTTCCTGTTGTTTACCGGGGTGAAGATGGCGCTTTCGAAGGAAGACAGCCACCCTGACCTGGCCAACAACCCGATACTCAAGTTCGTGCGCCGGCACATGCGGGTGACCGACCAGATTCACGGCTCGCACTTCTTCGTGCACCAGACCCCGCCCGGGCACAGCAAGGCCCTGCGTTACGCCACCCCGTTGTTCCTGGCACTGGTGCTGATCGAACTGGCCGACCTGGTGTTTGCCGTCGACAGCGTGCCGGCGATTTTCGCCATTACCCAGGACCCGTTCATTGTCTACACCTCGAACATCTTTGCCATTCTTGGGCTGCGTTCGTTGTACTTCGCGCTGTCGGCGTTGATGCACCGGTTTGTTTACCTCAAGTATGCGTTGGCGCTGGTACTTATCTTCATTGGTTGCAAGATTTTCTATCACGGCATGGTGGGCAAGGTACCGGCGCTGCTGTCGTTGGGGGTGACGTTCGGGTTGTTGCTGGGTGGGGTGGTGGTTTCGTTGGTGAAGACGCGGGGGGAGAAGCCGGACATCAAGGACGTTCAATCCACGAAGGCTTCAAATGCTGATAGTCCGGTCAGCGAGAAAGAGGAAGACCCACAGATGCGAGTCTGACCCCCTGGTCCAACCAATATCCCACAGGTACCGCGCAGGTTTCGCGCCCACGCTGTATTTGTGGGAGCGGGTTCACCCGCGAAGAGGCCGGCTCAGGCTGACGACTTCATCGCCCGCTACGCAACAGCTCCACCGGCACATACTTGCCAATTTCATATTTGCCAATCGCCGCCCGGTGCACTTCATCCGGGCCGTCGGCCAGGCGCAGGGTGCGCTGCATGGCGTACATGTAGGCCAGCGGAAAATCGCCGCTCACCCCGGCCCCGCCATGCATCTGGATTGCCCGGTCGATCACCTTCAACGCCACGTTCGGCGCCACCACCTTGATTTGCGCGATCTCGCTGCGGGCCACCTTGTTGCCGACGGTGTCCATCATGTACGCCGCTTTCAACGTCAGCAGCCGGGCCATGTCGATCTCCATGCGTGAGTCGGCGATCTTGTCGACGTTGCCACCCAGCCGTGCCAGTGGCCGACCAAAGGCAGTACGCTCCACCGAGCGCTTGCACATCAGCTCCAGTGCACGCTCGGCCATGCCGATCGAGCGCATGCAGTGATGGATACGGCCTGGGCCAAGGCGCCCTTGGGCAATCTCGAAGCCGCGCCCCTCGCCGAGCAGCACATTTTCATAAGGCACCCTTACGTTCTCGAAAAGTACCTCGGCGTGGCCATGAGGGGCATCGTCATAGCCGAACACCGGTAACGGGCGGACGATCTTCACGCCCGGCGCATCGGTGGGCACCAGCACCATCGAATGCTGCTGGTGGCGTGGGCCTTCAGGGTCGGACAATCCCATGAAGATCATGACCTTGCAACGCGGGTCGCAGGCGCCGGAGGTCCACCATTTGCGGCCATTGATGACCCATTCGTCGCCGTCACGCACGGCAGTGGCGGCCATATTGGTAGCGTCCGAGGAGGCAACGTCCGGCTCGGTCATGGCAAACGCCGAGCGGATCTCACCGCGCAACAACGGCTCAAGCCACTGGCGTTTCTGCGCTTCGCTGCCATAACGCACCAGCACTTCCATGTTGCCGGTGTCCGGCGCCGAGCAGTTGAACGGCTCTGGCCCGAGCAACGAGCGGCCCATGATTTCTGCCAGCGGGGCGTATTCCAGGTTGCTCAGGCCGGCGCCATATTCCGATTCGGGCAAGAACAGGTTCCACAGCCCATCGGCGCGGGCCTTGGCCTTGAGTTCTTCCATGATTGCCGTGGGCTGCCAGCGGTCGCCCTCGGCAACCTGGCGCTCGAACACGGCTTCGGCGGGGTACACGTAGGCGTCCATGAACGCAGTAACGCGCTCGCGCAGTGCCTGGACCTTGGGCGAATAGGCGAAATCCATCGGGGCTACCTTCACGGTTCGGAGTACATGGGCAGAGCCTAGAGCAGCGCGCCCCCATCCACCTAGTCTATTTTCCGCGTGTATAAACATTCATAACCGATATATGATCGGCCAATAATTCCAACAAAGAGCGGCGCCCATGAACCTCAGCAAGGTCGACCTCAACCTGTTCATCGTGTTCGATGCGATCTACACCGAAGCCAACCTGACCCGCGCCGGGCAGATTGTCGGCATTACCCAGCCTGCAGTGTCCAACGCCCTTTCGCGGCTGCGCGAAACCTTCAACGACCCGCTGTTCGTGCGCACCGCACAAGGCATGGTGCCCACGCCGATGGCGCAGAACATCATAGGCCCGGTGCGCAACGCCCTGGCACTGTTGCGTACGTCGGTGCAGGAAAGCCGCATCTTCAACCCGCAACAGGCCAACAAAACCTTCCGCATCAGCATGACTGACCTGACCGAGGCGGTCATCCTGCCGCCGCTGTTCCAGCGCCTGCGCCGCCTGGCGCCCGCAGTGCTGATCGAAAGCTTCCTGTGCAAGCGCCGCGAGACCACCAAGGAACTCGCCGCCGGCCGCCTGGACTTCGCCATCGACGCCCCCCTGAACACCGACCCGCAGGTGCGCCACGTCAAGCTGATGCAAGACCGCTATGTGTGCGCCCTGCGCCAGGGCCACCCACTCGCTGACAGCAAACTGACCCTCGACAGCTACCTGGGCATGACCCATATCCATATTTCCAGCCGCCGCAACGGCCTGGGTTACGTCGACCTGGCGCTGGGCAAGATGGGTGTTCAGCGCAAGGTCGCCCTGCGTTCGCAGCACTACCTGATGGCCTCGCAGGTGTTGCAGCAGACCGACATGGCGATGACCGTTCCCGAGCGTTTCGCCCGTCGCCATCAGTTGCGTTACCAGCCACTGCCAGTGGAGGTGCCCGCACTGGAAACGCACCTGTACTGGCATGAAAGCACTGATCAGGACCCGGCCAACCGCTGGATGCGCGAGCAGATCACCGAATTGTGCGAACGCGTGGTAGCAGAGGAAGAGAAAGCCCTGCAGCCCGCCTGAAGCTGCCTGCGAGGGGCGGCCCATAGCCTCGCCCTCCTGAAGAAAAATATTCTACCAAAGGTTAGAAAGAGAGAAAGTTTTCTCACGCCCATTGAGAAAAAAGCGGCGGGAAGCGAAAAATATCTCAGCCATGGCGGATACGATTACCCCATCAATCGCCGATTTCACGGCGACAGACATGGACCCGCCCCAATGCCCAGCGCCCCACTCTATTTCGATTACGCCGCCACCACCCCCGTCGACGATCGGGTCATCGAAACCATGCTGGCCTGCCTTGGCAGCGAGGCCAACTTCGGCAACCCGGCGTCCAGTGGCCATGCCTACGGCCAAGCCGCCCGACAGGCCGTGGAGCAAGCCCGCCAGCAGGTGGCCGAGCGCGTCGGCGCGCAAGCCGACAACCTGGTCTGGACGTCGGGCGCTACCGAATCCAACAACCTGGCACTCAAAGGCATTGCCCGAGGCTTCGACCAGCCTGGGCACCTGATCACTAGCCAACTGGAGCACAAAGCCGTGCTCGACACAGTGGCCGAACTGGAGCGCCAAGGCTGGGCCGTGACCCGCCTGGCGCCGGATGCCGCCGGCCTGATCCCGCCTGCAAGCGTGCAGGCAGCGTTGCGCGCCGATACCCGCCTGGTATCGTTGATGGCGGTCAACAACGAGCTGGGCACGGTTACCGATTTTGCCGCCATCGGCCAACAGGTGCGTGCCCACGGTGCCCTGCTGCACGTGGATGCCGCACAGGCCGTAGGCAAGCTCGCCATCGACCTGAACGCGATGGCCGTGGACCTGATGTCGTTCTCGGCGCACAAGGTTTACGGGCCAAAAGGGATCGGCGCGCTGTATGTCGGGCCACGCGCCCGTACGCTGATGCGTGCGCAGATGCACGGCGGCGGCCATGAGCAGGGCCTGCGTTCCGGCACCCTGGCAACCCATCAGATCGCCGGCATGGGCAGCGCCTTTGCCCTGGCCGGCCAACCAGGTGACAGCGAGCACCAGCGCCTTGAGCAACTGGCCACACGCTTGCGCGATGGCCTGCTGGTTTTACCCGGCGTGACCCTTAACGGCAGCGCCAGCCAACGCATCCCCCATACCCTGAACCTGTGCATCGACAGCAAGGGTTTCAACAGCGCGGCACTGGCAAGCGAGCTGGCCTTGTCGACCACCTCGGCCTGTAACTCGGCGAGCAACGCCGCCTCGCATGTACTGCTGGCACTGGGGCTGGACGAACGTCAGGCACGCAACAGTGTGCGCTTGAGCATCGGCCGATTCACCACCGAGGCGCAAGTAGACCAGGCGCTCGCCGTGTTTGACCGGGTGCTGACGACGGCGTCGGCTGCACTGTGGTGAACACGCGCTAGAACAAGCGGCTGTCCGGGGTAAAATCCTCGACCTGGATTTTCGCGCGCTGCGCCTGTGCGTGCCGTGGGTTGAACAGGTAGTTGATGGTGCTGGGCATGATCGCGCTCGGCACCGGCAGCAACAATGCCGAGCAGTCATCCAGAAAGCGATTGCCCAGCGCCCGGGTCAACTCAGGCTGAGCGGACCAGCCGGGCTGCAAGGCGGGCAGCTGCGCTTGTGAAACCGTGTCGGGCAATTCGATGCGGATCAGGCGCATGGTGGTAGGAAAATCCTCGGGGTCTATCTCCAGGTGCACCAGCACCTCGAGCATGGCCCCGGAAGGGCTGGTGGCGGCATACACTACCGGCCGGCCCGCCTGGTGCCAGCGGCCGCTTACACGCAAGCCCCCAGTGCCACTCAAATCTGCATAGGCGCTGATACGCCACAAAATCACAGGCCAAAGCCCTCGGCAATCTGCAGCAGCATCTCTTCCACCTGAGTGGTGCCTTGCTGGGTGGTGAGCATCTGCATGGGCGTCAGCCCCGAGAAGCGCTCCTTGGGCTTGGACAGCCAGCGCTTGGCCTTGTCCGCTTCACCGAACACGGCTTCGGCCATGGCGGTGATGTGGGCCGAGCGGAACAGCCGATCACTCTCTTCCACGGTCAGCGGCTGGTCACGCTCGATACGGGTTTTGAGGGTGCGCAGGGGAATGATCTGGTCCCGCTCCACCGGGGTGAACACACCACGCTCGGTCAACTTCACCAGCCAGGTGGCGGCAAACCCATGGGTGATGCGAGTGTGGATTTCGAAGTCACTGGCAAGTTCGGGTATTTCCAGCAGCGCCTGCAGGCGCGCCCGGTACTCGTGGTAACCGTTGTCGCGAAGCACTTCGGCAAGCATGGCATACTCCTGTTTCGGCGTTTGCCGACAAGTATGCGGTATTCGCCGGATCATTGCCAGTTTGCCTGCCGCCCTTGGTTGTGGGGGCAATGCGCCCCCGCACCTTTTAGAAAGTACCCGGATACGCCCCGCCATCGATCAGCAGGTTCTGCCCGGTGATATAACCGGCATGCGCACTGCACAGGAACGCACAGTACGCGCCAAACTCCCCGGCATCGCCAAAGCGCGCCGCCGGGATGGCCTTGCGCCTGGCCTGGGCAGTGGCTTGCACATCGCCACCCGCCGCCTGCAAAGTCTTTTGCAAACGCGCCGTGTCGAACGCCCCAGGCAGCAGGTTGTTCAGTGTCACATTGCTGCCCGCCAGGCGCTGCTGCCGGGCCAGGCCGGCAATGAAACCGGTCAGGCCACTGCGGGCGCCGTTGGACAAACCGAGAATGTCGATCGGCGCCTTCACCGCGCCAGAGGTGATATTCACTACCCGGCCGAAACCGCGCTCGGCCATGCCGTCGACCACCGCCTTGATCAGCTCGATGGGGGTGAGCATGTTGGCGTCCAGCGCCTTCAGCCAGTCGTCACGCCCCCAGTCACGGAAGTCCCCCGGTGGCGGGCCACCGGCGTTGTTGACCAGGATGTCGACCTGCGGGCAGGCCGCCAACAGCGCCTGGCGCACCTGGGCATCGGCCACATCGCCGGCCACGGTAAGCACCTCGATGCCCGGGCAGGCCGCACGCAACTCGGTGGCGGTCTGCTCCAGGGTGGTTTGGGTGCGGGCATTGATGACCAGGTTCACGCCTTCTTTGCCAAGCGCCTCGGCGCAGCCTTTGCCCAAGCCTTGGCTGGCCGCGCAGACGATGGCCCAGCGGCCGGAAATGCCTAGATCCATTGGGTTGCTCCTTGATGCAATAGGGTTACAGGGGTACTGGCAGGCCGTGCCGGGGGTAATCTAGAGCACAGGCAGGGCCGCCGATAATGAAAAGAGCTGATCCACCAATAACCATCGCTTATCCCCACCAGCCCGCCAGCGATGGGCAGGAGGGCGCGCGCCGTCAAACTTCAATTGGCCGTCAATTCCTCTACCAGCAACCGCGCAGCTGGCGATAGCGGCGCCGCCACACGGTGCACGATGCCGAACGGCTCGCTCAACGCCCGTAGCTGCACCGCCAGCGACACCAGCAACCCGCGCTGCTCGGCAAACGCCGCCACGGCACTGGGAATGACCGCCACCAGCGTCGGGTCATCCTCCAGCAGCATGAACGTCGCGAAGGTGGAGAAGGTTTCCAGCGGGTAGCGGGGCACCTCCACCCCTGCCTCGCTCAACTCGCGCTCCAGCGCCTGGCGCATGGGCATGTTCGCCGGGTAGACCACCCAGCGGTAATGGCTCAAGTCGCTGATCGCCAGTGCCGCTGCCCCGGCAAGCGGATGCTGCGGGTGCGCGACCACCACCAACGGCTCCTGGGCCAGTTCGACAAAGGTATAGTCCGCCGCGTTGCGGCCCAGCCCCGGCCGGCAGATGGCCAGGTCCAGGCGCCCCTCGTCCAGCTGGGCGAGCAGGTTGGCGCTGGTATTCTCGGCAATTTCCACCGCCAGCTGCGGCTGCTTGCGGCGCAAGCGCCCCAGGGCGCTGACCAGTGTCGGCATGGCCCCCATGATGCTGCCCACCGCCAGCCGCCCACCCTGGCCCTGGACGATGCCTAGCACCTCTTCGCGCAAGTGCCCCAGGTCGCTGTGGATCAGCCGCGCATAGCGCACCACGCAACGGCCCACGTCATTGGCTACCAGGCCGCTGGGCAGGCGCTGGAACAATGGTACCCCCAGCACCTCCTCCACCTCACGCAACGCCTTGGTGGCCCCGGGCTGGGAAATGGCCATGGCTTCGGCCGCCTTGTGCAGCGAACCACAGCGATCCAGCTCGATCAGCAGGCGCAACTGACGCAGGCGCAGGCGAGAAAAAATGGAATCCAGGGAAGGGATCATCAGGCAGGCTCGAGATGGCTCTTGTAATGCCGAGCACTATAGAGGGTCGTCAACGGGGGTGTGTTGAGTTTCAAGCAAATGACCCTTGATCACAGAACACGCATGCCACACCGTTATGCTGCGCTGTCGCCCGTGGAACAAGGCTTTGGCAAGCGCAGCTTTATCCTGTGGGAGCGGGCGCGCCCGCAAAGAGTGCGACGCGCTGCATGGCACCGGCTGCGCCGGTGTTCGCGGGCTTGCCCGCTCCCACAGGTGCCCCGCCCAATCAGATATTTATGTTCGAGTGAGGCGTTTACCGCGGTCTACGCCGTGCCAGGCAGGCATAACCCAGGCCCAGCACGCTGACCGCCAGTACGCCCAGTAACACCATCAACTCGCGGCTGTAGCGGGCCACCATGGCCGGAAAACCGATGACCTCGTGGTACACCTGCACATTGGCCACTCCGTCTGCGTGGCTGATGCTGACCCCGCCCTGGCGGATCTGCAGATAGTCTGCATCGAAATAGACCCAGACCTTGCACGTGCCACCCGGCTCGATGGCCGGGATGTCCACCTGCGCGGTTGCGGTCTCCAGCAGGGTGTCGTTGCCGGCAGCATCACGCACCTGCACCAGGCCCTTGGCTGGCAGACGGATCTTTACCTCCCGTACCGGCGCGTCACCACTGTTGCGCAGTTCGATAAGCAAGCCGGTACGGTGATCGACCAGCCCGGCCTCGAAGGGCTTGGCGAACAACTGCGCATAGGGTGCCTGGGCCATTTCAATCAGGCGCTCGACCTGATCGTGGCTCAGACCGCCCTGGCCGATACTGTTGATACGCCCCTGCAACTGCTCATACTTGAGTTGCTCGCTGGCTTTGCTTATGCGCTCGCTGAACTGGGTGGGATAGGTGAGGTAGGCATAGGTGAGTGACGCCTCCAGGCGCGGGCTGCTCCTGAGCAACACGTAGGCGGTCAAAAGCACCATCAGGCCTAAAAGCACGGCTACGAGGAGTTTCCCCACCTTGTCCCAGCTCAATGCAAACTTCCTTCTGTGGTGATACAGACGATTCAAACCGCCCAAGGGTGCCAAGTTAAGGGCCCCCAGGCAAGCTTGACTAGGGTTCGCGCTCACCTTCACGCGCCTGACGCACCTGCAGCAGCTGGCCATCGATCAGTGCCTTGGCCATGCCGGCCAGATAGAACGTGGCCTGCATCATCACCTTGCGGTCGGCTGGCCTGTCGATGGCCTTGCGGGTAATTTCAGTGATGCAGCCCATGATGCCCGAGGCCTCCGTCAGTGCGGTCCTCATTGGCAGCTGCGGTTTCATCTGCACCAGTTCGGCATCGGCGTTGCCAAACCGGCTCGCTGCACGCACGACATTGAGCTTGCTGCTTTTCGGGGTGTCGTTGTCCATGTCCATTCCTCGGGGTTACGAGCATCCCCAGCCTAGGACGCCACCTCCCCCATCACAATGACCAGCAGGATGGAAAGAACCACTTTCGGAAATGGACTACACGAACCCCATGAAATGGGCGCTCTGCCACCGATCAGCCCCTTGACCGGCACCTGCCAGTGTCGGACGATCAACCTCCCCCACACCAGGACGAACACCATGCTACGGATACTGGGCAGAGCTTCTTCCATCAATGTGCGAAAAGTCCTGTGGGCCTGCTGCGAGTTCGAGGTCGCATTCGAGCGCGAAGACTGGGGCTCTGGCTTCCAGGCCACTGACAGCGCGGAGTTCCTGGCATTGAACCCCAACGCCATGATCCCGGTGATCCAGGATGGCGACTTCACCTTGTGGGAGTCCAACAGCATCATCCGCTACCTGGCCAACCGCTACGGTGCCACCGCGTTCTACCCCGACGATGCCCAGGCGCGGGCCAGGATCGACCAGTGGATCGACTGGCAGGCCTCGGACCTGAACCGCTCGTGGAGCTACGCATTCATGTCACTGGTCAGGCACTCCCCCTCCCACCAGGACCCGCAAGCACTGGCCGCCGGTTGCGCCGAATGGTCGCACTACATGCATATCCTCGACCGCCAACTGGCCAGCACCGGTGCCTACGTAGCCGGCAGCCAGTTCACCCTGGCCGATATCCCTATCGGCCTCTCGGTCAACCGCTGGTTCGAAACGCCGTTCGAGCACCCGCACCTGCCAGCGGTTCGCGATTATTACGAACGCCTGAGCGAACGCCCGGCCTATCACCTGCACGGCCGTAACGGTACGCCGTAACGTACAACACTGGTTTCAGTGCCGGGCATCGGGTAATAATGCGAGTCATTACCATTAGTGCACGAACACGGAAGAGTGGCATGCCCGGCAGCAGACACCCCATCGAGCATCTCTACGTCGAGCACCACGGCTGGTTGCAAGGCTGGCTGCGCCATCGGCTGAACAGTGCAGCGGATGCTGCCGACCTTGCCCACGACACCTTTGTCCGGGTACTGCAAAGGCGCCAGGCAAAGGCGCTGTTGGAGCCACGTGCCTATTTGCGCACGATTGCCCGCGGGCTGGTCATCGACCTGTGGCGCCATCGCGACATCGAGCGGGCCTGGCTGGACACGCTGGCGCAGCTGCCCGAGGCTCAAGTGCCATCACCGGAGATCAGTGCCCTGGCCCTCGAGGCACTGGTGGCCATCGACCGGCTGCTTGACGCGCTGCCCGCACGCACGCGCACCATCTTCCTGCTGGCACAACTGGATGGCATGCCCTGCCCGCGCATTGCCGAACAGCTGGGGGTGTCGCTGTCCACCGTCGAACGCGACCTCAGCAAAGCCTTGCGCCATTGCTATCAGCTTGTCTTCGAGAGCACGCCATGAGCACCAGCACACTGCCGGCGCTACCCGGCGCAACAGTAGACCAGGCCATCGAATGGTCGATCCGTCTCACGTACAACCGGCCCGACCCTGCTACCCGGGCGGCCTTCCAGGCCTGGCTGGCGGATGACGAAACCCACCGCCTGGCCTGGGCGCGCATGCAGAGCCTGAGCGGGCACTTTGCCGGTGTGCCGAGCGGGCTGGCGCGCCAGGCGCTGGAAAAACTGCCTGAAGCCCGCCTGCAGCGGCGCCAGGTGCTGAAACTGCTGGCGCTGTTCGCGGCAGTCGGCACCACCGCCTGGGGGACCCGCGAAACCGCACCTTGGCAGCGGCTGATGGCCGACTACAGCACCCGTGTCGGCGAACATCAGCGCTGGACCCTGGCCGATGGCAGCCAGTTGGAGCTAAATACCGACAGCGCCGTACGTGTGTATTTCGATGCCCGGCACCGGCGTATCGAACTGCTGCGCGGCGAGCTTTACCTGGTCAGTGGTGGCGACAACGCCAGCCTGCAACAGCGCCCATTGCAGGTCACCACCACCTTTGCCACGTTCACCGCCCACGGCAGCCGCTGCAACATACGTCAGTACGCCGACGCCTGCCGCCTGGGTGTTGCCGAAGGCACCGTGAACATACAGCCACGCTCGGGTACCGGTGCCGTTGCCCAACCCGGAGAAACCTGGCGGGTAACCCGCGACAACGTGCTGCGCCTGCCCGGCAACGCCGAAGACGCCGCTGCCTGGCGCGACGGCCTGCTGACCGCGAGGGCGATGCCGCTGGCCGAACTGCTCGACGAGCTCGGCCGTTATCGCAACGGCTACCTTGGCTGTGACCCACAGGTTGCGAAACGCACTATCAGCGGTAATTTCAACCTCAACGACACCGACGCCACCCTGGCGTTCATCGCCCAGGCCCACGGCTTGCGCGTACAGGCAATGACGCGTTACTGGGTGCGCCTTAGCGCCTGAAACAACCTGGCAAAAAAAGTGCTCGCCGGGTGAAGGGGTTTGCAATCTCGCCCGGCATACACAGCAGAACACTCAAATTGCCAACGAGAACCCCACGTGACCCGACCCGCCCCCTTGCGCCTCGCCATCCGCCAAGCCCTGTTCTGCACCAGCCTGGGCCTGGCTACGCTGCCCTTGGCCCATGCCACCGACAGCGCCAGCACCGCCACCCGCTATGAGCTCGTCATCCCGGCCGGTTCGCTGGATGCAGCCTTGATTGCCCTCAGCCGCAGCACCGGCCTGAACATTGCCTTTACCCCGGGTGACCTGGCCGGCAAATACAGCGCCGGGCTGCGCGGCAGTTTTAGCAGCCAACAAGCCCTGCAGCAGTTACTGGTCGGCAGCGGCCTGCAAGCCATGCCGCAGCACAGCGGCTACCGCCTGATCCCGGCCAGCGAACCGCTGCCATTGGGTGCTGTGGCACTGGACCCGACCAACGTGACCGGCACTGCCAACCTCGGCGAGCAGACCGAGAACACCGGTTCCTACACCACAGGCACCATCAGCACAGGCGGCAAGACGCCACGCAGCCTGCGCGAAACCCCGCAGTCCGTGAGTGTCATGACCCGCCAGCGCATGGATGACCAGCACCTCACCAGCCTGACCCAGGTGCTGGACCAGACCACCGGCATCACCGTGGTCGGCGGCAACGACAGCGACCTGTCGCAAGTAAGCGACATCAACGTGCCCTTCGACATCACCACAGGTGACGCCGGCGCCATGCCCAAGCCGCGCCCCCCCCCCCCAGCTACTACTACAACCCCGACTGGAACCAGCGCAAATCCGGTGCATATGCCACCTTCAAGGCGCAGCTTGCCGAGCCACTGCACCTGACCTTGGGCGCACGCTACTCCGACTACCGTGACAACACCCGCACCGTGGTCCCGGTTTTCAACAATGCCGACACCCGGCTCAAGGAAAGCAACCGCGGCGTCATCACCCCGTTTGGCGCGCTGGTGCTCGACCTGAACCGGCAGTGGTCGCTGTACACCAGCTATGCCGAGATCTTCCAGCCGCAAACCGCCTTCAAGTCCCCCAGCAGCCAGCCACTGGACCCGATCGAGGGCGAAACTTACGAGTTCGGTACCAAAGGCGGGTTGCTCGATGGGCGCCTCAACCTGTCCAGCGCGCTTTACTACACCAAGCGTCTGAACGAAGCGGTGAGCACTGGCCAAGGTTTCTACAGCGCCTCTGGCGAGGTGATCAGCAAGGGTATCGACAGCGAGATTTCCGGTGAGCTGGCCCCCGGTTGGCAAGCCATGGCCGGCTACACCTTCAACATCAACAGGCAACGTGTTGCCGGCAATGCCGCCAACAACGGCACGCCGATGAGCACGCAAACACCCAAGCACCTGTTCAGGTTCTTTACCACCTACCAACTGCCCGGCGAGTTCGAGCGCTGGAAGGTCGGCCTGGGGGCCACCATCCAGAGCGACAGCTACAAGAGTGGCTTCATCCAGCGCCGCCTGCCCGACGGTGGGCTCAGCCAACAAGACCCGTATGCGTTTCGCCAGGCCGGTTATGCGGTGTGGAACGGCTTGGTCGAGTACCGCATCGAGGAACACTGGACGGCCACGCTCAATGGCAACAACCTGTTCGACAAGACGTACTACCAGACCGTGGATGCCAGCGACACCGGCAACTGGTACGGCGCGCCACGCAACTACATGCTGACCTTGCGCGGCAAGTTCTGAGGTGTGTTGAGGGGTCCCACCTGCAAGATCCTGGGGCTGCTTTGCAGCCCTATTGCTACACAAGGCCGCTCCCACAAAGATCGCGCAGCACCTGAGGCGTGCGCTGTACCTGTAGGAGCGGCCTTGTGCCGCGATAGGGGCGCACAGCGCCCCCGGCGATCTCAGCTAATTACACCGCAACCTGCCGCCCCGCTGCCACCACCCGCCCACGCCAGGCAAACAGCAACACCATCACCAACCCCAGCGCCGCCATCGCCGCGCCCGCCAGGGAAATCGCCGGGTAGCCCAAACCTGCGTTGATCACTGCGCCACCCAGCGCCGCGCCAATCGCATTGCCCAGGTTGAATGCACCAATATTCACCGCCGATGCCAGGTTGGGCGCATCCTTGGCTGCCTCCATCACCCGCATCTGCAGTGGCGGCACCAGTGCAAAGCTGGCCGCGCCCCACACCAGGATCGCCAAGGCCGTCGGCAGCGGCCAGTCCAGCACCAGCGGGAACACCAGCAGCACGCCAATCAACAACGCCAACGACACGATCAGCGTGCGGTCGATCGAGCGGTCTGCCGCCTTGCCGCCCCACACGTTGCCCAAGGTCAGGCCCACACCGAACAACACCAGCATGGCTGTCACGAAGGTGGTGGACGCCGCCGCCTCGCTCTGCAGGATCGGCGCAATGTAGGTGAACACCGTGAACATCGCACTGGAACCCACCACCGTCAGCAGCAACGCCGCCAGTACGGGGCCGCGGCCCAGCACCCGGATTTCGGCCATGGCCCCGTCACCTTTGGGCGACGGCACATTGGGCAGCGCGTACCAGAGCGTGGTCATCGCCACCAGGCCAAGCCCGGCAATACCCCAGAATGCCGTGCGCCAACCCAGCATTTCACCAAACCAGGTCGCCAGCGGCACGCCGCCGATGGTGGCCAGGGTCAAGCCCATGAACATTGCCGCCACCGCCCCGGCGCGCTTCTCGGGCGGTACCACGCTGGCCGCGACAATCGAGCCGATGCCAAAGAAGGCACCGTGGTTGAGCGAGGTGACCACACGGGCCACCAGCAGGCTGGTGTAATCGCTGGCCAGGGCCGACATCAGGTTACCCAGTGTGAAAATGGCCATCAGCCCGATCAGCAAATAACGCCGCGGGATCTTCACCGTGGCCAGGGTCATCAGCGGTGCGCCGATCAGCACGCCAATGGCATAGGCACTGACCAGCAGCCCGGCAGCGGGGATGGAGACGCCAAGGTCAGTGGCGATACTGGGCAACATGCCCATGGGGGCGAACTCGGTGACACCGATGCCAAAGGCACCGATGGCAAGTGCGACGAGAGGTGGATTGATACGCATGGCAAGCTCCTTATCTATGCCGCAAATGCTACGATCCATTTTAAAAGTGCACTAGACTGCTTTTTTGCCAACCACCTTTGCGCACGAGGCACAAATGGACTTCAGTGGAAGATCCGGCGAGATGGAGATATTTGCCAGGGTGGCGCAAGAAGGCAGCCTGTCGGCCGCCGCGCGGGCACTGAACCTGACGCCTTCTGCGGTCAGCCGCATCATCGCCCGCACCGAACAGCGCCTGGGCACCCGCCTGCTGCTGCGCACCACCCGCGCGATCACCCTCACCCCCGAGGGTGAGGCGTACCTGCGCGGTGCACGGCGGGTGCTGGCCGACATGCTCGAAGTGGAAGAAGCCATCACCGACCAGGGCGTGCCGCGCGGGCGCTTGCGGGTAAGCGCTGCGCTGGGCCATGCCCGGCTGACCGTGGTACCGCTGCTGGCGGCCTTCAGCGCACGTTACCCGCAAGTGCTGGTTGACCTTACCCTCAGTGACGAAGTGGCCGACATTCTCGGCGGCCAGGCCGACGTGGCATTGCGTTTCGGGCACCTGCCGGACAGTTCATTGAGCGCCCGCGCCATTGGTGAAACCGGCCAGGTGGTGGTTGCCTCGCCCGAGTACCTGCAACGCTGCGGCACCCCGCTTGAGCCTGAAGACCTGGCCCGGCATAACTGCCTGCGCTTCAACTTCCGCCGTGCCGCGCCCGACTGGCCGTTTCGCCGCGACGGGCAGGTATTCTCGTTGAAGGTGACGGGCAATATCGAATGCAGCAGCGGCGAAGCCTTGGCGCAACTGGCCAGGATCGGTGCCGGCGTGGCACGCATCGGTACCTTCACGGTGGTCGACGACTTGGCCAGCGGGCGGCTGGTGCCGTTGCTGGAGGCGTACAACCCTGACGACCGCGAGCCGATCCATGCGGTGTTCGTCGGTGGCCAGGCGATGCCGGCGCGGGTGCGGGTGTTTGTGGATTTTCTGGTAGAGCACCTGTCTGGCGGCCTGCGCAATCCCTTGTAATCGGTGGACTCGTCCCCGGCGAGGCGTCACAGTGCCACGGTGGCATTCGAGGAAGCCAACGGCAGCGCGGGCGAGACGGGCGAAGCCCTTGCCATCCACCGCACGGACTGCTTCGCGGGCATGCCCGCGCCAACAATGCTCAGGCATCGCTTCATCGAACTGGCTGTGGCTGGGTACAATGCACTTTCACTCAATGCCACGCAAAGGACCGCCCATGCTTTACGTCGTCATGCTCGGAGGCCGCCACCCCGGCGCCAAGATCGAAGTCCACGACGTGGTATTCGCCCAGGCCGACACCTTCGAACAGGCTTACCCGCAGCTGCGCCAGGCCTGGTTCGGTAGCGCGAAAGGCTTGCACATCGATTCGTGGCTGGAAGTGCACGGCGTGGACGGCCAACGGATCGAACTGCGCCCGGACGCCCCCGCCCGCGGCGCACTGCACCTGTACTTCATCAACCTCGGCGGTTACGAGCGCGATGTGTTCGGCGAGGCGCACCGCTACCTGCTGGTTGCCGCCCGCAACAAGACCGAAGCCAAGGCCCTGGGCAAGCAGCGCATGCAGGCACACTGGCTGAAGCCGCACACCGACGCCTTGCTCGATGTCGACGACTGCCTGGCAATCGACCAGGTGGGCGGGCAGTTCGTGCACCTGGTCGAAGGGGCGCATGAGCCGGTGGTGGTGCGCAGCGACTACATCCTGATCTGACGTTGATGCGCGCAGTTGGGTTATCTTCGACGCTTCACTGTACCGCCAGGGCCAGACCACCATGCGCATTGTCATTCCCGACGACTACCAGGATGTGATCCGCACGCTCGATTGCTTCGGCAAGCTGAGCGGGCACGCTGTCAGCGTGCTCCATGAGCGCCAGCCGGCCACGCTGGAGCAACTTGCAGCACGCTTTGCCGATGCCGACGCACTGGTACTCACCCGCGAACGTACCCGCATCGACGCCGCCCTGCTCGACCGCCTGCCCAACCTCAAGCTGATCAGCCAGACCGGCAAGGTGTCCAGCCACCTGGACCTGGCTGCCTGCACCGCACGCGGCATTGCGGTGACCGAGGGGCGCGGCTCGCCGGTGGCGCCTGCGGAGCTTGCCTGGGCGCTGATCCTCAATGCCCGCCGGCAACTGGTGCCGGCCATCAATGCTTTCCGCCAAGGCCAATGGCAGGTCAATCTGGGCCAGGCGCTGGCCGGCCAGCTGCTGGGTATTTGGGGCTACGGCAAGATCGGCCAGCGTCTGGCGCGTTATGCCCAGGCGTTCGACATGCCTGTGCTGGTGTGGGGCAGCGACAGCAGCCGCGCCGCAGCCCAAGCCGATGGCCATCGCGCTGCTGCCTCGCGTCAGGCATTCTTTGCCGAAGCGGATATTGTCAGCCTGAACCTGCGCCTGTCCGACCAGACAAGCCACGGGGTGACCTTCGACGACCTGTCCAACATGAAGCCCGACGCCTTGCTGGTGAACGTCAGCCGCGCAGAACTGATTGCCCCGGGGGCATTGCTACAGGCACTGGATGCTGGGCGGCCGGGTTTCGCGGCGGTGGATGTGTACGAGGAGGAGCCGCTGCTCGACCCGGCCCATCCGCTGCTGCGCCACCCACGCGTACTCAGTACGCCGCACCTGGGGTACGTGGAGAAGAACGGCTACGAGCTGTACTTTGGCGATGCCTTCGACAATGTGCTGGCGTTTTTCGAAGGAAAGCCAAAGAACGTTGCCAACCCTGAGGCCCTGGCAGCTCGACGCTGAGCCCTGCGGGAGCCACTGTCGTGTTAAAAATGTCAGAGTCTGCGCGATCACTGTGGGAGCGGGCGTGCCCGCGAACACCGGCGAAGCCGGTGCCATCCACTGTGCAGGATTCTTCGCGGGTGAACCCGCTTCCACAACGACCGCGCAGGCCTCAGGTTTGCCGTTAAGTTGCGCTCAACCGAACAGGTTCAGCCCCAGCGCAAACACAGCCACCGCCAACGCCACCAGCGGCACTGCATTGCGCTCCAGATACACCGCCCAGCCCGTCCCGCACACCTGCTGCAATTGCAGCTCGCATTCACGCTGGCGCTCCACCAGGCTGGCCAAATGCGTCTCGACGCTATCAACGCGCTGAGCCTGGGTGCTGGTTGCCAGCGCAAGCCTCTTCAAAGCCGTCGTCACCGTGGTAGACAGCGCGTCCCGTGCCAGGTTGCTGGCGGCCAGCTGCTCCTGGTACTGCTCAAGGCTCTTGCGGATTGCCCCTTCCTTTTGCACGCGGGCCAAGGTACTTGCCACCAGCTTGCGGCTCTGCACCTCGGCACTGGCCTGCAGCGCGGCCATTTCGATTTCATGCTGGCCTTGCACACTTGCCAGGCGCTCCACCGCTTGCCTGCACAAGGCATGACCATCGGCCAGCGCCAGCAGTTCGTCGAGCTGTTGCCTGAGTTCGCGCAACACCCTCAGTGGCCCCTGCAGGTCGCCATCCGGGGTCGCGACGTCTGCGTTCAAACGTTCTATTTCGCCCGCCAACGCATCGTTGAGGCCACGCAGTACCTTGTTATCGGAAGTAGCGTCCAGACTGCCAAGGGCGGTCTCGATCACCCTGTCCACAATCGGCTTCGCGACCGGGGTCAGAGTGCCGTGTTCGTATAGCTGGTTCATCAATTCCTATCCGGATACAGCGGTAAGGGGCGGAAAGCTATCAAATTGGCATCACTGGATCCACTGATGAACGAGAGATTTGAGTGGTTGATCAGTAACGGGGAGGTCTGCAATGCGACATGTAGCCTTTATGGACATATCGTTTCGCTTACCGGCAAACTGCCACTATCCAAGGAAGCGTCACATGGAAGCTATCGAAATCTCTCTGCTGGGCGTCTGCGGTATCACCCTGCTGCTGGTGGGTCTGCAAAACGCTCGCCAAGGCCAGATGTGGGACCTGCTGCAAGGCGACCGCGAGCTGGAGCGCTCCGCTCGCATCCATAAACAGGAAAACCGCGAACTGCAGTCCGCGCTGCGTGCAGAGCGCGAGCATGTGAGCCAGTTGCAGCGCCAGGTTCAGGTGCTGCTCGGACTGGTGCCGGAGGCCTGAGGGCTTTCGTCACCGCGCAGGCGTACACTTGCCATCAGCACAGGCTCAGGAGTTGCTCAATGCCCTACCCCATCGAACAGAAACTGGTCATTGGCGTTGCCTCGAGTGCGCTGTTCGACCTTACCGTCTCGGACGACATCTACAAGACCCAGGGTGTCGAGGCGTACCGCCATCACCAGCAGCAGAACCTGGACGAGCCATTCCCCAAAGGCGTGGCGTTCCCGTTCATTCGCCGCTTCCTGAGTATCAACCAGGCATTCCCCGAGCAACTGCCGGTAGAGGTGGTGCTGCTCTCGCGCAACTCCCCGGAAACCGGCCTGCGGGTATTTCGTTCGATCAACCATTATCAGTTGGACATCACCCGCGCGGCGTTCATGTCGGGCCGCTCGCCCTACGAGTACATCCCGGCATTCAACGCCTCGCTGTTCCTCAGTGCCAATGAGGAAGACGTGCAGAAAGCCATCGACGCCAACTACCCGGCCGGGCGGGTGCTGCCGACGCGCATCTACGATGACGAGATCGACACCGAATTGCGCGTAGCCTTCGACTTCGATGGCGTGATTGCCGACGACGAGGCGGAGAGCGTGTACAAGCGCAACGACAACCTGGATGACTTTCAGGAGCACGAGCGCGTACACAAGGGCATTCCGCATTCGCCAGGGCCGCTGGCGGACCTGTACCGCAAGCTTTCGCTGATACGCATGCTGGAGGACCGCAAGCTGGCCGAGAACCCGGACTACAAGCGGATCTTGCGGATTGCCATTGTCACGGCGCGCAATGCGCCTTCACATGAGCGGGTGGTGACGACGTTGAAGGACTGGGGCGTATCGCCGGACGAGTGCTTCTTTCTCGGCGGCATGGAGAAGCCCAGGGTGTTGTCGATTCTGAAGCCCCATGTGTTCTTCGACGACCAGCGCAGCCACTTGCAGTCGCCGGCGGGGGATTTGCCGATGGTGCATGTGCCGTTCGGGGTGGCGAACAGGGGGCGTTCAACGACGCTCTCCCCGCACGACACGCCTGTGCGGGAGCAGGACGACACCGGCGTTGCTGCAGGCTGAACTGGCGCGCTCGCTGGCGATCGAGCCACCGCAGGTGGTGCCCCTGCTGAACAAGCTGGAAGAACGGGCCTTGGCCGTGCGCGTGCGGTGCAAGCCGGACAAGCGGTCTTACGGGATCTTCTTGAGCAAGACGGGAGAAGCGCTGCTCAAGGAACTGAAGCAGATCGCCAAGGACAGCGACCGCGAGGCGACCTCTGCGCTGGATGATGAGGAGCGGGACCAGTTGTTGCGGTTGTTGACCAAGATTTACCTGGAGTGACGCTCAGGCGCAGTGGTGCAAACCGGAGACAGCTAGCCCCCTGCGTTGGCCAAAGACGTTTGCTTTTCATCCTTGAGGCTTACGAACCTTGGCCCGCAGCGACTCGAAGTAACCCTCGTCGGCACGGGCGCCAGCCGCCGTTGCGCCACCCGCAAGCAACAGGTTCATGGCCACTCGGCCCCTGAAAACCACCTCTATCTCAACCATAAAATGCATTTATTGAATTTTAAGCACTTTTATTAATTCATGTTAATAATATTAGCTTAGACGCAAAAAGTATTTCAAAACGTTTTTTCATAGAGATATGTTCTCACCAGACCGACCCCTGACTGGCGGAGGCAAAGGAACCTAATACCTCCTTGCGCCTCAGGTCATCACACCCGGCTGCGGTATCCAGGTATCCGAAATCCCACTCGATGCTGGTTATCTGGAAGCTGCAGCATGAAGCCTTTGCCCTACCCTGTACGCCCTCACCTGTCCGCCGCCGTTGCATTTGCCCTCTTCACGCCCACGGCCTTCGCCGAGCCTGCCCAGACGCCAGGCGACAAACTGCCAACCGTCACCGTCACAGCGGAGCACCGTGAAGAGAACCTGCAGAAAACCCCGCTGGCGATCAGCGCTTTCGACGAGCGCACCCTGCAGGATGCGCAGATCAACAACATCCGCGACCTGTCCGGTCGGGTGCCCAACCTCACCCTGAACCGCCAGTCCATTTCCTACAGCGCACAAACCTATGGCATACGCGGTATTGGCGAGACCGACCCGATTCAGGAAGCGGCCGTTGCGGTATACGCCGATGACCTGTACATCCCGCGGGCGATTTCTTCGATGCTGGACTTCAACGACGTGGAGCGCGTTGAAGTGCTGCGCGGCCCACAAGGCACCCTGTACGGGCGCAACAGTGCAGCCGGCGCGATACGGGTAATCACCCGCGACCCGACCCAGCAGGCCCGCGCCTTCGTCGAGCTGGGTGCCGGCAACTACAACGCACAGAACGGCCGCCTGCTGGTCAGCGGGCCATTGGTGGACAACACCCTGTTCGGCAGCTTCTCGGCCATACGCCTGACCCGCGACGGCACCGTGTACAACCGCACCCGTGACAAGGACGTCAACAACATCGACATCCAGTCCTACCGCGGCAAGCTGCGCCTGGCCCCGCAGGATTCGCCCTGGGACGTGCAACTGACCCTGGCCGGCACCTTCGACCGCGGCGATACCACCAGCTATACCCCCTTCAACCCGGCCAACGGCCATTTCGACAAGTTCAAGACCTACAGCAGCCTCGACCCGAAGAACAAGCTGGACCAGGGCAGTGCGGTGCTGCGCGCGATCTACAGCATCGATGACCACCTGAACTTCAAGTCGGTCACGGCCTGGTCCGAGTTCGACCAGCCGGTGGACTACGACAACTCCGGCCAGGCCAACAGCGGCACCGCGTCGCCGATCCAGAACAACCTGATCACCTACAAGCAGCGCTACGCCACCCAGGAGTTCCAGCTCAACGGCGAATACGACAGGTTCAGCTACACCCTCGGTGTGTACCTGTACAAGGAGCGCTTTCGCGCCGAGCGCGACAGCCTGACCTTTTCGGTGGCGCAAAACCGGGTCAATGCCAGCGGCCAATACAGCACCACCGATACTGAAAGCTACGCGTTGTACGGCCAGAGCAATTACAAGCTCACCCCTCGCCTGTCGCTGACCACCGGCCTGCGCTTCACCCACGAGCACAAGAATTTCGATTACAGCAACTACGCCATCACCACCGACCGGGTAATCACCGGCACCAACTTCGCTACCGAAACCAGTGATTCCTGGGCATCCCTCAGCCCCAAGATCGGCCTGGAGTACGCCTGGAGCGATAACCTGGTGCAGTACGGCTATGTGGCCCGGGGCTTCAAGGCCGGCGGCTTCGACAACCGCGCGCCAACCCGCGCCGCTGCCGAGCAGGGCTTTGATCCGGAAAACGTCACCACCTATGAGGTGGGCTTCAAGGGCGACTTTGCCGATGGCCGCCTGCGCAGCAACATCGCCTTCTTCTATAACGACTACGACGACCTGCAGACCAATGCCTGGGACCCGGCCATCAGCGCCAACCTGCGTACGAACGTCGGCAGTGCCCACACCTACGGCGTGGAGCTGGAAAATACCGTGCTGCTGGCGCGCGACCTGCGCCTGACCGCCAACCTGGGCTACCTGAAAAGCCAGTACGACGACTTCCAGAATGCCAGTGGCCCAGGCGTGAGTGCCGACGGCAAGGAAATGATCTTTGCACCGGAATGGAACGCCAGCCTTGGCCTGAACTGGACGGTGCCCGTCAACCTGCCGGGTGAGCTGGTGGCCAACACCGACTACCAGTACCAGACCCGCTCCTACGCCAACCCGCTGAACGCCGATATCTACGAAGTACCTGCCCAGGGCTTCTGGAATGCCAGCACCAGTTATGCCAGCGCGGACGGCCACTGGACCACCACCTTGTCGGTCAAGAACCTGCTCGACCGCGCCTACCCGCAAAGCATTGCCAACTCGGCCGCCAGCCGCACCGCCTATTACTCGGTCAACGACCCACGCACCGTGCTGCTGAGTGTGCGCTACGAGCTGTAGCGCCGCGCTGAACGGAATCACTTTCCACTTGCAAGGAGAACACACCATGGGCTTGACCCGTAGAGACCTTATTGCCCACCTGATGGCCGCTGGCAGCTACGGCGCCGCGCTTGGCAGCCTGTCCGCGCTAGGCCTGTTGCCTACTGCGGCCACGGCCAGCACCTTCCAGCCGCTGGGCCTGCCGACCACGTCCGGCAACGGCAAGCGCGTGCTGGTGGTGGGGGCTGGCATCAGCGGCCTGGTGGCAGCCTATGAACTTGGCAAAGCCGGTTTTGAGGTGCGCGTGCTGGAAGCCCGCGAGCGAATCGGCGGGCGTGCGTGGACGCTGCGCAACGGCGACGAGGTACTGCACAATGACGGCAGCCGCCAGCAGGTGCGTTTCGACAACGGCCACTATTTCAATGCAGGGCCCGCACGCCTGCCCAGCCATCACCTGACCATCCTCGGCTACTGCCGCGAGCTGGGCGTGCCGCTGGAAGTGCTGGTCAACAGCAGCCGCAACGCCCTCGCCCAACCAGACCTTGCCCAGCCACCGTTGCTGCTGCGCCAGGCGGTGAATGACACCCGTGGGCACCTCAGCGAACTGCTGTCGCGCAGCATCAGCGGCAAAGCGCTGGACAAGGAACTGGACACCGGCGACCAGAAAGCCCTGCTGGACTTTCTAAAGGTATACGGCGACCTCGACGAGCAGCGCCATTACAAGGGCTCGGTCCGCGCCGGCTATACCCGCTTCGCCGGGGCGGGCGACCAGACCCCGATCCAGCGCCAGCCCGTGGCACTCAGGCAACTGCTAAACCCTAACCTGATGCTGCCGCTGGTATTCGACGAGATCCCGGAGTTTTCCGCCACCATGTTCCAGCCGGTCGGCGGCATGGACCAGATTGCCAAAGCCCTGTACGCCAAGGTGCGGGACAAGGTGCAGCTGCACGCCGAAGTGCAGGCGATCCGCACCGGCGACAAGTCCAGCCAGGTCACTTGGCGCGAACGGCGCAGCGGCAAGACCCAGGTAGAAACGGCCGACTACGCCATCGTCACCATTCCCCTGCCACTGCTGGCCCGGGTCGACCACAACTTTGGCAAGACGACCCAGGCGGCCATCGCCCAGGCCAAGCCAGACCTGGCCAACAAGGTGGCATGGCAGGCACCGCGCTTCTGGGAAAGCGAGTTCCAGATCTACGGCGGGCTCTCCTACATCAACCACGAAGCGCGGCTGCTGTGGTACCCCAGCGACCACCTGAACAGTGCGCAAGGCATCCTGGTGGGCACCTACAACACCGGCGAAGTGGCGCGCACATTTGCCACGCGTTCGACAGAGCAGCAACTGGCGTCGTCGCGCCAGGCCGTGGAGTCGCTGCACCCGGGCCATGCCGGCAAGTTGCAGCGCGGGGTGGCGGTGAACTGGTCCAAGGTGCCGTTCAGCGAAAGCCCATGGATTGTCCATGACGTGCTTGCCGAACCCGGCTACTCGCACCTCAACCAGCCCCAGGGCCGCACCTGGCTGGCCAGCGATGCACTGGCCCATGGCGGGGTGGGCATCTGGCAGAACAGCGCTGCGGACTCGGCACGCCATGTGGTCGGGCAGATCGCCCGGCACGCCCTGCAACAGCAACGCGGCGTCGCCGCCTGAACAAGGAAGCCCAATCATGAACAAAACTGCCCTGCTGCTTGGAGCCTTCATGTCACTGTCCGCACTTACCGCCCAGGCCGACACCATCAAGCGTGTCGACCCGCCAGGCTCGAAGTTCCCCATTTCGCAACTGGTCACCGTACCCGCCGGCACCTCGCTGACCTTCGTCAGCGGCACCTTGCCCGACGTTGCCGACCCCAAGGCACCACCACAGACCATTGCCGCCTATGGCAACACCGAAACCCAGACCCGCTCAGTGCTGAAAAAGATCCAGGCTGCGCTGCAAAGCCAGGGTCTGGGCCTGGGTGACGTAGTACAGCTGAGGGTGTTTTTGGTAGGTGACCCGGCCACCGAGGGCAAGCTGGATTTTGCCGGGCTGCAAGCCGCCTACACCGAATTTTTCGCCACTGCCGAGCAGCCGAGAAAGCCAACCCGCACCGCCTTGCAGGTGGTGGCCCTGCCCCTGCCGGGCGCCCTGGTCGAGATCGAAGCGGTCGCTGCAAAAGCGCCCTGATACGCCGCTAGCCAATTTCCCCTATTGCTTGCCTGCCGGGGCCACCCGGCGGGCGGCCCCTGTGCACCCGCTGTTCGACAGCGCTCATGGAGAGCGAACATGCTTCACGCCTTGAAACTGCCCAGCCCGCGCCTGCAACCCGCACTGCTGACCATGGCCCTTGGTACCACCGGCCTGGCCGCGCCTGACGCATTTGCCGAGGGCGCTGCCCAGGCCACGGCCCCGTCACAGCTGGGCACCGTGATCGTCACCGGCAACCGCGGCTCGGAAAAACGCACCGTCACCACCAGCCCGGTGCCGATCGATGTGATCAGCGCCAAGCAACTGCAGCAAACCGGCAAGCCCGGCCTGATGGAAGCCCTCAGCGCCACCGTGCCATCCTTCACCCTGCCGGAAAAAACCGGCTGGGACGCCAGCGGCATGGCCCGTGCGCCCAGCCTGCGCGGGCTGAATGCGGCCCAGGTACTGGTACTGGTGAACGGCAAGCGCCGCCATACCAGCGCCACCCTTAACATCAGCGGCATCCATGCGGGCGCAGCACCCACCGACCTTGACCTGATCCCCATCAGCCTTATCGACCACGTCGAGGTACTGCGCGATGGCGCAGCTGCACAGTACGGCTCCGACGCCATCGCCGGGGTGATCAACGTGATCCTCAAGGCCGACGCTTCCAGCACCTCGGTGACCAACGCAGGCCAGGGTTACGACGGCAAGAAGCAGACCGTGCAGCAAGGCTTGAACAAGGGCTTCGAGGTCGGTGACAGCGGCATCGTGCAGCTGGCCCTGGATGCGCGCAGCCAGAACGACGACAACAAGGCCAGCGCCAACGGCTACAGCTATGCCGAAGCCTTCGACAAGGCCGGCAAGTCGACCTACGGCGGCTACGGCACGCCGAAGATCAACCTGCTGACCCTGGGCTACAACGCCGAACTGCCGCTAAGCGACGACCTGACCCTGTATTCCTTCACCACCTATTCGCACCGCAAGGCCGAGCAGGGCCAGAACTTCCGCCTGCCGACCATCACCAACACCATCACCACCGGCCCCAACGGCTACCCCGGTGGCTACACGCCCACCTGGTACATCGAGGAAGATGATGTGCAGGGCGCCTTCGGCGCCAAGGGCAATGCCGGGGAATGGGCCTGGGACCTGTCCAGCACCTACGGGCGCAACGAGGCGCTGCAGGGCACCACGCACAACCAGAACGCCTCGCTGGGCGAGGCCACGCCCAACCATTTCGAATCGGGCACCTGGATTGCCACACAGCTGACCAGCAACCTCGACCTGCAACGCAGCTTCGACATCGGCCTGGACAAGCCGCTTGACCTGTCCTGGGGCCTGGAACACCGGCGTGATACCTATCAGGTGCGCGATGGCGACTGGGCCTCGTGGGCCAACGGCGGCTACTGCCGTGCGCCCGGCGACTGCGCCGCCTCCGGTGCACAGGTCACCAACGGCATCTCGCCGGACGAAGCCACCAGCACCAGCCGCAACAGCGTGGCCAGCTACATCGAGGTCGGCTTCAACCCGCTGCCGCAGTGGTACCTGGGCAGCGCGCTGCGCTATGAACACTACAACCGTGGAGTGGGTGCCACCCGCAGCGGCAAGCTGACCACCCGCTACGACTTCACCCCCGAGCTGGCCGTGCGCGCCACGGTCAGTAACGGCTTTCGTGCACCTTCGCTGGCCAACAGCCTGTTCAGCGCCCGCTCGACCACCTACGGCGTGGTCAATGGCGTATACCAGTCGATCAACTACGGCGTACTGCCGGTGGACTCGGCGGCAGCCAAGGCATTGGGCGCCACCGCACTCAAGCCCGAGCGCTCGACCAACTACAGCCTGGGCCTGACCTACCAGCCTGCTCCGCAGCTGTCGTTTACTGCGGATGCCTACGTGATCAATGTGCGCGACCGCATCACGCTCACCGGTACCCTGCTGGGCGACGAAGTGACCCAGGCGCTGCTGGACAACGGCATCGACTCCACCTCTGGCGGACGCTATTTCACCAACGGCGCCAGCACCCGCACCAAGGGCCTGGACCTGGTGGGCAATTTCGACCAGAACCTGGGCAACTGGGGGCAACTGAAATGGACAGCTGCCTTCAACTGGAACCAGACGCAGATCCTCAGCTACAAGGAGAACGTCACTATCCAGGGCACGGACTACAGCCTGATGGACCGCCAGGCGCGCAACTTTTTGACTGAGGTGCAGCCGCACACCAAGTTGATTCTGGGCGCCAACTGGCAACGCGAGCGCTGGACCAGCAACCTCACCCTGACCCGCTATGGTTCATGGCGTGAAGTGAACTCGGCGACCGACCGCAGCCTGGACCGGGAGTACAAGGCGCGCTGGATCACCGATATCGACGTGGGGTATCAGCTGACCAAAGACCTCAACCTGGCCGTGGGGGCGCAGAACCTGTTTGATGTTTACCCCGAACGGCAGAACCCCAGCAGCAAGACCATGACCAAGGGGTATGGGGCCTATTCGCCTTATGGCTTTACCGGGGGTTACTACTTCACCCGGCTGACTTACAACTTCTGATATGCACCGTTTGCAGACTGGGGCCGCAAAGCGGCCTCGAAAACCCAAGCTAGAACGCATATTTAAAACAAAAGACCATGCCGGTAGGCTAGATTCATTCGAAACATGAGGCGCACCCAATGAGCCTGATCCCCGGGTTATCTGACAATGCCCACGTGCTGATATGTGGTGCCAGCCGAGGTATCGGCCTGGCACTGTGTGCGGCGTTGCTGGCCCGCGATGATGTAAGCCGGGTCTGGGCTGTGTCGCGACACGCCCGCACTGCTGACGGCCTGCTTGCGCTGGCCCAGGCACATGGCGAACGCGTGGTACTGCTGGATTACGATGCTCGCGACGAGCAGGCGCTGGCTGCGCTTGCAAGCGAGGTGGGCCTTGCCTGCCCGCACCTTCACCTGGTTATCAGCACACTCGGCATCCTCCAGCAGGAGGGCACCAAAGCCGAGAAATCACTGGCCCAACTGGACCTCACCAGCCTGCAAGCCAGCTTCGCCACCAATGCATTCGCGCCGATCCTGTTGCTCAAGCATCTGTTGCCACTGCTGCGCAGTCAGCCCGCCACCTTTGCAGCCCTGTCGGCCAGGGTTGGTTCGATCGGCGACAATCGACTGGGCGGCTGGTACAGCTATCGCGCGAGCAAGGCCGCGCTGAACCAGCTGCTGCACACCGCAAGCATCGAACTGAAACGCCTGAACCCGAACGCCACGGTGCTGGCGCTGCATCCGGGCACTACCGATACCGAGCTGTCGCGGCCGTTTCAAGGGAATGTGCCGGAGGGGAAGCTGTTTGAACCGCCGTTTGCTGCACGGTGTGTGATTGAGCAGGTGGGGCGGCTTGGGCCGTCGGAGAGTGGCAGTTTTTGGGGGTGGGATGGCGAGCGGATAGCGTGGTGAGCGCGCTCGCGCCGGGTGCGCTGCTGCAGCCCGGCCGAGGCAGTGCGTTCCATCGCGAGGTCAGCTCAGCGAGGGCCGCCGCCCTGATGGCCGCCGAAGCCACCGCCGTGGCCACCACCGTGACCGCCGCCACCGCCCGGCGGCATGAACATCCAGCAACCCGACAGGCTAGATACCAGGACTGCAACCAGGGCTGCACGGAAAAAATGTTTCGACTTCATTGGAACGCTCCACAGGGTTAGATCTGCTGCCTGCCAGTAGCCGGTTGGGCAGCGGGCGGATTCTAGAGCTGCGGCATGATGGCCCGGGGAAACTTTGCATATCTTTACAGTCGGTGCAGGCACAACGGCGTGGCGAAGGCGAGAGAATGGCTCCGTAAAGCGTCCTTGACCCACTCCCCTCCGCCGCCGCATGCTCGAACGCTTCCACCCCACGCTCAAGGAACGATTGCATGAAGCTGGAAACTCTCGCCATCCACGCGGGCTTCAGCCCCGACCCGACCACCAAGGCAGTGGCCGTACCGATCTACCAGACCACCTCCTTCGCCTTCGACGACACCCAGCACGGCGCCGACCTGTTCGACCTGAAAGTGGCCGGCAACATCTACTCGCGCATCATGAACCCGACCAACGATGTACTCGAAAAGCGCATGGCAGCCCTCGAAGGCGGGGTTGGCGCGCTGGCGGTGGCCTCGGGCATGGCGGCCATCACCTACGCCATCCAGACCGTCGCCGAGGCTGGTGACAACATCGTCTCGGTGGCCAAGCTGTACGGCGGCACCTACAACCTGCTCGCCCACACCCTGCCGCGCATGGGCATTCAAACCCGTTTCGCCGCCCATGACGACATCACTGCGCTCGAAGCCTTGATCGACGCACGCACCAAGGCGGTGTTCTGCGAATCCATCGGCAACCCCGCCGGCAATATCGTCGATATCGCCGCACTGGCCGAAGCCGCCCACCGCCACGGTGTGCCGCTGATCGTCGACAACACCGTGGCTACCCCAATGCTGTGCCGACCGTTCGAACATGGCGCGGACATCGTCGTGCACTCGCTGACCAAGTACATCGGCGGCCACGGTACCAGCATCGGCGGCATCGTCATCGACTCCGGCACGTTCCCCTGGGCCGACAACAAGGAACGTTTCGCCCTGCTCAACACCCCCGACCCGTCCTACCACGGCGTCACCTACACCGAAGCCTTCGGCCCCGCCGCCTTCATTGGCCGCTGCCGCGTGGTGCCGTTGCGCAACACTGGCGCTGCGCTGTCGCCGTTCAACGCCTTCCTGATCCTGCAAGGCCTGGAAACCCTGGCCCTGCGCATGGAGCGCCACACCGAGAACGCGCTGAAGGTCGCCCATTACCTGCAAGCGCACGAGCAGGTGGCCTGGGTGAAGTACGCCGGGCTGCCCGACCACCCCGAGCATGAGCTGGCCCAGCGCTACACCGGCGGCAAGCCGGCGTCGATCCTGTCGTTCGGCATCAAGGGCGGCCAGGCAGCCGGTGCGCGTTTCATTGATGCGTTGCAGCTGGTGGTGCGCCTGGTGAACATCGGCGATGCCAAGTCTCTGGCTTGCCACCCCGCCTCCACCACCCACCGCCAGCTCAACGACGAGGAGCTGGAAAAGGCCGGCGTGCCGCGGGACATGGTGCGCCTGTCGATAGGCATCGAGCACAGTGACGACATCATCGCCGACCTGGCCCAGGCCCTGGAGGCCAGCCGCGGGTGAATCATCCGCGCCCTACCCAATGCCGACGGCGGGCGCACCGTCATCTAGCCTGGATACACCCGCAATGACCTTGTTCTACCTGAAACTTATCGTCACCCCCCTGCTGATGTGGGCCATCTCCCTCGCCTCGCGCCGCTGGGGCGGTTTGCTGGGTGGGTTGCTGTCCGGCCTGCCGATCACCTCGGCACTGGTAATGACCTTCCTGTGCCTGGAACAGGGCAATGCCTTCGCCTTGGGCGCGATACCCGGCGCACTGGGCGGCCTGGCGGCGGTGCAGGCCACCTACACCTTCTACCTGTTGGCCACGCGCAGGCTGGGCGCCGCCGCAGCCGTGCTGCTGGCGTTGCTGTGCTATGGCGTGGCCGCCTATGCGTTTACCCACTGGGGCAACCTGTACCTGTCGATTGCCGTGGCACTGGTGCTTATTGGCGTGCTGATACGCGCCAGCGGCCGTGAGCCCAAACCCGACACTCTGAGCCGCAGCCGTCAGCGATTTTGGGAGATCCCCCTGCGCATGGTGTCTGCTACTTGCCTGCTGATGATCATCACCAGCCTGGCCAGTTGGTTGGGCCCGGCGACCAGCGGGATGCTCGCCCCGATACCGGTGATTGCCTGGCCGCTGGTGGTGTTCGCCCATGTACAAGGCGGGCGGGCCGGGATGGTAGCGATGGTGCGGGGCAATGCGATCGGTGCGGTGGGGGTGATCGCGTTTTATCTTGTGCTGGCGGCGCTGCTCGAAGTGTGGGGCGTTGGCCTGACCATCGGGCTGGCCATGCTTTGCGCCGTAGTGCTGACCGTTGGGCTGGCTACCCTATTACGAAAGCGTTGATGCGCCAGAGGGGCTGCTGCGCAGCCCATCGCAGGCAAGCCAGCTCCCACAGGGACGGTGCAACGTCTGAGCTGGCGCCATACCTGTGGGGGCGGGCTTGCCCGCGAACACCGGCGCAGCCGGTGCCATACTCCGCGCAAGATGCTTCGCGGGTAAATCCGCCCCCACGGTGGCGGTGCCAGATCAAGGAATTGAGGTAACCACATGAAGTATCAGATTCGCAGGGCGCGACCAGAAGATGCTGCGGATATTAGCCGAGTAATCATCGCTGCCCTGCGGCAAACGAATGCAGCGGACTACGATGCCGCGACCACGCCAGGGTCGAGCACTCGTTCAGCGAAGCGGGCATTGCTGGCCTGCTGGAGAAACGCCTGATCATGATGGCAGGGCCTGGACGCCTTGTAGTTGTTGGCATCAGGCCCTGTAAGGCAAATTCCATCAACGCGGTAGAGGATGCTCGGCGGATACCGAGTTATTGGCCTCCACGTCTTTCATTTCCTCTTCAATCGGGCCTTCATCATCTGCGGGTAACGGAACCTCTCCATCACCTGCACCCGCCTGCTCATCGTTGATTCTTGCGGTACCGTTGTCCCGGTCGAGCTGCCCGTCCTGGTCAGAGCCTGGATTGCCTGGAGGTGGGTCCCAGTCTACCGGGCGATTTTCGGACCAGGCTTCACCGACACCTTGTTTGGGCTCGGACTCAGCCTGCTCAAGGCCCGAGCCGTGGCCGGCCCCTGCGTCGGTGATACTTTCCGTCGGCCCCGGGTACGGCGAGTCGGGGCCATTGTGGTCGATTGCCATGGGCTTTCTCCTGGTGGCAGCGCACCGATGGTGCGCTTGTTGTTCAGAGAGAAATCGGCAGGCGTGAGTGCCTTGTGTTCGACCGGTGGTGCAAAAGGCCGGGCTCGCGGCTTTTGCTTGCCAAGTTGCAAGCGGGCGGCATTACCAGGCTCTTTGCGCCATCCCCCAAGTGAAGCACCATCAAGTGAAGCGCCGCTTCGTGCAGGGCGAGTTCGTCCTGTTTCAGTTCAAAAGCCTGCGGCCCTAGTCGAACGCCCCGTTCAACACCTCATAGATGATCCCGGTCGCCACAGCGACCAGAATCAGGTCCGCGCCCGCCTGCATCCACTCATACCCGTCATAGTGCGGCAGCTGCCCCACCAGGCGGCCATCCAGTTTTTTGGCGATTCCGGGCGGCAAGGGCTTGCCGCGCGCAAGGTTCTTCTGAATGCCTGGAGGCAATGCGGGGCCTGGGCTCCAGTAACTGCGGTGGCCACCGAGAATGCCCAGCACATCACCGCGGTCGATGGACGGGCCGCCGTGCCAGTCATTGCCGCCAGCGCTCTGCTTGTGGCCGCCCGCATTGCCCTGGCCTTGGGAGTGTTGAGCCTGGCCCTTGCCGTGCCCCTGACCTTGGCCCTGGCCTTTGCCGTTACCCGGGTCAGCGAGCGCCGGGCCAAAGGCCAAGGCCAATGAGGTGAGAACAGCTGTAAGGACTGTTGATCTGGCCATGTGAGCATCCGTTGCGCGAAGAGTTGCCCAGATTATAGACACTGGGCAGCGCCTGCTTCGCTCTGCAGGCCGTGGAAATTGCAGTTGTCCCCTCAAGGGGACATCGCTGGCTGTCGCCTCACGTACAGTCACTTGCACACCTGAAAAGCTACAAAAATAAGGATGTGCACCACATGCATCAGCCCCACAGCGAGCCGCGTCGTTCCCTCTATTTCAACTATCAAGTCTTCCCCGCCCATACGGCCAGCGTCGGGGCCGCCCCCGTTGAACGCAAACCTGTAGTGGTGGTAGGCGCCGGCCCGATCGGCCTGACCACTGCCCTGGACCTTGCCCGTCATGGCATAGCCTGCGTGGTACTGGCGGCGGAACGGCAAGTGAGCGAGGGCAGCCGGGCGATCGTGTTCACCCGTCGCTCGATGGAAATCCTGCAGCAGGTAGGTGTCGCCGAGCGGGTCTGCGAGCTTGGCTTGCCGTGGAGCTGCGGCAATTCGTTCTACCGCAACCAGCTGGTGTTTCGTATGGAAAACCCACACGATCCTGACGACCGCTACGCGCCCATGACCAACCTGCAACAACCCTGCCTGGAGCAGTTGCTGGTCGAGGCCGCCGAGGCTGATCCGTTGGTAGACCTGCGCTGGGGTAACCGCGTAACCGGCCTGGCACAGCATGACGACTTCGCCCGGCTGAGCATCGATACCTCAGCCGGTAGCTATGAACTGGACGCTGACTGGGTAGTAGCGGCGGACGGTGCCCGCTCGACACTGCGCACCCTGCTGGCGCTGAAACTGGAGGGTACCGCGTACGAAGGGCGCTTCGTGATTGCTGATATCAAGATCGACCTGGGCCTGCCCACCGAGCGCCTGGCCTATTTCGACCCGGACTGGAACCCGGGCAACACCGTATTGATGCACCGCGAACCGGGTGATATCTGGCGCATCGACTACCAACTGCCCGAAAGCGAAACCCCGGAACAGGCGTTGCAACCGGAATCACTGCGCACACGCATCAATGCCCAGCTGCGCATGCTTGGCGTTGAAGACCCACAGTGGGAAATGGACTGGAGCTCGGTCTATTCCACCCGGGCGCTGACCCTGCCGAATTACATCCACAAGCGCGTGATATTTGCCGGGGACGCGGCACACCTGTTGCCGATTTTCGGCGTGCGTGGCGCCAATACCGGGTTCCAGGACTGCCATGGCCTGGTGTGGAAACTGGCCCTCACGCTCCAGGGTTTGGCAGGCCCCAAGCTGCTGCCGTCCTATTCCACCGAACGCGTCAGTGCGGCGCGGGAAATCATCGGCGAGGCCGGCAAGAGCACCCGGTTCATGGCGCCACCCACAGCGGGTTACCGCCTGGTACGCGATGCGGTGTTGTCGCTGTCTCTGACCCAGGCATTCGTCCGCCCGTTGTACCACTGGCGCACCTCGCGGCCACACGACTACGCGGACTCGGTGCTCAACTGTGCAACTGACGACAATGAGCATTTCACCGCCGGCCCGCGCAACGGCGCCCCGCTACTGAACATCAGGCTGGCCGAAGACGACTACCTGTTCGACCACTTGGGTGCCTGCTTCTACCTGCTCTATTTCACCGACAGTGACTGCATCCCAAGTGACGTGATCGAGCAGGCGACTGCCATTCGCAGCAGCGGCGTGCCCTTGCAGATCATCGCGATTGCGCAAAACGCCCAGGCCATCATCACCGGTGCAGACCAACTGATCGACGACACCACCGGCCGCATCGCCGCCAGGTATGGCATCCCCCGCAATGGCGCTTACTTGGTGCGCCCAGACCAGCACATCTGCGCCCGCTGGCTGCAGGTATCGGCCGCACAACTGCAATCCGCCATCGACACTGCCCTGGGCAAGCACTGAGAGGAAGCGCCATGAACACCCTGACCGCAACAGACCTGGAAGTGGTTTACGACGTACTGGCAGACGCTTTGGACCAGGCCACACCGGCCAAGGCCGAGCTGTTCCTGACCAAGCTGGCGCTGCTCAGCGCCCATGCGCTTGGCGACGCCCAGGCCTTCACTGAACTTGCCCAGTGCGCGCTTAAAGACCTGTAGTACCTGCACTGGCCAATGCACCGAAGCCGGTGCCGCTGAAACCAATAATAACCAGGCGCCCACATGCATCAGAACACTGCCCCCATTACAACGATAAAAACCGCCAGCAGTCCCCAGCAAACCGTTATGCGCAAAGTGTCCAGGCGCCTGCTCGGCTTTCTGTTCCTGTGCTTTGTGCTGTCGTTTCTCGACCGGATCAACATCGGCTTTGCCGGCCTGACCATGATGGGTGACCTGGGCCTGAGCAGTACCCAGTTCGGCATGGCCACCACGCTGTTCTACATCGCCTATATCGCCTGTGGTATCCCCAGCAACATGGCTTTGGCCAAGGTTGGTGCACGCAAATGGATCGGCTGCCTGATGATCGCCTGGGGGCTGGCCTCGACCGCGACGCTGTTCGCGACTGATGCCAGCAGCCTGTACCTGCTGAGGATTCTGGTGGGTATCACGGAGGCAGGCTTTCTGCCAGGTGTGCTGCTGTACCTGACGTTCTGGTTTCCGGCGGCTTACCGGGCACGGGCCAACGCCCTGTTCATGATCGCGATGCCGTTTACCGCAGGCTTCGGGTCGGCGCTCTCTGGGCTGATACTTGGCCTGGATGGTGTATGGGGTTTGCACGGCTGGCAGTGGCTGTTCCTGCTCGAAGGCATGCCTTCGGTGATCATGGGCTTCGTGGTGTTCGGCTACCTGAACGACACGCCGCAGCAGGCCCGCTGGCTGAGCCGCGAAGACAAGCAACATCTGCAGCATGCCCTGGCCGCAGACAACCCAGCTTCCAACCGCACAACAGGGGACGGCCCCGCTAGCCTGTTGCACGAAATGCTCTCACCCACGGTGCTGATGTTCAGCCTGGTGTATTTCTGCCTGGTCAACACGCTGGCGATGATCGCCGTGTGGACGCCGCTGATCATCAAGAGCATCAGTGCCGCCGACAGCAGCAACAGCACCATTGGCTTTCTGGCGATGATCCCGCAGGTGTGCACCATCATCGGCATGGTGGTATGGGGGCTGCATTCCGACCGCAGCCAGGAACGCAAATGGCACCTGGTGCTGCCTATGCTGATGGCCGCTGCCGGCTGGATGTTTGCCGCTTATGCCGGTAACCCAATGGTGCAACTGTGCGGCATCTGCATGGCGGCCACCGGGTCGTACACCGCCATGTCGATATTCTGGACTACCCCGGACCAGGCGCTGACGTTCAAGGCGCGCGCCATTGGCATTGCGGTGATCAACGCCTTCGGCAACACAGGTTCGGCGCTGAACCCGCTGGTGGTTGGCTGGTTTAAAGACCTGACCCAAAGTTTCACGGCCGGGATTGTCTATGCCGCAGTGCTGTTGGTGATAGGCGCTTTGCTGACCTTCATGCTGCCCCTGGCCTCGCCCGCATCGGTCCCAAAGCATGCACAAAAGCTGTAGCCGGCGGTTGGCCGCCTCGATAAACCCGAGCCTTATGCAAAACCTGTGGGAGCGGGCATGCCCGCGAAGAATTCGACGCGGTGGATGGCACCGGCGTTGCCGGTGTTCGCGGGCCCGCCCGCTCCCACAGGTATCACGCAAGCCGGAAGCCTGCGCAATACCTGTGAGACCGGGCTCCCCCGCGAAGAATCCAACGCGGTAGCTGGCACCGGCGTTGCCGGTGTTCGCGGCTAAAGCCGCTCCCACTGGTCTTGCGCAAACCTGAAGCCTGCACAGTACCTGTGGGAGCGGGTTCACCCGCGAAGAATCCAACACGGTAGATGGCACCGGCTTTGCCGGTGTTCGCGGCTAAAGCCGCTCCCACGGGTATTCCGCAGGCCTGAAGCCTGCGCAGTACCTGTGGGAGCGGGCACGCCCGCGAAGAATCCGACGCGGTGGATGGCACCGGCGCTGCCGGTGTTCGCGGGCGCGCCCGCTCCCACAAGCCTCGGCATGGCTCCCGAGCCTATGAATGGACAGCTTTATGACTGTCCAATGGCTCATTTAGAGACGTTTCCTACAAGGTTTTAGGACGCCCCAGGAACCTCCGGCAAGCGATTCCTCGTTAGTGTTCAGGGACCATCACGGTCCCTTTCAATGCGAGGTCGTTTTTGACAATCAGCCAACGTATCGCCATTGCGGCAGCCGAAGCCGGGCTGCCTTCTGACCAGTGCATGGCCTGCGAGCGGCAAGGTTTGCCGATCCTGCCGCTGCGCCGCGCCCTGGTGCCGGATAC
>NZ_SSOI01000051.1:0-31624 GCF_029873175.1 Pseudomonas sp. BN505
AGTTGTTCGTGAAGCCATCGCAGGATCAGCTCCCGGGAGGCACCAGTGTCCAGGAAGAACCGCTCCTTACCTGCCGTTGTCCTGAGCCCAGGCGTATGGCAATTCATCGCTGAGGTGGGTACGGCTACTGACGCAGTCGAGCAATCAGGGCTGCGCTTGCAAGCCGTCTTGGGAATCGCCTTGGTTTCAGTAAGTGGTCGCCGTCTGCGCCAGTCGCTTGAGTTACCACTTGGTCAAGCTTCCAAGAACGACTCACGCTCATCGACGGCTGCCACTCAGCTACTGGTAACTCACATCACGCCAAAGACCGGCCCTGTTTTCCTGCACATCAGATTGCCACATGAGATCGGTGTGGACATCTCATCGACCTGAACACCCACCCTACCCCTGTCCACTTACCCCACCGGGAACCCTTCCCGGCCGGGCAGCGTTCCCCTTCTTTGACTGGAGAACGTCATGTCCGATATCTACCTGGACGTCACCAACAAGATTGTCAGTGCCCTGAGCCAAGGGGTCATCCCCTGGATCAAACCCTGGACCACTTCAGGCTCAAGTGCTGACGCACCTTTCCCCATTAACGCGATCACCCGGCGACCCTACGCCGGCATCAACATTCCACTGCTGTGGGCCGAAGCGCGTCTGCGCGGGTACCGCCAGGATCGCTGGCTCACCTACAACCAGGCACGGAAAGCCGGTGGGCATGTGCGCAAGGGCGAACAATCGACCCTCGCGGTGCTGTACAAACCTATGAGCAAGGAAGCACACGACGAAGACGGTCAGGTCGTCCGTGATGAGCAAGGTAACGTCAAGATGGTGCAGTTCGCACTGCTACGGACGCATTGCCTGTTCAACATTGAGCAGACCGAGGGACTACCCAACGAAGAGCAGCCACGGAATGAGAGCATGGATTCGACAGCGTTCATCGATCATGCCCCTGCCGAGCAACTGCTGATCGCCAGCGGCGCAAGCATCGAACACCGCTATGGGGATGACGCGTTCTATCTACCAATACGGGATCTCATCCAACTACCTACCAAAGCCCAATTCGTGGACGTCGGCAGCTACTACGCGACCGCCCTACACGAGCTGACGCACTGGTCGGGTCACCACGCCCGCCTCAACCGGGAAGGCATCACTGGCGGGCATGGATTCGGCTCTGCGGCGTACGCCTTCGAGGAGTTAGTCGCGGAGATGGGCGCAGCGTTTCTCTGCGCCCTCACCGGCACCCAGGGCGAGTTGCGCCATGAGGAGTACTTGGCATCCTGGTTGAAAATTCTCAAGGAAGACAAGCGGGCCATCTTCCGCGCCAGCGGTCAGGCGCGAGAGGCGTCCGAGTACCTGTTGGCGCTGCTGCCAGATCAGGCTACCGAGGCAGCGGAACGGCTCACGGCGTGACTTTTCACCTTCAACAGAAAGGCCCCAACCGGGGCCTTTGTTTTACCTGCAACGCCAGCATCGGCCGCTGCAATTGAGCAAGCGATTACTGCAGCCAGCTCTCGACGACATCCGAGCCGTGCTCCTGCTTCCACTGCTTGAGGATTTTGTGGTTGCCGCCCTTGGTTTCGACGATCTCGCCGCTGTGCGGGTGCTTGTAGCGTTTAACTTCACGCGGCTTGCGCTGAGCGCCAGTGGAGGCGCTGGAAGTAGTCACGCTCACGCCTTTGGACGGGTCAAGAATGGTGATGACCTGGCGCAGGTTCATGCCGTACTCATCCAGCAAGGCCTTAAGCTTTTGTTCGAACTCGATTTCCTGCTTCAGGCCGGAATCGTTTTTCATCGCGTCCAGTTGTTGAAGTTGAGCAGCCAGTTGAGCTTCCAGCGCTTTGAATTCGGCAAGTTTGGACATGTGAAATCTTTCCTAGGATTGGGGCGTATGCAGCGATATTACCTGAAGCAAAAGTACTAGCCGAGCGTTAATTCGCTATTCAGCTAACTTTTCATGTCTCAAGATGTGCACATATCTATGTGACTAATCAGTCCGGCAAGAACTGGCAGAGGTGACCTACAAGTTCTCGAGGCGCGGGACTGTTACCAATTTTGAACAACATATCGCGCTGACTGCGTGGCAGCTGTTTCGCACAGCGCTTGGCTGCTGATCGAATGGCAGCATCGGTCCCATGAATCCGGTCGGCCAACAACACGATCAAAATGGCATCGCTCAACGTCATCAGACCATCTACCTCAAAATGATGCCGGGCAGTCTACCCCGCGAGAAAAGGACAAGCCATTCCGGCCCCAAACGTAACCCGATGCGCCAGTCTTCGAATTTTCGCGTTCGCGCAAAGGGCCAATGGGATAAAGGGTAACGGCGGCAATGGAAGGGGGCACAAGGGTAAGAGCTCTATCCGAAAAGGCAAAAGGACCATCTATATGCACGGCAGGTAATGCGATGAAGCGCTGGTGGTTCAAACATCAAAAAGGCAATGCCGCAGAGCCCACCCTCGCTGCAGCGCCCGTGGGGTTTCTTCTCCCGCTACCCGCTGAATCCCTGCTCTGTGCAGACCACCGGAAAAAGCTACTGGAGCGCATCTGGCAATACACGGCGCTCTCCGAGCCCCAGTTCGATCAGCTCTATCTCGACCCGATCCGCCGCTACGCCGTCTATGTTCAGCAACTTCCCGCCAGCGAAAGCCACCACCATGCCTATCCAGGCGGCATGCTGGACCATGGACTAGAACTGGTGGCCTGCAGTCTTAAGTTGCGCCAGTCGTACCTGTTACCCAGCGGCGCCGCGCCGGAAGACCAGGCCGCGCAGGCTGACGCCTGGAGCGCAGCGATCGCCTACGGCGCCCTGCTCCACGACATTGGCAAAATTGCCGTCGACGTGCAGGTGGAGTATCAGAATGGTGAGGTGTGGCACCCCTGGCACGGTCCTTTGAACCAGCCCTACCGCGTTCGCTACGTAGTCGGCCGCGAGTACAAGCTTCACGGCGCCGCCACCGGGCTGTTGTACACACAAGTTTTGACATCCCGTCAGCTCGACTGGCTCAGCAGCTATCCAATCCTGTGGGGCCACCTACTATTTCTGCTGGCCAACCACTACGAGCATGCCGGTACCCTAGGGGAATTGGTGCTGCAAGCGGACCGGGTGTCCACCGCGCAGAACATCGGTGCCAACCCCACCAAGGCCCTGCAGGCCCCCAAACACTCGCTGCAGCGTCACCTGTTGATGGGCTTGCGTCACCTGGTCAAGAACGAGCTCAAGCTCAATCAGCCCGGCGCCGCCGGTTGGCTCACCGAAGATCATCTGTGGCTGGTGAGTAAGACGGCCACAGATAAACTGCGCGCCTACCTACTGACTCAGGCGGTGGATGGCATCCCCTGCTCCAACATCGCCTTGTTCGATGAACTGCAGTCGTATGGACTGGTGGATGCGACATCGGAGGGCAAAGCGATATGGAGCGCCACCGTAGCAGGCGATGACTGGCAACATCGCTTTACCTTTCTCCGCCTGCAACCGAGCCTGATTTGGGCCGATGAACCGAGGCCGGACTGCTTTGAAGGCACGGTTGAACCGATGGTGGACGGTCCACTGTCTACCAGTGAAACCAACAAGCCGGCCCCAAATCAGCCACCAACAGCACCACAAGCAAAACAAATCGGCGCCGTGCTGCAGAATCAGGAGTATGACTACCTCGACGATCTCATGGACATGTTGCAAGACCCGAGCGAATGCGACAGTGGATCAGCCTCTGAGCAGGTACAACCCGCCACTGCGCCACCCCAGGAAGATGCGGGGTTGGCCTTTATCGAATGGTTGCGCGAGGGAATCCACAATCACCGCTTGTTGATCAACGACAGCAAGGCAAAGGTTCACTCTATGGACGGAACTTTTTTTCTAGTCACGCCTGGCATTTTCCAACGCTACGCCGCGGAGCATCCAGAGCATGCCGGAAGGGACGACAAAATTGAACCCTGGCGGCGCATACAACGCGAATTTGAGAAGCTGGATGTTCACCTGAAAAGACCTGATGGCCAGAACATTTGGTCTTGCAGCGTACGAGGCCCGCGGAGATCCTCATCGCTTAACGGCTACATCTTGCGTGATGCCAACCTTCTAGGTATGCCGCCTCCGCCAAACAACCGGTTCCTGTCGCTACGATTTCCGACGCCCTAGATGAGCCCCTGCGCGAGCTTGATCCACACTTAGAGAGCAACTCAGGCTAGGAAACTCACAGAGAGTGGAGAAATAAACAGTAATACTGTTTCCCTGCACGAAAAAACAGAATTCCTGTTCACGATTTGTGGATTCAATACACGTAAAGTGTATAGCGTCATCAAAACGCGTATTTTTATACATAGTGAAAAACACTCCTCGTACATTGCCCCCTTGTAAATCGCGGCCTCCAGCAATTTTCTAACAAATTGCTTGCCCATCAAGATTTTCTCGCTAAAGTATTCTCCACACGAATCAGATCCATAGGTTAGCCAAGAGGCCGGCCTCGTTGCGCACTTTTTAAATCAACTGGGGAGCCCGCTAGTGGGAGAGTGGTCGAAAAGTATTGGTGAGCACGGGGAAGACATCGTCTTCTCTTTCCTGAGATTCATTGGCTGGAAAGCAGCCGTCCGGGGCATTGACGTCAGCTGCATCCACCCTGATGGGCACAAAAAGTCGGCATCAGCATCCGAGCGGACAAGTCACGGTATTGACTACGTGTATACGGGACAGTCTCCCCTCGAGGATGGCGTCCTCAAGCACCTCTGTATCTCGTCAAAATTTTCGACCAAGGCATACCTACGCCCCTTGGTGAGCACCTTCAAAAGCCACTTCAGCGACCTAGCGACAGCCATTGAGTGCTTCAAACGCTCATCGCAGAAAAAACAGCTCAACGCTGGCTATACCGGGATCAGCGCGGAGGTTGTAGCGGGCGTGTTGTTCTGGATCAACGGGGAGGACGTCAAAGATTTCGATGCCGTCTCTGAGGTTGCATCCAGTAAGAAGCTGGACGACTCCAGTTTCGGCACCATCTATGTGGTCGACAATCGTCGCGCCTGCTTCCTGTACGAGGCCATCTCGTACATGCGCAACACATACGGCGCCGCTAACGTTAAATTCCTCTACCCCTCCACTGGCAAGAATGTTGACCCGTCCCAGCGTATAGCTGCTGGTGATGTACTGCCCGCTGAGTACCTCACAAGCGGGATCATTCCCTTCTTCATCCAAGTAGGTGATGCGAAGAGCCTGGCCATCTGCTGCGACGATGACTTTAGCGAAGAAGGTCTGCGCCGGCTTATCGGCTATTTGTCCTCGGTAGCGTTGGATTTCCCGCAGAAGGTGGTCATCGCGTTCCCTGATTACAATTTCGGTGATCATAGCCGCCAGGCTGCCCTGGCCAAGGGATCTATCGCCAACAAACACTTTGCCGAACTGGTTGAAGTGGTCAGCTACCGCTCGGACTTTAGGGGGATTGCGTAATGCATTTGGATGATGAAAATGCGATCTTGCCCCAAGGCGAAAATCTTAGAGCCTATCTCGTCCAACCCTTTGTGTCCAAGGGCGATCTGAAGCATCTGCTCCGCCGTCGCGGCGTGTTCATCTCGCAGCAGGATAAGGAACAAAGCATCCCCTCGCTGACGCTATCACTGCTCAAGCCCAGTGAATTCGTGGAACTGCAGCAGCTGTATACCGCGAAAGAAGACAACCCCAAGATCACAACGCAGATCATCGAGTGGTCAGGCACTGAGACCTTGATCACCAGCATCCCTGACGACATCGACGTCAACAAGGTGCTGGACCTGGATTTCAAAAATTTCAAAGTCCTGAATGCCCCCAGCTTCTACCCAGCTCCCAACAGCGACGACGCCATCCGCATGGATTTCGAAATCGAGCGTTTGGATCGCTCCAAGAGCTGGGCTGATTCGCACAAGCGTTTTAAGGCTTCTATCGAAATCCAGAAGAGCAAAGACAAAGACGAGCTGATCATTATCAGTACCCATACCGCCCCAGAGACAAAGCAAACGAACCGGGCCGTATCAAGGCATCTGATCAACCACTTCAAGGTCGAGGGCCAGATCGCTCAGAAGGCCAAGGTGCGGCAAATCCGTTTTCGCGACTTCACGAATGCAAAGCGGTTTGACTATTTATTGGGACTCACGCGCGACAGCAGACACTCGTCAATCACCTTTAAAGAGGTGGTGGACATCGGTCTGGTGCCAGACGAAGACCACACGCTCCCAGAGCAGCTGGAATGGATGGAGGAGCGGATCCGTGGCCTGGATTTGCGCGGTACTGGCCTTGAGGACTCAGACTTTTTAAGCAACCTCGCCTACCGGCCTTGCCTATTGATCCACCGCTTGGACGCTAAATTCAGGTTTAGCCTTTCCGGCATGGACGGACACTGCGTGATTTCGCTCGGCTTCCCCGATTTCAACAATGGACACAATCGGGATAGCGAAATCGAACTGCGTATCAAAAAAATTGACTTCGATGAGCCTCGCCGCACCTTGGACAAGAATGAAGCCAAGCAAACAATCCTCAAAGAGCTCGAATTTGAAAAGATTGAAACCTTCAAAAAGCTCGCCAACGTCGAAGAGACTGCGTAGCGCAGGCAAAGTCAATCCACGTTAAGCCCAGCGGGGGGCTTTGACCTCCCGCTGCTCGCGGACAAGACCATCCAGTTACTAATGAAATTCAAACCGGGTGGTCGTCCTGAAAAAGCCACTCGATCTAAAAAGAATCAAAATGGCTTTTGACACAAGCTTCAGGGATCTCAGGAGCGAAGTACTCAAACCGCCCTAGGAATAGCTTCAACCGACTTCTTCAAGCTCTTCGATTGCCGTCCACTCAAGGCAATTTGCCGGCTTCGGTTTAGAGGCATCAAGCAGATAATCTAGGAGAGACTTCACCTTCTCGGCTGACTCTGCATCCTCTTGGATTCGGACAAATGCTCGGTATGGCTTTTCGTCCTTAGATTCCTTGCCAAATAACGCCGTCTCGAAACATGTCCGGCACGCAACGAGCCTGACACGACCCTCTGCGTTGTCGAGCTTCAGCACTGAGGCGATGGTTCCATTCATTCCCCAAGCCGGGTTGCCCTTGCCAGCGACCGTAAGCGGGCTGTCAGTATCGTGCAGGATCGTAAACTGCTTGGAGAACTGCAGGAGAACCTTTGCCAGGGATGGAATGATTCCTTTGCCGCGGGCCCGAATGATTTGGACGTCCTTATATTCCTCTATGTACATATCCCTGATGATCGAGAACGCCGTGTACTCAGTGTCGCCCTCTACGATGATCTGTCTGCCACCGAAGAAGAACTCGTTTACGTAGGGATCACAAACGTTGAGCATCTTGAGGTTTTTCTTGTCGTCATTATCCAGCTTGGCTCGGGTGGGCCTGTAGAGCGTCGTGCTCTCAACTTCGTTGCCCTCTCCACGGTACACCCGAACGATGGTGGTGTTGTCCTTGGACAGATCAATGAAAATCGGTGAGTGCGAAGTAATCATCACCTGCCAGTTACCCGTCTGCGGCAGATCGTAAAGCACTGCTCTAGCCTCCCGGATCGCAGAGGGATGCAGGCAAATCTCAGGCTCATCCAGAAGCAGGACATGCGGCCTCGTACCTTCGCTATCCTTCGCCTCGGACAGGTACTTCAGCGCAGCCCACAACAGTGTTCGACGAGCGCCGCTCCCCTGATTGGCTATACCTGACAGGTAGCCATCCTTCGGGCCCATCAGCAGGTCGGCAGTGGTTTTGAATGGGGTGTAGGCCTTTTCGATGTCCAACTCAGGTTTGGCGTCGAATTTCACATGGTGGTTCGGGAATAGTCGGTCGAGGTACTTGGTGATCTCAGACTCGATGGACGTAACCTCTGCCTCAGTCGCTTCCACAGCTTTGGTCTGGAGCTCTTTGATCTTCTCGATGACAAGCTCGTAGTCAGAAAGCGCTTGAGTGGGATCCGACTTGATCTGTTGGACACGCTCTTTGAGCAAGGAGCTGATCAGGTTGACGATCTCATTCGCTTGGGCGTCGGGTGAAGCGAATGCGTCAATGCGATGGGGACGCGGACGTTTGGCGTTGGCCACGTTTGGAGCACCCCAAGGCACCTGGGCATCCCAGTCACCCTTTTGCACATCGAAGCCTTGGCGTACGGGATCCCTAGCTGGGCTGTCCCAAATCCAGCGCTCGCGGATCAAGAACTCGCCATTGACCTGCACGTCGACCCATCGATCCCCTGGTGCATTGCTGAAGACAATGGTCTGTAGCTCGATGGTTGGGAGCGCATCCCTGTCGACCTCTCCATTGGGAAAGTCACTGATACTGAGCTTGCCTGCGGTAGACCCATGAGACATTACGATTTCATAGGCTCGCAGGATACTGCTCTTGCCAGCGTTGTTCGCACCAACCAGTACAACGATGTCATCCAGTTCGATCTCTACCGGGATTGAACCAATTGAACGAAAATTTTGGATGATTAGTTTATGCAGTCTTGGGCGAGGCGTGCCTTCTTCAACCAGTGAAACAATTTCAGCTACTGCGGGCTTCTTGGCCATACACAAATCCCTGTAATCGTAATTTGATACCCAAGACTGCTGGACTTCGGGTCAAGCAAATATCGTCATCGCCATCAAGCATGTCAATGTGACATCATTGCAAATATTTACCGGCTCGAATGTCTCCCGGGGACGTAGCGAGTGACCACAGAGCGAGATCTACCTTTCCTTGGACCATCAATAAGCTTTCTGCTTGAGTTTCCTGACCACAGGCAAGCGGAGCGCGCAGATTAGGAAGACCGGCGGGGTGAAGGATGTCAGCCCGAGAGGGTCGAGACTTGGCGGGGCATCAAAGCCCGGTATAGGACAGCCAGGCAGCTGACAGCGAGTGCCCAACGCCTGCAAATGAGTGAAAGCGGGTCTGCTGGGCAAAAAATTCTAGGAGAGCACACTGAAAGTCAGCCCCCAAAACATGGGCTAGGGTATGGGCTGAAACCGATAAGGCACAAGAAAACCCAGAAAATCAGGGTTTTAATGAGAAATAGTGGCGGAAGCGTAGATTCGAACCGTCCAAATTGCGCCATCATAACTCCCTGCCGGCTGATCGCCATCCAGCATCCAATGACTGCAGTTCACCCCAATTTTCGTGTCACTGCGTCCGAGATTCTGACAACTCTGAATTCCTGAGGGACAGGGTGTTGAAACTCGGTGGGGCAAAAAGTGGGGCAAAATTGCTAACCAGTGAAAAACGGCCAAGCATAAAAAAATCCAGTCACCGCTAAGTGACTGGATTTCTTGGAGTATTTTGGTCGGGACGGAGTGATTCGAACACTCGACCCCTTGCACCCCATGCAAGTGCGCTACCGGGCTGCGCTACGCCCCGACTGGGCTTGAAGCATGTTCTCAATCTTGCCGAGAACGTTGAAGAATTTACCCTAACCCTCTGATAAATGAAAGCTTTTTCTCAAAAAAATTTCCACTCATCAGAAAAGCCCAGCTCACTTCTTCAAAACCACCAACACATCCTCCAATTCAACAATCATCTGCCGAATCAGCTGCTTGTACTGGCTGGATTCATCCTTAGCCTCATCACTGGAGAGCCGCAACCGCGCCCCGCCAATGGTGAACCCCTGGTCGTAAAGCAGCGCGCGAATCTGGCGGATCATCAGCACATCCTGCCGCTGGTAATACCGCCGGTTCCCCCGCCGCTTCACAGGGTTAAGCTGGTCGAACTCCTGCTCCCAATACCGCAGCACGTGTGGCTTTACGGCACACAACTCACTCACTTCACCGATGGTGAAGTAGCGTTTGCCCGGTATGGGGGGCAGTTCGTCGTTATGGCTTGGTTCCAGCATAGGCCTCAACCCGGGCCTTCAACTTCTGCCCTGGACGAAAGGTGACGACGCGCCGTGCGGTGATCGGGATCTCTTCCCCTGTTTTGGGGTTGCGGCCCGGCCGCTGGCGTTTGTCGCGAAGGTCGAAGTTGCCGAAACCGGACAGCTTCACCTGCTCGTTCTCTTCAAGTGCGTGCCGAATTTCTTCGAAAAACAGCTCGACCAGCTCCTTGGCCTCACGCTTGTTAAGCCCCAGCTCCTCGTACAGCCTTTCGGCCATCTCAGCTTTCGTCAGAGCACCCATGCCGTTATTTCCTTAACGTGGTGTTCAACCTTTGTTCGAGCGAGGTGAGGATGTTTTGCAGGGTAGTGTTCACCTCATCGTCGTTAAGAGTGCGCGATGGATGCTGCCAGGTCAAGCCAACGGCAAGGCTTTTTCTATCAGGATCAATGCCTTTACCTTGGTAGACATCAAACAGCCTGAGGTCTGTGAGCCATTCGCCTGCATTGTCACGAATTAATTCAAGCACCGCGCTAGAAGCTACATCACGTCCTGCAATCAAAGCCAGGTCACGACGGGTTTCCGGGAACTTGGACAGCTCGCTGAATTTCGGCAGGCGGCCTTCGACCACGTCGCCCAGCACCAGCTCGAACAGGAACACCGGGCGGTCCAGGCCCAGGGCTTTGGCCAGCTCTGGGTGGATGGCGCCGAGGTAGCCGACCAGTTTGCCGTCGCGCTCGATGGCGGCGGTTTGGCCTGGGTGCAGGGCTGGGTGTTTGCCGGCGCTGAAGGTGAAGTCGCTCAGGGCGCCGGAGTAGCCCAGCAGGGCTTCGACGTCGGCTTTGACGTCGAAGAAGTCGACGCCGTCGCGGCCGTTGGCCCAGCCTTCTGGCAGGCGGCTACCGGTGATGACGCCGGCGATCATAGGCTGTTGCTGCAGGTCACCCAGCTGGCCAACGAAGCGCAGGCCGCTTTCGAACAAGCGCACGCGGTCTTGCTGGCGGTTCAGGTTGTGCTGCAGTGCCTTGACCAGGCCCGGCCACAGCGAGGCGCGCATGGCGGCCATGTCGTTGGAGATGGGGTTGGCCAGCAACAGCGGCTCTACGCCCGGGCTGAACAGTTCGAACAGTTTCGGGTCGATGAAGCTGTAGGTGATGGCTTCCTGGTAGCCGCGGGCAACCAGCAGGCGGCGCAGGGTTGGCAGGTCACCGCGGGTTTCCGGCTTGCCCTGTGGGGCCAGGCGGGCTTGCGGGTAGCGAACCGGCAGGTTGTTATAGCCGTACAGGCGGGCCAGCTCTTCGATCAGATCCACTTCCAGGCTGATGTCGAAGCGGTGGCTTGGGACGGTTACGGTCCACTGCCCTTCCCCATCACGGGTCGTGGTCAGCTCCAGGGCGTTGAGCAGTTGCTCTACCTGGGCTGGGTCCATCTGCATGCCGAGCATCTGGGTGATGCGTTCGTCACGCAGGGTGACCGGGGCCACGTTCGGCAGGTGCTGTTCGCTGACAGCTTCGACCACCGGGCCAGCTTCGCCGCCGACGATGTCCAGCAGCAGCTGGGTGGCGCGCTCGATGGCTTCGCGGGCCAGCTGCGAGTCGACGCCGCGCTCGTAGCGGTGCGAGGCATCGGTGTGCAAGCCGTAGGAACGGGCTTTACCGGCGACGGAAATCGGCTCGAAGAAGGCGCTTTCCAGGAACAGGTCGCGGGTTTTTTCGGTGTTCACACCGCTGTGCTCGCCACCCATCACGCCGGCGATGGCCAGGGCGCGGGTGTGGTCGGCGATGACCAAGGTGTCGGCGCGCAGGGCAACTTCCTGGCCGTCGAGCAGGACGAGCTTTTCGCCCTCTTCGGCCATGCGTACGCGGATGCCGCCGTTGATTTCTGCCAGGTCGAAGGCGTGCATCGGCTGGCCGAGTTCGAGCATCACGTAGTTGGTGATGTCGACGGCGGCGTCGATGCTGCGCACGTCGCTGCGGCGCAGGCGTTCGACCATCCACAGTGGGGTCGGCTTGCTCAGGTCGACGTCACGGATAACGCGGCCCAGGTAGCGTGGGCAGGCCGCCGGGGCGCTGACTTCGACCGGGCGCACTTCGTCGTGGGCAGGCGCTACGGCAGGCACCACCGGGCGGGTGACCGGGGTGTCGTACAGGGCGCTGACGTCACGGGCCAGGCCGGCGATGGACAGGCAGTCACCGCGGTTCGGCGTCAGGCCGATTTCGATGCTGGCGTCGTCCAGGCTCAGGTAAGTGCGAATGTTTTCGCCAACCGGGGCATCAGCCGCCAGTTCCAGCAGGCCGTCGTTCTCTTCGCTGATTTCCAGCTCGGCCGCCGAGCACAGCATGCCGAAGGACTCGACGCCGCGCAGCTTGGCCTTTTTGATCTTGAAGTCGCCAGACAGCTCGGCACCGATCATGGCGAACGGGACCTTGATGCCTGGGCGGGCATTAGGCGCGCCGCACACGACCTGGAAGGTTTCCTGGCCGTTGGTCACCTGGCATACCCGCAGCTTGTCGGCGTCCGGGTGTTGTTCGGTGGCGAGGATTTCGCCCACGACAATGCCGCTGAACTGGCCGGCAGCGGGGGTAACGCTGTCGACTTCGAGGCCGGCCATGGACAGGCGGGCGACCAGTTCGTCACGGGAGACTTGCGGGTTTACCCAACCGCGCAGCCACTGTTCACTGAATTTCATGCTGTTCTCCTAGAATGTGCGTCGATTGGGCCTAGCGGAATTGGGCAAGGAACCGCAGGTCGTTATCGAAGAACAGACGCAAATCGTTGACGCCATAGCGCAGCATGGCCAGGCGCTCGGCGCCCATGCCGAAGGCGAAGCCCTGGAACTCTTCAGGGTCGATGCCGGACATGCGCAGCACGCTTGGGTGCACCATGCCGCAGCCCATCACTTCCAGCCAGCCGGTTTGCTTGCACACGCGGCAGCCGTTGCCGGAACACATCACGCACTGGATGTCGACTTCGGCGGACGGCTCGGTGAAGGGGAAGAACGATGGGCGGAAACGCACCGCCAGTTCTTTCTCGAAGAATACGCGCAGGAATTCTTCGATGGTGCCCTTGAGGTCGGCGAAGTTGATATCGCGATCGATCAGCAGGCCTTCGACCTGGTGGAACATCGGCGAGTGGGTGATATCCGAGTCGCAGCGATATACGCGGCCCGGGCACACAATGCGAATGGGCGGCTGGGTGGACTCCATGGTCCGCACCTGCACCGGCGAGGTGTGGGTACGCAGCAGCATGTTGGCATTGAAGTAGAAGGTGTCGTGCATCGCCCGGGCCGGGTGGTGGCCGGGGATGTTGAGCGCTTCGAAGTTGTGGTAGTCGTCTTCGACCTCTGGGCCTTCGGCAATGCCGTAGCCGATGTGGGTGAAGAACTGCTCGATGCGCTCGAGTGTACGGGTGATCGGGTGCAAGCCACCGGTGGCCTGGCCGCGGCCTGGCAGGGTGACGTCAATGCATTCGGCAGCCAGGCGAGCGCTGAGCTCGGCTTCTTCAAAGGCGGCCTTGCGGGCATTGAGCACAACGGTGACGCGCTCTTTGGCGTCGTTGATCAGCGCGCCGACTTTCGGCCGCTCTTCGGCTGGCAGGTTGCCCAGGGTCTTCATCACCTGGGTCAGCTCGCCCTTCTTGCCGAGATAATTAACCCGGATCTGTTCCAGGGCATTGATGTCTTCAGCGCGCTCCACGGCCTCTAGGGCTTGGGAGACCAGCGCATCCAGGTTTTCCATGTACAGACTCCAGATACGAAAATAGGGGAAGAGCTTTGAAGGCTCTTCCCCTATCGATGACGTTCAATGCCCGACGGCGCTAGCGCCGCCGGGTGATTGTCGCGGGTACTTAAGCCAGAACGGCTTTAGCTTTCTCGACAATCGCAGCAAACGCCGCTTTTTCGTTCACTGCCAGATCGGCCAGAACCTTACGGTCGATTTCGATCGAAGCCTTTTTCAGGCCAGCAATCAGACGGCTGTAGGACAGACCGTTGTTGCGAGCACCGGCGTTGATACGAGCGATCCACAGTGCGCGGAACTGACGCTTCTTCTGGCGACGGTCGCGGTAGGCGTATTGGCCTGCCTTGATGACCGCTTGCTTGGCTACGCGGAATACGCGCGAGCGTGCACCGTAGTAACCTTTAGCCAGTTTCAGAATTTTCTTGTGACGCTTACGAGCGATGACGCCACGCTTAACACGAGCCATGAGTAACTTCCTCTATCTTAACCAGAATTAACGAACGCGCAGCATGCGCTCGACTTTTGCCACGTCAGACGGGTGCAGCAAGCTGGCACCGCGCAGTTGACGCTTACGCTTGGTCGACATTTTGGTCAGGATGTGGCTCTTGAAAGCGTGCTTGTGCTTGAAGCCCGAAGCTGTCTTCAGGAAGCGCTTCGCAGCACCGCTCTTGGTTTTCATTTTTGGCATGTTGAACTCCGCATTCGAAAAAAATTACACAATAATCATCAGGCCTGCCGTGCCCGGGAGATTACTTCTTCTTTTTGGGGGCGATGACCATCATAAGCTGGCGTCCTTCCATCTTCGGATGCTGCTCAACGGTGCCGTATTCAAGCAGGTCAGCTTCAACCCGCTTCAACAGCTCCATGCCCAGCTCCTGGTGGGCCATCTCACGACCACGGAATCTCAGAGAGATCTTGGCCTTGTCCCCATCGGTAAGGAAACGTACCAGGTTGCGTAGTTTTACCTGGTAATCCCCATCCTCCGTCCCTGGACGAAACTTGATTTCTTTGATCTGGATCTGCTTCTGGTTTTTCTTGGCTTCGTTGGCCTGCTTCTTCTTCTCGAAGAGGTGCTTGCCGTAGTCCATGACCTTGCAGACCGGTGGTACCGCGTCTGCAGAGATTTCTACCAGATCCAGCTTCGCTTCATCAGCGATACGCAGCGCTTCATCAATCGAGACGATGCCAACCTGCTCGCCGTCTGCGCCAATTAACCGAACCTCGCGGGCCGAGATATTCTCGTTGATCGGGGCCTTCGGTACAGCACGCTTATCGTTTCTCATTTCACGCTTAATAGTCATTACTCCGATTCTTGGCGACCACGCCGGGAAACCGCTTGTGTCAGAAGCTCAGCGAATTGGGCGACGGGCATGGAGCCCAGGTCTGCGCCTTCGCGAGTACGCACTGCAACGGTCTGCGTTTCGACTTCGCGATCCCCTATAACCAAAAGGTACGGGACCTTGAGCAAAGTATGCTCGCGGATTTTAAAGCCGATCTTCTCATTTCTCAAGTCCGACTTGGCACGGAAACCGCTACCGTTCAGAGATTTCTCAACCTCGAGGGCGAAATCGGCCTGTTTGTCGGTGATATTCATGATCACCGCCTGGGTCGGTGCCAGCCACGCCGGGAACACGCCAGCGTAGTGCTCGATCAGCATGCCGATGAAGCGCTCGAACGAACCGAGGATGGCACGGTGCAGCATGACCGGGCGAACACGGCTGTTGTCTTCGGCGATGTAGCTGGCGTCCAGACGCTCTGGCAGGTTCGGGTCGTACTGCAGGGTACCACACTGCCAGTTACGGCCGAGGCAGTCGCGCAGGGTAAACTCGATTTTCGGGCCGTAGAAGGCGCCCTCGCCTGGCTGGTATTCCCACTCAAGGCCCGATTCGTTCAGGGCGTCGGCCAGTGCGCTTTCGGCACGATCCCACAGCTCTTCGGAACCAACACGCTTGGCCGGACGAGTGGACAGCTTCATGGCGATGTCGCTGAAGCCGAAGTCCTTGTACACGTCCAGGGTCAGCTTGATGAAGTCGGCGGCTTCTTTCTTCACCTGTTCTTCGGTGCAGAAGATGTGCGCGTCATCCTGTACGAAGCCACGCACACGCATGATGCCATGCAGGGCGCCGGACGGCTCATTACGGTGGCAGGCACCGAACTCGGCCAGGCGCAGCGGCAGGTCGCGGTAGCTTTTCAGGCCCTGGTTGAACACCTGCACGTGGCACGGGCAGTTCATCGGTTTTACCGCGTAGTCACGGCTTTCCGACGAAGTGGTGAACATGTTCTCGGCGTAGTTGGACCAGTGGCCGGAACGCTCCCACAAAATACGGTCGACAACCTGCGGCGTCTTGATTTCCAGGTAGCCGTTGGTGCGCTGAACCTGGCGCATGTACTGCTCGAGTACCTGGTACACGGTCCAGCCGTTGGCGTGCCAGAACACCATGCCCGGGGCTTCTTCCTGCAGGTGGAACAGGTCGAGCTGCTTGCCGATCTTGCGGTGGTCGCGTTTTTCGGCTTCTTCGATGCGCTGAACGTAGGCAGCCAGCTGCTTCTTGTCGGCCCAGGCGGTGCCGTACACGCGCTGCAGCTGCTCGTTCTTGGCATCACCGCGCCAGTAGGCACCGGACAGCTTGGTCAGCTTGAATGCCTTGAGGAAGCGGGTGTTCGGCACGTGCGGGCCGCGGCACATGTCGACGTATTCTTCGTGGTAGTACAGGCCCATGGCCTGCTCATCCGGCATGTCTTCGACCAGGCGCAGCTTGTAGTCTTCGCCACGGGCCTTGAACACGTCGATGACTTCGGCGCGCGGGGTCACTTTCTTGACCACGTCGTAGTCTTTCTCGATCAGCTCCATCATGCGCTTTTCGATGGCGGCCATGTCTTCAGGGGTGAAGGGGCGCTCGTAGGCGATGTCGTAATAGAAGCCTTCGTCGATAACCGGGCCGATCACCATCTTGGCGGTCGGGTACAGCTGCTTCACCGCGTGGCCGACCAGGTGGGCGCACGAGTGACGGATGATCTCCAGTCCCTCTTCATCTTTAGGGGTGATGATCTGCAGGGTGGCGTCGTGACTGATCAGGTCGCAAGCATCGACCAGTTTACCGTCGACCTTGCCGGCGACGGTGGCCTTGGCCAGGCCGGCGCCGATGGAAGCGGCAACGTCGGCTACGGATACGGCGTGATCAAACGAACGTTGACTGCCATCGGGAAGAGTAATAGTGGGCATGGCGCCTCCTCTCCTAGTGGTGACCCCTACCAAAGGTCACGTGGGTTGGGATGAGCCAGTACAAGATCCGACCTGCCCTCCTTTATAAGGAAGCCTGCCTCACAGTGGCAGAAGCCTTTCGGCTTGCAAGGGACGAACCAGAGTGACTGGAAAGAAAAAAGATAGCTGCAGCCGGCACAGCGCGACCACAAGCCGAGCATGCTAGCACGCGGGTTGCACCCCAGGCAGAAATATTTGGAAATTGCACCGCAGCGGTGAACTAACGCGGAAAAATACCGCTCAGACTTTGGGAAGCAACCTACTCTTGATGAGACCTTAACCCAAGGAGTAACTGGTTATGCGAGTTCCGTCTCTTCTGGCCCTGGCGGCCGCTGGCGCCCTGCTGCTGCCCGTGGCTGCGAACGCCGGCAACTTCCCAGCCGGGAAGGAGGCCGCCTACACCGCCCAGTGCACGCAAGTGGCCGGCAGCCAGGGCGTTGACGCTGCCACCGCGAAAAAACACTGCGACTGCGGCGCACAAGCGATCAAAAAGAATTTTACCGACGCCGAGATTGCCGACCTGGACAGCAAGGATGGCGTTGACGCCAAGCTGATGCAGAAGGCCCAGACCGTGGTACAACAGGCCTGCGCACCGAAGCGCTGAAACCTTAAAGCCGGTGGTGGCTGACGATTATTTTGCGCTGGATCAACATCCGGTGAAGGTAAAAGGCGCTAGTTCCGCAGAATTAGACTATGATGTCATCTGTGCCAGACAGCTCAGGCGTCTAGGCACTTCGAAAAATTTCAAGTTTCTGGAGATTCATCCCATGTCCAATCGCCAAACCGGCACCGTCAAATGGTTCAATGATGAGAAAGGCTTCGGCTTCATCACCCCACAAGGCGGCGGCGACGACCTGTTCGTTCACTTCAAGGCCATCGAATCCGACGGCTTCAAGAGCCTGAAAGAAGGTCAGCAAGTTTCCTTCGTCGCCGAGCGCGGTCAGAAGGGCATGCAGGCTGCACAGGTTCGTCCGGAGTAATTCGGAAGCTGTGAAAAAACCCGCCCTTGTGGCGGGTTTTTTTATGGGCGCTTACCAGGCGGTATACGCTGCTCTTTGCGGCCCTTTCGCGGCACGAGGCCGCTCCTACAGGGGCCGCATGGGCCTTTGGAGCTGCATCAACCGCAGTTGACGCGGGTTACCTTGCCTTGCTCGTCCACGTTCAGGTTCAGGCGGTCGGAGCGGTATTCCAGGGTTACTACATCGTGCGGCTTGAGGATGCGTGCTGTCTGCGAGCCACTGCCCTTGCGCGCCTGCTCCAGCAGCTCGGCGCTGCCTGGTTTGCCAATGGCAAAATCGGCGCCGCTGGCTTCGCAGCGGCCATCGTTGCCAGCCGATGCGGCCGGCGCATCGCCACCAGCGTTGCCACCTGTGCTGCAACCAGCCAGGACAGCAGCCACCGCCAGGGTTGCCAGGTAAGCACGGGTACGGAACATGAAGCCTCCTAAATGGGTCCGGGAACTGTCTGTTCCGACAGCTCCGCTCAGTATTCGTTGCAAAACCGGTCAAGTCTGCCTGAACTCTAGCACCGAGGCGAAAAGCAATCGTGACCGGATTTTGCACAACCCCCTGCGTTTGCCATATGCTTAGCGCGCACAGTCACTGGCGCAAAGCCATGATTTGCTGCAAGAAGTGGAGCGCATCCCGCCTCCATCGAGCACCAGGGTCAGGTGCTCCCCCTTCGTTCCGGGCCCCCAGCGAGAGCTTTTCATGAGTACCCACAGCATCGATGCCGACATCAAGGTCAAATGGGCCGAGGGCCAGAGCGCGTACAGCCCTGGCACACCGGAAGAATTGCTGTTGATCGCCATCGACCTGTTGGTACGGGACAACGGCGCCGAGGCGGCACGCAGCTTCATCGACCAGGTGTTCGAGCGCTACGCGCCGCACGCGGCTATTCCAATCGCGCCAGACGTGCGCTGAGCAGGTCGAACAGCCCCTGGGCATCGCCCTGCTCCACCCACAGCACATTCGCCGGCTGCTTGAGTACGCCGTACCAGTCGGCAATGGTCTGGCCGAAGGTCGGGCCTTCACGGCTGTCGATGCTCATATGGATGCGTCGGCCGCTGAACAGCTCTGGCTTCAACAGGTAGGCAATGACGCTGGCGTCATGCACCGGCCCCCCGGGCATGCCGTACAGGTCCATGTCGTGGGTGATGTAGGCATTGAGGATATCGACCACGCGCTTGCTGGCCTGATTGTTCACGGCTGCCAGTTGTTTCAGGCGGGCGTCGCTGGTCAGCAGCTTGTGGGTGACGTCCAGCGGCAGGTAGGTGAGTGGTACACCGCTGGCCAGCACCACTTCGGCGGCGTGCGGGTCTGCGTAGAGGTTGAATTCTGCTGCCGGGGTGATGTTGCCGCCATTGAAGTGGGCGCCGCCCATGACCACCACCTCCTTGATGCCCTGAGCGATGTCCGGGCGCTGGATCAATGCCAGGGCCAGATTGGTCTGCGGGCCGAGCATGGCGACGGTGATGCTGTGCGGTTTGGCTGCGCCGAGGGTATCGACCAGGAATTGCACGGCATTCCCCTGGGCCAGGGCCGCTTTCGGCTCGTGCACCTGCACACCGGTAAGGCCTTCTTCGCCATGAACGTCGGCGGCGTAGATGGGTGTGCGCACCAGTGGGCGGCCGGCGCCGGCATACACAGGAATGTCTTCGCGGCCCGCCCATTCGCGGGCCAGGCGGGCGTTGCGCGAGGTTTTATCCAGGCGCACGTTGCCGGCCACGGTGGTGATGGCACGGATATTGAGCTCGTCAGGCGAGGCCATGGCCAGGAACAGCGCGACCACGTCGTCGGCGCCGGGGTCGGTGTCTATGATCAAGTCGATGGGGGCCGCCTGGAGGGTGGTGGCTGTGGCCATGAAGGCGATTCCTTGTAGCAGGGGCTTGAGCATAGGGGCACTCCTGTTGCCTGGGTAGAGGGTTCCGGGGCCGCGCTGCGGCCCAATCGCCTGCAAGCCAGCTCCCACAGGTACAGCGCGACACCCCTGTGGGAGCTGGCTTGCAGGCGATCGAGGGCAAAGCCCCCGCGTTCAGAAAGTGACGCCGGAGATGAGGGCGATGTTGCTGTAGGGCTGGCACTCACCGGTGCGCACCACCGCGCGGGCACTGCGCGACAGCACCTTGAAATTTTCATGGCTCAGCCATTCGCGCTTGCCCAGCTTGCCCTTCAACCGCTCGATCTCTACCAGCGCCGGCGGCACCACTTTCTGCATTTCTTCAGCCAGCACATGCCGCTCTACCTGCAACTCGCTCAGCACTACCCGCAAAACGCTGGCGAAATCCGGCAGACCGGGCGTGATGGCAAGGTCGATCATTTCCACGCCCGGCGGCACCGGCAGCCCGGCATCGCCGATCACCAGGATATCGCCATGCCCCATGCCGGCAATGACCCGCGACAGGGCAACGTTCAGCAAGGGGGTTTTCTTCATGGTGTCAGCTCCGCCAGGTAGGGAATGGACGGCTGGGCACCGGCACGGGTAACCGACAAGGCGGCGGCACGCTGGCCAAAGGCAATGGCCTCGCCCTCCTCCAGCCCCCGAACCAGCCCGGCAGCAAAGCCGCCAATGAAGGTATCGCCAGCAGCAGTGGTGTCCAGCGGTTGCACCACAGGCGCCGGGAAGTGCTGGTGGCCCTTGGCAGTCACTAGCAAGGCCCCTTGCGCGCCCAAGGTGATGATCACTTTGCCCGCCCCCAGCTGAAGCAGGCGCTCACCGGCGCGCCGGGCGCTGTCCTGGTCGGTCACCGGCACCCCGGTCAGGGCTTCGGCCTCGCTTTCGTTAGGCGTGAGGTAATCGATGCGCGCAAACCAGTCCGCCGGCAAGGGGCCGGTGGCCGGCGCCGGGTTCAGGATCACCTGTTTGCCCAGTTCATGCGCCCTCGTCAGGGTCCAGGCCACGGTGTCGGCCGGTACTTCCAGCTGGCAGATGACCACCTCGGCCGCCTGCAGCAACGCATCAAAGCGCTGTACCGACTGCGGCGTCAGCAGGCCGTTGCCGCCAGGAATGATGACGATGCAGTTCTGGCTGGCAGCATCCACGGTAATCAGTGCCACACCGCTGGACACCCCTGGGCAGGTGCTGACGCCCTGGCAATCGATGCCCTCGACATACAGGGCCCGGTGCAGTTGCCGGCCATAGTCATCGTCACCCACGTTGCCGATCATCGCCACGCTGCCGCCGAGCCGCGCCACCGCCACGGCCTGGTTTGCGCCTTTGCCGCCCGGCACGGTGAAAAAGCTTTCGCCGGGGAGTGTTTCGCCGGCCCGGGGCAGGCGCTGGGCGCGGGCCACCAGGTCCATATTGAGGCTGCCGACCACCACAACCTTGGCATTCATGACGTTTCCTTAGCGTTAGCGGTAATCGTTGAACAAGTCCGGGCGCGGCCCGGTGGACTCACGCAGCACGATGCGCGGGGCCACAATGCGTTGCTCCGCCGCACCTTGCCGGGGTGTTCCTATACGTGTCAGCAACAGTGAGGCGGCGCTCTCGCCCAGCTCGCGAATCGACTGGCCCACGGTGGTCAACGGCGGATACACGTAGCGGCTCAGCTCGATGTCGTCGAAGCCGATCACCGACAGCTCGCCGGGCACGCTGATATTGCGTTCGGCCGCAGCACGCAGCACGCCGAAACCGATCATGTCGTTGCCGGCAAAAATCGCCGTGGGCCGTTTACCCTCCAGCACCTGCGCCGCTGCTGCGTGCCCACCCGGGCTGGTGAAGTCGCAGTGCAGCACACGGCTGCCCAGCACCGGCACGCCGGCTTCGGCCATGGCGCGGCGGAAGCCGTTCAGACGCAATTGGGTAACCCCGGTTTCTGCCGGGCCGCCAATATAGGCGACATCGCGGTGGCCAAGCTCCAGCAGATGCTGGGTGGCCAGGTAGGCGCCGTGTTCGTGGTCGATGCGCACCAGGTCGGCATCCACGCCTTCCAGCTCACGGTCGACGATAACCATTGGCGTGCGCACGCAGGCCAGGCTTTGCAGCAGGTCGCTGTCCTGGCCCACCGAGGCCACCACCAGGCCGTCGATGCGCTTTTCCAGCAGCACGCGCAGGTAACTGCGCTGCTTCTGTGGGTTGTCATCGGAGTTGCACAAAATTACACAGTAGCCGTTGCGCTCACACGCGTCTTCAATGCCACGTGCCAGCTCGGCGAAGTATGGGTTGACGCTATTGGGCACCAACAGGCCGATGGTGGCCGTGCTGCGCGCCTTCAGTGAACGCGCCACCGCGCTGGGCACGTAGTCCAGCTCGATAATGGCGGCTTCAACCTTCTGCCGCACGTGTTCGCTCACCGGTCGGGTCTTGTTCAGTACATGGGACACAGTCGTGTAGGAAATGCCCGCCAGTGCCGCGACGTCTTTGATGGTTGCCATATTGTCAGTTCCGCCGGGCTGCACGCCGGCTGCGGTAAGTGTCGAGCACCACGGCGATGACGATCACCGCCCCGGTGATGATGCGTTTGGTCGGCTCGCTGGCGCCAATCTGAGCCAGCCCGGCGGCCAGTACCGAGATGATCAGTACGCCAAAGAAGGTGCTGATGACCGAGCCACGCCCGCCCATCAGGCTGGTGCCGCCGATCACCACGGCGGCGATCACCTGCAGCTCCAGGCCGGAGCCGGCATTGGGGTCGGCCGCCTCCAGGCGCGATATCTGGAACAGCGCGGCCAGGCCTGCCAGCAGCCCCATCAGGGCGAACACCAGCACTTTGTACGGGCGCGGGTCGATACCTGCCAGGCGCACCGCCTCTTCATTGGTACCGATGCCGATCAGGTAGCGGCCGAACACCGTGCGGGTCAGCACCAGATGGGCCAGTACGATCACCAGCAAGGCAATGATGAACGCTGGCGAAATACCAAAGGCAACCGGGTTGGAAAACCACGCATAGGCATCGCCGATATAGGCGGTGCGCGAGTCGGTGAACTGGTAGGCCAGGCCGCGGGCCATTTCCAGCACGCCAAGCGAGACGATGAACGACGGAATACGCCAGGCCACCGTAACGCCGCCGGTAATGCTGCCGGCCAGTGCGGCCACGGCCATGCCCAGCAGCGCCGAGGGCAGCGGGTCCCAGCCCCAGCCGAGGATGGCCACACTCACGGCAGAAGCCGCCAGGGCCAGCACCGAGCCCACCGACAGGTCGATTCCGCCGATGATCAGTACAAAGGTCATGCCCACCGCCAGCACCATCAGGTCGGGGATCTGGTTGGCCAAGGTACTGAAGGTGTTGTAAGACCAGAAGTGGCTGCTGAGGAACGAGAACAACACAATCATCGCCAGCAAGGCGCCAGCCAGGCCCAGGTAGGTGCCCAGGCCAAAGTAGGTGCCAGTGCGGCGCACAGGGGCGGCGCCTTGGCTATCGAGCGGGGTGGTTTTCATGCGTCCATCCTGGGGGCTGCATCGTGCAGCAGTGCGTCACGTTTCTGATAACCGGCAAAGGCTGCGGCCAGCAGCTGGTCCTGGCTCCAATGATCACGCTCGAAGGTGTCGATCAGGCGACCGGCCGACAGCACGGCGATGCGGTCGCAGATCAGCATCAGCTCGCGCAGGTCGCTGGACACCACCACCAGCGCCTTGTCCTGGCGCGCCAGTTCGGCCAGCAGGCCATAGATGTCGAACTTGGCACCCACGTCGATGCCTCGGGTGGGCTCGTCGAACAGCAGCACCTGGCAGTCGCGCTCCAGCCAGCGGCCAATCACCACCTTCTGCTGGTTGCCGCCAGACAGCTCGCCCACAACCTGGTGGGCGCCGGCACTGCGAATACGCATGGCCTGGATCTGGCGCTCGGCCAAGGCCTGCTCTGCCTGGCCGTCAAGCACGCCAGCGCGTGACACCGCGCCCAGGTTGCCCAAGGCGATGTTGGCGCTGATCGACTGCGTCAACAGCAGGCCCTCGCCTTTGCGGTCTTCGGTAATCAGCGCGATACCCGCCTTTACGGCAGCCTTGGGCGAGTCGATGGTGACGGTTTGTAGTGGTTGGCCGAGCGCGATGCTGCCACTGTCGGCACGGTCGGCGCCGTAGATCAGCCGCAACAGCTCGGTACGGCCGGCACCGATCAGGCCGGAAATGCCGAAGATCTCCCCTGCCCTGACCTCAAACGACACCTCGCGCACCTTGTCAGCACGGCTGAGCTTGTCGACCTTGAGCAACGGCGCGCCGATCTGCCGCCGGCCCAGGTCGATATGCTCGCCCAGCTCGCGGCCGACCATCAGGTTGACCAGTTCGGCACTGCTGTAGCGCTGGATTGGCTCGTCGCACACCAGCTTGCCGTCGCGCAGCACGACGATGCGCTGTGCAACACGCTGCAGTTCTTCCAGGCGGTGGGAAATGTAGACGATGGCCACGCCACGCTGGCGCAGGCGCTCGATCTGGGTGAACAGCAGCTCCACCTCGCGCGCGGTGAGCATCGCGGTGGGCTCATCGAAGATCAGCACATGGCAGTCGCCGATCAGGTTGCGGGCAATCTCGACCATCTGCTGATGGCCAATGCCCAGTTCGCCCACCGGGGTATCCGGGTCGATGGCATCGAGCCCTACCTGCGCCATGGCGGCGGTGGCCAGCTGGCGCAGGCGCTTGTGGCTGATCCAGCCGAAACGGCTGGGCAGGTTGTCGAGAAACAGGTTTTCCGCCACGGTCAGCGTCGGCAGCAGGTTCAGCTCCTGCATGACCATGCGCACACCCAGGCGCTCGGCCTCGCTGCGGCTGGCAGGCGCATAGGCTTGGCCGCGGTAGGTCATGCGCCCGCTGGTGGGCACCTCCAGGCCGCTAATGAGCTTGGACAGCGTACTCTTGCCCGCGCCGTTCTCGCCGGTCAGGGCCAGCACTTCGCCGGCCCGCAGGCTCAGGCTGACCTCGCCGAGCACGGGCTGGGCGTAGGTCTTGCCCAGCCCGCTGGCGGACAGCACCACTTCATGGGCCGATGCAGCCATGGCCGTTTCTCCTGGCAGCGTCAGGGCTTCTTGGTGATGAGTTCGACCGGGGTCTGGATGACGTTGTCGGCATCCACATCAGGCTTCTCGCCCTTGACCATTTTCAGCGCAGCCTGGATGCCGTACACCGCCTGCTGGCTGGCAGCCTGATCGAGGGTGGCAAGCACGCGACCATCGGCAAGCATCGGCTTGATGGCGTTGATGTTGTCATAGCCCACCACTTGCACCTGGCCGGTCTTGCCGGCGGCGCGCACGGCAGACACGGCGCCCAGCGCCATGCTGTCGTTGCCGGCCAGCAAGGCTTTCAGCTCGGGGTATTCGTTGAGCATGGCGGCGGCGACGGCGTTGCCTTTGTCGATTTCCCAATTGCCGCTTTGTACCGAGACGATTTTCATCTGCGCGGCATCCATGGCGTCCTTGAAGCCGGCGGTGCGCTGCTGGGCGTTGGTGGTGGTCGGCACCCCTTCGATGATGCCCACCTGGTCGCCGGCCTTGAGCTTCTCGTTCGCCAGGTAGTCGCCCACCAGGCGCGCGCCCTTGCGGTTGTCGGGGCCAACGAACGGCACGCTGATGCCTTTGCTCTTGAGCAGATCAGGGTCCAGGCGGTTGTCGATGTTGATCACCACCACGCCCTGGTCCATGGCCTTCTTCACCACCGACACCAGCGCCTTGGAATCAGCCGGGGCAATCACCAGCGCCTTGGCGCCGGAATTGACCATCTGCTCGACGATGCGGATCTGTTCGCCAGTGTCGGTCTCGTTCTTGATGCCGTTGGCGACCAGGTCGAATTCGTTGGCGTGGGTTTTCTGGTAGTCCTTGGCGCCGTCTTCCATGGTGCGGAAGAATTCGTTGGCCAGTGACTTCATCACCAGGGCGACCTTGGGCTTATCTTCGGCATGGGCGGCAGACAATGGCAGGGCGAGGGAAAGGGAGGAAACGACAGCGAGGGCCAGCAGACGACCGGGGAACGGCAGTTTCATGGACGATGACTCCGAATCTTGTGTTTTTTATCGGATCGCAAACGTTTGCGTTGACTAACTATGGAAACAGGACCGGGGTTTGTCAAATCCGTTTGATTTCGAAGGTCAAAGCACTGCTGTGCCGATTATCCAGATTTTTCCGGAAAACCGAACACCTTTTCCTATGCTTGTTCGGAATTGCGAATGGAAGGATGCCCTTTGCAGCAGCGGCCCTGTGTCGCGATGGTCTGCGCAGCAGCCCCGGCAATGTGTGCTGAACACAGCATTCCGGGGCCGCTGCGCACCCCATCGCGACGCAAGGCCGCTCCCACACAAAGAGCCGTCCGCGCAAGCTGGTACGAAACATGCCTGAAGCCCTGCGCGACTCAATAACTATCTCACTAGGAAGAGAGAGAACAATAACGATGAATGCCGCACTTAAAACCTTCGCCCCCAGCGCACTCGCCCTGCTGCTGATCCTGCCAACCACCGCCTCTGCCAAAGAAGCTGAAAACCAGCAGAAGCTGGCCAACGTGGTCATCCTCGCCACTGGCGGCACCATTGCCGGCGCCGGCGCCAGCGCGGCCAACAGCGCCACCTACCAGGCTGCCAAGCTGGGCATCGACAAGCTGATTGCCGGCGTGCCGGAACTGGCCGACATCGCCAACGTACGCGGCGAGCAAGTGATGCAGATCGCCTCTGAAAGCATCACCAACGAGGACTTGCTCAAGCTCGGCAAGCGGGTTGCCGAACTGGCCGAGAGCAAGGACGTCGACGGCATCGTCATTACCCACGGCACCGACACCCTCGAAGAAACCGCCTACTTCCTCAACCTGGTGGAAAAGACCGACAAGCCAATCGTGGTGGTCGGCTCGATGCGCCCGGGCACCGCCATGTCTGCCGACGGCATGCTCAACCTGTACAACGCCGTGGCCGTGGCCGGCGACAAGCAGTCGCGCGGCAAGGGCGTGCTGGTGACCATGAACGACGAGATCCAGTCGGGCCGTGACGTGAGCAAGTCGGTCAACATCAAGACTGAAGCCTTCAAGAGCGCCTGGGGCCCGATGGGCATGGTGGTGGAAGGCAAATCCTACTGGTTCCGCCTGCCGGCCAAACGCCACACGGTCAATTCCGAGTTCGACATCAAGCAGATCAGCAGCCTGCCACAGGTGGACATTGCCTATGGCTATGGCAACGTGAGCGACACCGCCTACAAGGCGCTGGCGCAGAACGGTGCCAAGGCGCTGATCCATGCCGGTACCGGCAACGGTTCGGTGTCGTCGCGGGTGGTGCCGGCGTTGCAGGAACTGCGCAAGAACGGCGTGCAGATCATCCGCTCGTCGCACGTCAACCAGGGTGGTTTCGTGCTGCGCAACGCCGAACAGCCGGATGACAAGAACGACTGGGTCGTGGCCCACGACCTGAACCCGCAGAAGGCGCGGATTCTGGCGATGGTCGCCATGACCAAGACCCAGGACAGCAAAGAGCTGCAGCGGATTTTCTGGGAGTACTGATTAACTCGCCGCGGTGCCCTGTAGGAGTGGCCTCGTGCCGCGAATGGTCTGCGAAGCGGCCCCAAATTTTTGCTTTACCGCAGAAATCGCCGGGGCTGCTGCGCAGCCCATTCGCGGCACAAGGCCGCTCCGACAAGACCAGAAAAACGTTATGGCGCGATGCGCTTCAGGTCATTCAACAACCCCATCAGCTGCTGCAGCTTCTCTTCACCAAACTGCGCCTGAATCTTCTGGTAGTTGGCCTCCATGCCTTCCTTCATCGAGGCAAAGCACGCCTCCCCTCTTTCGGTCAGGCTGACGAACACCCGTCGCTGGTCCTGCGCGGCCTTCTGCCGCCGCACCAGCCCGTCCCGCTCCAGGCGCCCCAGTACCCCGGTCATGCTCGGCTTGAGGATGCAGGCCAGCTCCGCCAACTGGTAATTCTCCAGCTCGCCGTGCTGCTTGAGGATGCGGATTACCCGCCATTGCTGCTCGGTCAGGTCGTGCTGGTTCAACAGCGGCCTGAAAAATGCCATCGCGGCTTCTCGGGCCTGCAACAGGCTTAGCGTGAGCGAAGGTTGCGTCTTGGTCATGGTCAAACCTGTGGCTTTTTCTCAATTCACGAATTTAAGGGCATGCACGATGGAAAGTGCAATCTGTTCCACGGAAAACCCATTCAAGCCCGGCGCGCGGGCTGCGACCATCGGCTGTAAACAACAACAGCACCCGGGTGAGCCGCCATGGCCATTTCACTGCAATTCTGCCTGCCGCTGGCGGTACTCCCCGGGTGTGAGCTTGGCGTAGCGGTTGAAGAAGCGGCTGAAATAGGCCGGGTCCTTGAAGCCGAGCTGGTAACAGATTTCGTTGGCCGTGCTGCCGGAAAACAACAGCAAACGCTTGGCCTCCTGCATCAGCCGTTCCAGCACCAGGCGCTTGGATGGCAAGTCGGCGATGCGCCGGCACACATCGTTCAGCCGTGCCTCGGTCACGCCAATCTGCTGCGCGTAGCGGGCCAGCGGCCAATGCTCAAGGTAATGCGCTTCGATCAGGGCATTGAAACGGTGGAAGATCTTCAGGTCTTCATGCCGCGCCGGGGTCGATTCCAGCGAGTTGGGGCACAGCCGCAGCAGGCTGATCATGATCAGGCGGGTCAGCGACTGCAACGCCGCCTCGCGACCCGGTTGCTGCGTGGCAAACTCGTCGCTCAACGCGTCCAGCCAGCCTTGCAGGCGCTGCGCCTCGGCCTTGTATTCGGCCGGCAGGTTGCCCAGCGCCACACAGGCTGGCTGCACCTGCATGCCCGCCGGCAGCAGGCTGGCGTCGGCTTCGATCAATTGCCACACCAGTTGCTGGCGCACCGTCAGCACATGCCCGTCGCTGTCAGCTTCGGTGACGAACGCGTGCGCCACCGTGGGTGGCGTGAGGAAGAACATCGGCCCGGCCTCGATGTACTGCTGGTCATCCAGATACACCCGTACTGTGCCCGACTTCACGTAATGCACCTGGAAAAACCGGTCATGCCGGTGCACCGGCATGTTGCGCCCGAAAAAGCCCGCCAGGTTGCCCAGCCGGTCGTAATGCACCTCGCTGTCGCTGTAGCGCTGGTCGTAAACCTGGCCAATATTGATGTTCGGTATCGGATGCCGGTCGCTCATGGCTGCTTGCTCGCAAATCGCTTGACCCTGTTGACGATGGCCCATGGTGCCTTGCCTTACCGGCAGGCGCCACTGGCCACCCCTTGACCATCGTTAACATATTAACTATAACATTAACACATTAACGAAATCCGCAGGACGGCCACCGCCCTGCACTGCCAGGAGAAGAGCATGAGCCATGCCCTGCATGACGTTGCCAGCGGCACCCTGTTCGGCGTCGCGCTGAACTACCAGGGTTTGCTGCAGCAGCACCAAGCGGCGTTCGTGGAAGCACCGTACAAGCAACTGCCGGTCAAGCCGGTGTTGTTCGTCAAAACCCCGAACACCCGCAACCAGCATGAAGGCCAGGTGGTATTCCCGGCCGGCGTGCAGCGCGTGCAACCCGGCCCGGCGCTGGGAGTGGTGATTGGCAAGGACGCCAGCCGCGTCAGCGTGGCCGATGCCCTGGAGCATGTGGCGGGCTACACCATCGTCAACGAAGTGAGCCTGCCCGAAGACAGCTACTACCGCCCAGCAGTCAAGGCCAAGTGCCGTGATGGTTTTTGCCCGGTCGGCCCTGAACTGGTACCCGCCAGCCAAGTGCCCACCCCCGATGCCCTGGGCCTGCGTCTGTATGTGAACGGCGAACTGCGCCAGCACAACAACACCGCCAACTGCGTACGCACGGTGGCGCAGCTGATTGCCGAAATCAGCGAGTTCATGACCCTGCACGCCGGCGACATCCTGATCACCGGAACCCCCGAGGGCCGCGCCGATGTACAGCCAGGTGACCGCGTCGACATCGAGATCGACGGCCTGGGCAAGCTGACCAACCACATCGTCGCCGAGTGAGGAATTACCTGTGAAACACGCCCGTATCCAGTTCGACGGCCAGGCCCACGATGTCACGGTCGAAGACGATCACCTGCGCCTTGCCGACGGCCGCCTGGTCCATCAGGACCAGGTCACCTGGCTGCCACCCGCCACCGGCAGCATGTTCGCCCTGGGCCTGAACTACGCCGACCACGCCAGGGAGCTGGCCTTCGCGCCGCCCACTGAACCGTTGGCTTTCATCAAGTCGCCAGGCACCTACACCGGCCACAACCAGGTCACCTGGCGCCCGGACAACGTCGAATACATGCACTACGAGTGCGAGCTGGTGGCGGTGATCGGCAAAGCGGCGAAGAACGTCAAGCGTGAGGACGCCCTGGCCTACGTTGCCGGCTACACCGTGTGCAACGACTACGCCATCCGCGACTACCTGGAAAACTACTACCGCCCCAACCTGCGGGTAAAAAACCGCGACGCCACCACCCCGGTCGGCCCGTGGATCGTCGATGCGGCCGATGTGCCAGACGTCAGCAACCTGAAGCTGCGCACCTGGATCAACGGTGAGCTGAAGCAGGAAGGCACCACCGCGGACATGATCTTCGACATCCCGCACCTCATCGAATACTTCTCCAGCTTCATGACCCTGCAACCGGGCGACATGATCGCCACCGGCACGCCAGAAGGCCTGGCCGATGTGGTGCCGGGTGACGAAGTGGTGGTGGAAGTGGAAGGCGTCGGTCGCCTGGTCAACCGTATCGTCAGCGAAGCTGACTTCTTCAAGAACAACAAGGCATGAGCAGCATGATCAAGCACTGGATCAACGGCCGTGAGGTCGAGAGCAAAGACACCTTCGTCAACTACAACCCGGCCACCGGCGACGCCATCTGCGAAGTCGCCAGCGGCGGCGCCGAGGAAGTGGCCCAGGCTGTGGCTGCGGCCAAGGAAGCCTTCCCCAAGTGGGCCAACACCCCGGCCAAGGAACGTGCCCGGCTGATGCGCAAGCTGGGTGAGCTGATTGAGCAGAACGTGCCGAAACTCGCCGAGCTGGAAACCCTCGACACCGGCCTGCCGATCCACCAGACCAAGAACGTGCTGATCCCGCGTGCCTCGCACAACTTCGACTTCTTCGCCGAAGTGTGCACGCGCATGGACGGCCATACCTACCCGGTCGACGACCAGATGCTCAACTACACCCTGTACCAGCCGGTGGGTGTGTGCGGCCTGGTAAGCCCATGGAACGTGCCGTTCATGACGGCTACCTGGAAGACTGCGCCGTGCCTGGCGCTGGGCAACACCGCCGTGCTGAAGATGAGCGAGCTGTCGCCGCTGACCGCCAACGAACTGGGCCGCCTGGCGGTAGAAGCCGGCATCCCCAACGGGGTGCTGAACGTGATCCAGGGTTACGGCGCTACCGCCGGCGATGCCCTGGTCCGCCACCCCGATGTGCGCGCCATTTCCTTCACCGGCGGTACCGCCACCGGCAAGAAGATCATGCAGACCGCAGGCCTTAAAAAGTACTCGATGGAACTGGGCGGCAAGTCGCCCGTGCTGATCTTCGAAGACGCAGACCTTGAGCGTGCGCTGGACGCCGCGCTGTTCACCATCTTCTCGCTGAACGGCGAGCGCTGCACCGCCGGCAGCCGCATCTTCATCCAGGAAAGCGTGTACCCGCAGTTTGTCGCAGAGTTTGCGGCGCGCGCCAAGCGCCTGATCGTAGGTGACCCGACCGACCCGAAAACCCAGGTCGGTTCGATGATCACCCAGCAGCACTATGACAAGGTCACCGGGTACATCCGCATTGGCATCGAAGAAGGTGCACGCCTGGTCGCCGGGGGCCTGGAGCGCCCGGCCAACCTGCCTGCGCACCTGGCCAAGGGGCAGTTCATCCAGCCCACCGTATTCGCCGACGTGAACAACAAGATGCGCATTGCCCAGGAAGAAATCTTTGGCCCGGTGGTGTGCCTGATCCCGTTCAAGGACGAAGCCGAGGCGCTGCAACTGGCCAACGACACCGAGTA
>NZ_SSOI01000052.1:0-7691 GCF_029873175.1 Pseudomonas sp. BN505
AGGGCACTGACAATCTTGTTGGTGACGTCCAGGTAGATATCGGACATGACGTTCTCCAGTCAAAGAAGGGGAACGCTGCCCGGCCGGGAAGGGTTCCCGGTGGGGTAAGTGGACAGGGGTAGGGTGGGTGTTCAGGTCGATGAGATGTCCACACCGATCTCATGTGGCAATCTGATGTGCAGGAAAACAGGGCCGGTCTTTGGCGTGATGTGAGTTACCAGTAGCTGAGTGGCAGCCGTCGATGAGCGTGAGTCGTTCTTGGAAGCTTGACCAAGTGGTAACTCAAGCGACTGGCGCAGACGGCGACCACTTACTGAAACCAAGGCGATTCCCAAGACGGCTTGCAAGCGCAGCCCTGATTGCTCGACTGCGTCAGTAGCCGTACCCACCTCAGCGATGAATTGCCATACGCCTGGGCTCAGGACAACGGCAGGTAAGGAGCGGTTCTTCCTGGACACTGGTGCCTCCCGGGAGCTGATCCTGCGATGGCTTCACGAACAACTCGGGGGAAGTCCCATCGCCACAACTCACACTGTGAACTGGGCGTGCCTAAGAATTAAAACGCGCTTGCCCGTGGGGTCAATGCCCAACCTAGGGCACCGAGCAGGTCGAGTTTCCAGCCGCTTCCAGCGAAGGCTTTCCATCCCAAAATTCCAGATGAATGGCTCGCTGTTGTTGGCGTAGAGATTGAAATGAGCGATATCCCAGAGAAACACAGGCTCGTGCTTTCCTGGGACATCGTGGGTGTTGCGAGAGCGTTCAGGACCTCCCGGAGGGGGCAATCTCTGCAGCAATGTACAAGTGGGTGGATGTGGCCTCGATTACGAGCGACCCGCTGGTGCCGCGTAGGCTTTCCAGAACGGGATCATCAAGGTCGAAGTACTCGGCAAAATCGTCGCCGCCGAATTCACTGCGTGCGCGATTCCACCAGGCGTCAAAGTCGTCGACGTCAGGGTTGCAACCCATGGCGTAGGCAATGTGTTTGCGGCTACCTCCGTCGGGTTTGCTTTCGCCGAACTCGGACATGAGGTAGACACCGTGGTCTTTGACCAGGATGACTCGGCAGCCGATGACGGCCGCTTCAGTCAAAACAGCATGAAGTTCAGTTCCTGTGAAGCGCAACATGGTGAGTTCCTCCAGGTAGTGCGGAGGAATACCACCCATGCGGGAAGAATTCCCAGCACGGAAATGGAAATGGAGCTTCAACGGAGCAGGGCTCCGTGAGGCAGATGTGAAAGAGCGCTCATCACCGCGGGAGCGGTAACCGGGCGAGCCGCCGAACGCTAATCGCCCTTGGGACAACCATCACGGGAGTGATGTGGCCTTGAAGGTTGTGGCCACCTGGGGTGCTGGTTTTCCAGCGCTTGCCTGTCCGGTTTATCAAGCGGGTCGGCATAACGTCAATGGTGATTTTCAGAAGAATGCACTGCATCAATCCATGCAGTGCCACTGGCGATCAGCAGCGTAAACCAGGTGATCAACGGTCATGGAAATCCGCAGGAGAGGAGTAAGCTAAGGCTTGGATCCAAATTGTTAAAAGCGGTTTGACCGCACGTGCGGTGAAGTAAATGGAGGTAGGAAAATGGCGACTCCAGCGTCTTCAAACCTCAGCCGTACTTCTTTCGGCAAGTATTTGATTCGTACCGCAACTCGCGCGGGTCGATTGGTGAATCAGCTGGAAGCCAGAGTGCTGCATTCACCGATGTTGGCGAGCGTTCCGTTTGGGTATCGCCGGCTCGGAATGCAAATTGTCAAGGTAGTTCTTTTGCTTGCTGTCGCATCAGTTGCGTTCTTCCTGGCGGTCGGAATTGTAGCCCTATGGGCGTTTGCCGCGCTGCCTATTGAAGCGAATGATGATGAGCCCGATGTATTCGAGGTTAGCCATCCTCAGCATCGTTTCAAGTATCCAGAAATGTACGACGAACACGGATCACTTCGTTAACTGATTACTTGAGCTTTTGTACGCCTCCAACAACTTGTGATGTTCCCTTCCCAGCTTGGAGTTTGGCACTCTCTGCACCTTGAGTAAGAAGGCTCTGAACGCTGCTGCCAACGTTGTATCCCGCCCAACTCATAACTCCCAGAAAGAACATCGGCAGCACCAAAAACATTGCGCCCATAACGTACTCGATCACCTGTGCGGTGACCGTCCCATCCATGAATCCTGCCGTTGGCAATGACATTAGCGCCTGGTCCGTGGCAGAGACCTGGTGGTACAGCGTGTCCAGCATGCTCGAGTCGATCCAGCGGGCCAGCTCCCACCAGAACGTCAACATGTGCAGCGTGAACAGCGCGAAGGTGACCGTCATGAGTGCTTTGAGCTGATAGGTACTGATCAGCAGCACCAACGGCAAGCTGATGATCGTGCCCATGATCAGGAAGGCCTGCACCATTGGCAGTGCAGCGCGTAGCGCATTCATCGCAGGGAAGTTGCTGAACGAGCCCAGAGCCAGGCCGGTGTTGGTGGCGAGATTGTTGAGCCCCTGGGTCAATGAGCCGCCGCGAGCACTGCTGCCGTAGTCCTGGAATACCTGACCAGGCGCCATGCTCAATGACTGCTGGTGCGGGCTAACCAGTTCACGCAGGGTGGCATCTTCGATTTCGGTGGAGCTCCGCCCGGTCAGCCAGCCGCGCAACTGCGTGAGCAGATTGGGATCGACCTCGGCGACCAGACGATCGCGCAACCCGACTGTGGCATCGCTCCACCATTGCTTGCAGGTCGGGTAGCCCGCACCATTGTCCAACCGAGGGAGGGAGGTGTCCCGCGTCTCGTCATACGGCCAATCAACCCGGGGCGTGCGCGAGCGATCCGTGTCGTAATAGCCAGGCGTGTTGAGCAGGTATGTCGAGCCAATCCAGGACGCATCGTAGCTCTGCGATTCGTCCAGCTCAGGGCGGTTGGTAAACAGCCTCGAGCGTGAAAAGCCGTAGCAGTCGCGGGTGAAATCGGCGACTTCCTGCAGCAGCACCTGGTCGTTGATCCGGGAACTGTCGATCTCCATCCGCATCGCGCGGATGTCGGGTGCGCAGGGAATCGACGCTGTGGCGGCGGCGGTAATGCCCTTGCTCATGGCATGCACCAGGTACCACCACACCGGCACATTCGCCGATTTCTCGCCGATCGTGTTGAAGGTTGTTCCCCAGGCCGTGTCGGCGGGCTTGGCCATGGAAACACCACAGCGCTGGCTCGCCGCACCGTCGAAGGTTACGGAGGACAGGTTGAGCGGGAAAAACGGCATGCAGCCAAACAGGATGACGACGTAGCTCATCCACAGTCGGTTCTCGACGCGGGGGATCGACAGCAAGCCTTTGTTGCCCTCGTCGGCCCCCTGTTGGCGGGCGGATAACCACTCCTGCAGGATGATCGCCCCAAACGGCGCAGCGAACAGCCCGGTGTCTGCCAGCGTGTTCCAGATGCCGTTGTTGATGATCCACGCCAGCAGCGACAGGTAGTATTCGAGGTAGCTGTTGGTGCTCATGTTCATGGCTGCACCTCACAAGCGCGACAGTTCGACCAGGACGATCGCACCGAAACCGATCAGGCCCAGGCGTAATAACCGTTGCTGGTCTTCCGAGCTTGGCCGCAAGCGGAGTGCTGCGGTCCAGCCGGCGAAAATCAGGGTGTACAGTAGGGCTCGCCAGTAGGCGAGAAACGGCGTACTCCCCCGTGCCTTCTTGATCCATTCCAACTGGGGCCCGCTCAATTGCAGCGCCATCGAGGCAACCAGCAACATGACCATCATGACGGCGAGGATCAGCAAGCCCCGAACGACCGAGCTTTTCACAGAAAACGGCATCATGGCGTGCTCCTTCCCTGATCCGCTCGCTGCAGGCGGTCTGGGCGTGGATCGCGCTGGTCGATATTGCGTGAGGCATCGGCGCCGCCGGCGTGGCGATCGAGGACCAGGCTGGCGGTGTTGGTGGCCAGGGCTTGGCGAACCTGCAATTCCGTTTGCAGCAGGCGGATCTCGCGCTCCAAGGTTTCGACATTGCCGTTGAGGGCAGTGGTGGCGGGCTGCGCCGACGCCACATTGGGCTCTCGGCTACCGGCGAGCAATGTGCGCTGCAGCAGCATCGCTTTGTAGATCGCGCTCGACAACGCGGTCTCGCTGGCCAAACGTTGGGCCAGCAGGTTCTGGTCGGGGTCATCGCGTAGGCCCTCGATGACGCCACGCGAGACCTGCAGCAAGGGGCTGGAGACTTTGGCGAGGTTTTCTGGGGTGGGCTCTTCTGCGCCCGACAACATGCGTTGCAAGCCCTCGAGGTGCTGCGTGTAGGTTTCCTGGATCAATGGTGTGAGCCCTGCACCCGCGCTCACGCGCAGCGCCTCGCAGTCATCGCAGGTCTCCACCTCGGATTCGCCGAGCACACGAGTGGCCCACTCAGCTGCCTCGTCGGGGCTCGACCAAGCCTGGCAAATCGCGCCATTCTGACAACCTGAACCGACCGCCGAGGTGTCCTCGACCGAACGGTTGTGCAGAAGGTTGTAACCCGCCTTAACCACGTCCGCGGTCACCCGGATCGGCGCCTGGCCATGGCCGCCAGCTTTCTGCCCGCCAATCCAGCTGACACCCTTGTTGCCGTTGTTGGATTCGGTGTCTTTCACCGCACTCACGGCATCACCGTCGGACTGCTCCAGGTTGTGCTGCATTTCCTGGTTCTGCGCCAGTGCTCCCCAACCGGCCTGATCCACCTTGTCAGCCATCTTCGCCGCCATCGCCTGGCAGGTGAGTTTGGAGCGGTCGAAGTCGATGCGTCCCTGCAGTACGCCGTTGCTCAGCAGTTCATACAGCCCGGGGTTGGCGCGCTGGATGATCATTGCCGGCAGCGACATCACCGCCTGGGTGGCGTTCTGGATGACGTTGCCCATGATCTGCTGGAAGCCCTGGGTGGCACCGTTGAGCTGGTTCTGCAGGGTGTTGGAGAGGTTCATGTTTCCGCACATCATGTTCGCGCGCCAGGACAGGCCGACGCCGAGTCCGCTGGGGCGGTAGAGCGAGGAGGGCGCGCCCGCCGCCGATCCGCCACCGATGGTGTACATCACCCGGTCGTCCAACACTTGGGCTTGGTCGCCCAGGTGGTAGCCATTCTCGGCGGCGTGGCCGGCGGCGCATACGAAGAGACATACCAACCCGAACGAGAGGGTGTTCATCACTGGCCTCCATCAAAGTCGATGCTGAACAGGAAGGTCTGCCCCATGCGTTGGCAGCAGCGATACGGCCGCCACAACGACCAGGCGTAGGCGCCCTCGGCACTCTGGACGGTGGCGCTCGGGAAGATGGCGCAGGTGCTCTGCATCATCGGTGCGAGCAACTGCCAACGGTGGTTGTTGATGTTGTTCTCCATCACCGGCAGCGGCGGCCAATAGCCGGGCGATGGCATCGGCTGCAGCGGCAGATACACATGCGGCTGACCAACGCGGGTGATGAAGTCGCTGGCGCGCTGCGCCATCACTGCGGCAGCCTTGAAGTCGTCGGGCTGTACCAGGAAACCCTGTCGTGGGTAAATGCTGCCCCACATGTTGCCGAGGGCTTGGCTACCGATCTCACGCATGCCCGGAATAAGCGCTTGCGGATAGACGGACTCGGGGATGGCGTGGCGCCAGGCCAGTGGATCGAGCGTACTGAGGTAGTAGGGCGCAAGTGGCACCGCCCCGCTTGGACATGCATAGCCGAAGCTGTGTGCCACGGTAGTCAGTGCAGCGCCGCCAGGATGTCCGATGCCGTCGACATTCTTGAAGCGCGGCAGGTTGTTGCGCTGCGGCGAGGGCGTGATGAGGTTGCCGCCGCCTTGCGACAGGGTGGTCGGCGCCGACAAAGCAGACATCTCGCCCCACGGGTTACTGCCGGTGTCGGAATAGCTCGACACCACCAGCTCGGGAATGAAGTGACGGACCTTGGGCGAGGTTCGCACCGTGCAGCCGAAGGGCGTACACAGTAGCCAATAGCAGATCCCGACGATGCGGTACTCCAGGCACTGCAGCGACGCGACAGAGGCAATGATGGCGGGGGTGGTCAGCGCCAGGCACTGCTCGGCAGCCATGAGCGACGCGATCGCGAGGAAGGCGCGAGCTCGGCCAGGTTTGCTCGGCTGTGGCGTTCGGCATGGGGCGGTCAAGTTCATCGGCAGCGCTCGGCAGGGGGCAACGGTGTGCATCCATGCGCCGAGTTGCAGCATCGCGGATCAGGCTGAGGAGGGGGACGGACAAACCGAGACTGGTGCCTTCGGTTTCTTCAGCCGGCAGGATCAGGACTGCAATCTGTCCTAAATCACTAATGGAGTACAAATGTGCTCCTGTCGATTTTTATTGATCAGCAGGCTTAGAACATCGTGTGTTCCGAGGTTCAGGACATGCCGCGCAAGCGATCGATGTCCGCCGCAATCTGCAGCGCAGCCTCCAGCTCGGACAGCTGGTGCGCTTCCATCAACCGCCAGCGCTGGGCTTTTTCCTCGGGCTCGGTCATGGCCAGGGCGAGGTAGAGGCTCGGCGGGACTGCGCGAAACAGCGTCTCCAGCTGCTTCGACAAGACCACGCCCTCGGTGTACTTGCCCGAGGCCTTGCTCGCCGACAGCAGCAGGGTCTTTTGTGCTGGCGTCAGCTTCTTGAACCGAGCGATCTCTTCGATTTCCGCCGGTGGCATGTTCAGGCAGATCCACCACTCGATCATGTTGAGCATGGTCTGCGCCGCGTCAGGGAAGTCAGCCAGGTTCTGCGTTGCTAACCAGAACCAGGCGCCGAGCTTGCGCCACATCTTGGTGCCTTTGACCACGAACGGTGCCAACAGCGGGTTCTTGGTGATGATGTGGCCTTCGTCGGTGACCATGATGATCGGACGACCGAGGTACTGGTCGCGTTCGGCGAGGTTATTCACCGTGTTCATCAGGCTGATGTAGCTGATCGACATCTGTGCTTCATAGCCCTCGCGGGCATAGGTGGCGAGGTCGACGATCGTGACATCGCTTTCCGGCCAGGGGGGGCCTGGTCGGTCAAACAGCGCACCCTCGAAGCCCTGGCAGAACAGGTCGATGGACTCGGCCATTTCCTGGGCACGCTCACGACGCTTGTCGGGCAGATGGGCGTCGCTGGCCACCGTGCGAAGCGCATCTCGGACATGACGTGTCATGACCTGCTGGTCGCTGGCCGCACAGTGCCTGGCGGCGTCAAGGATGCACTCGCGAATCAGACTGCGGTCTGCCCGGGTAAGGCGCGCTTCTTCCTTGGCTTCGCCGCCGGTGATCATCAGGCGGGCGGTGATCTCCAGCTCGCCCAGCACATCGCGTTGCTCGTCGCTGTCCGAAGCTTCTTCATCCAGGTCCTCGGTCGACAGGCTGGCGACCTGGTCGGGGCGTTCGATCAGTCGGCGGGCATCGGCGAAAGGGGCCAGGCTCAAGCCGCTGCCCGGTTTGAGTTGGACCTTATTGACGGTCAAGCCGAGTGTGGCGAAGTAGTCGCCCTGCAGGCCAAAGGAGTTGCCGGCCTCGACGATAAATAGCCGCGGCCGATACACCGCCATGACCTGCATCAGGATCGAAACCAGGGTGGCCGACTTGCCGGCGCCAGTCGGGCCGAACAACAGCAAGTGGCCATTCATGGAGCGGTCGAAGCGTGATAGGGGATCGAACGACAGCGGCGCGCCACCTCGGTTGAAAAAGGTAATGCCCGGATTGCCGGTACCGATGCTGCGTCCCCA